>CAVAMP010000115.1:0-2063 GCA_963589825.1 Flexilinea sp. | reverse complement strand
GCCTATTCCGCCGCCCGTGCTGAGGGTGAGGAAGTCGCCGCGCACCGTCGTAAGCTTGCTCCGCATCAGAGGAACCGAGATTGTCGGGGAAAGGGACAGGAGGTTGTCCGTCGCCCTGTCGTAGAGGGCCACCTGCACCGTCACGCTCGACTCGTGACCGTTCACAAGCACATAGTCAAAGCCCATCAGCACCTCGTCCTCTGAGAGCGGGGTGAACTCCGAGTCGAACTGGACGCCGGAGCGAGAGTCTATAGGTTTGTTGGCGAATATGTCAAAGACATACGGCATAAAGGAGGTGTAGTAGAAACGGATGTAGTAGTCCGACGGATTGAAGCCCGGGGCTTTCGAGGGGCTCCAGGAGTTGTCAGGGGCCGTATCTGAGGCTTTCTTCGCGGCCTCGCGGGCCTCCTTCTCAAGGCGCATCGCGTGCAGCCACTCGGCGTACTCCTCGTTTGTCATCTTCTCCCGCATAACTTTCGTGACCAGAGCCTCGAAGTCGGTCGCTATGAACCGGAACTTCGCAAGCGGACGCTCCATCTCAAGCCTGGCGGTGACAGGAGTTTGCTGAGAACCGACACGGAGGAGTTTTACTTCAGCACATCCAAGGAACGCGTCCTTGCGGTCAGTGTTCGCGGCGTGGGGCTCCGGGAGGGTGATGGCGGAGAAGTCGGAGGTTCGGTAGAAAAGGTCATCCGTACTGCCCTTACCCACATAATCCGCCCAGCAGCGAACCTGCCACTCCCCTTCCGGAAGGCGGGTCTCGGCGCTGTAGTTAAGGTCCGACAGGTCGTCTTTTGTAAGTACAAGAGTATAGTCACCCGCTTCGGTGCGGCTGAAAGTGCCGTCGGGAAGGCGCGGGTAGAACTTCACGGTGTAGCGGAACGAACAGTCCTGCTCCGACTCAGAGGAGGCGGAGTTTTTCGTCTCGTAGTCCACGGTAAGATACGGAGGAAGCTCGGTTGAGAAGACAAAATAAAGTTTCAAGGCTGCAGGAGTGGACTCGTCCGGCCACTGGTGAACGCTGCAGGAGGATGTGCCAAAGATAATCAACATACAACAACTGAGTACCCGCAGCGACGCAACTGCCCCGCCGAGGACACCCCTGAACCTTGAAATCAAACCAGTCATTTCTTCTTCCCCCTCCCCAGGTCAAACTCATAGAAGAAACTTATCGAAGCATTGTCCAGACCTATATATGTCCGGTTTACAGTGTCCACATAAGGACCGTTCTCCTCGTTGACGAAACGGTCATAGTCGAAGCGGTAGGCTCCCGCTCCGAGGGCGAACTCCACGCCCCACTTGGGATTCTTCGGAAAATGAAGCTTGTAACCCAGCGTGAGGCCGCCGCCAAGCATCGGGGTGTTGCCACCGCGGTCCTGGATGCGATAGTTGCCGTTCGCGGCAAAGTTGAAGTAGCAAAGGCTGAAATGCGCCCCGAGAAAAAGTCCCTTCGGCCGGCTGAAGTTCCACCGCAGCTCCGGTTGAAGCGCAAGGGTGCGGAACTTCACTGTGCTTGTAAAGTAGTCCAGGCTGCCGAAATACACAGGCAGATTGAACGAGAGGTTCTGTGTAAAGTCAATTTCCACTCCCCCGTTCGCTATCATCAGCGCCCAGAAAGGCGCGTTGGTTTTAATTGTCAATTTGCGGCTCCACTCCTGCTGAACTGTATTTTCTGAAGTTGTGTCCTTCGGGGCGCTCCGGCGCGCAAGAGGAGGCAGCGGGGCGACGGCCCTGTTGCCGCACAGCTGTTTCGATGGAGTGACTTCCTGAAGGGATTCCTCTTCCACCACGCGAACTATCGCCCTGAACGAGCGCATCGCCGGGAAGTATTTCGCAGCGAGGATTTTCCAGTACCGCCCGCCTTCCAGCGAGCGGAGAGTCAGCATTTTGTCTTCGTCGCTCAGAAACCGGTCCGAAAGAATCCCCAGAATCTCGCTTTTTTCATCCGAAGTAAAATAGGAAGAGCCCTCAATCTTTTCGGCAAGGCTCTCCAGAGAGACTACGCCGACAAAGTCCGAGGCGGAGTTGGAGGAAGAGAAAAATTCGCGGCTGAGGCCAGCACG
>CAVAMP010000114.1:0-2288 GCA_963589825.1 Flexilinea sp. | reverse complement strand
GCGCAGGCGAACGTCCCGCCCTCCTCATTGACGACAAAGCCGACCGCAGCGAACTGGAAAACACCCCCGCCCTACGCCGGAAGTAACAATTTGCGGCTTACTATCCGCAAAATCTGCGGGTAATAAGCCGCACAAAGCCGAAAAAGCATCCGCTTCCGCCCAGGGCTAGAGAACATCCTCCGTGGTGCGGGGATTATAGCGGCCGTTCTTGAACTCTATTATGACAGAGCCGCTTTCAAGGGAACGGCAGGTGTGAAACACGCCCATCGGGATATGGCAGTGGACCACACCGAGGTTAGGACTGAGACGAACTTTGGACAGTTCCGCGCCCTGCGGGTCATAAAGGACCTCTTCCACGCAGCCCCTCAGGCAGACAACATCCTCACTGGTGTCGTTGTGGCGGTGGATGGGGATTTCAGTTCCCGGCTCGAGCGCATTCAACATACGCATACTCCCGTCTTCGGATGTGTCACGAAGGTCATAATGCATCCTCAGGCGCTCCGACTCACGGGCTCTGGACGACAACTCGTCAAGAAAGCGGGAGTCGCTCGCGAAAGCGTCCCCTGCCTTAATTTCTTCCGTCCCCGAGAGAAACCTCAGCGAAGGCGACTTCTTCTCCGAATCCATACCTACGCCAATTTAACGACCTCCGGAGCCCCGAGCCGAGACTCTTTCAAATATGTAAGATGGCCCGCCTGACTCTCCTCAAAAATAAGAGCATAGACCCTCAGCGGTTCAGCCCCGCTTTCTGCGATTATATCCGCCACCGGGCATTCCCCGCCCTTTGAAGCGATATAATCCATAATCCGTTTCCTGTCAATTTCTTTATAATCCATAAGCTTCCAACTTAAATTTCGCAAGTATCCGACTTATATATAAACCTTCTCCACAAGCCCCTTATCCTAAACGCAAAACGCCTCCACAAGAGCCCTAGACTTCACTCTTGAGCGAAACAATCTCCGGCGCTCCCCACTGGCTTGCCTTCACCACCACGACATATCCCGCCTGCTCCTCCTCGAAAAGAATCGCATAGACTCTCAGCCGGTCCGCGCCGCTGTTGGAGATTATGTCGTCCACGTGCACCTCTGCCTTGCCCTTCATATACGCAAGCACCGCCTTGCGGTCCACCTCCTTGTAGTTCACCTCGCTAATCTGGTTGATGTGCTCGTCAATTCCGACTGCATCCGCGCCAGGAATCGGGAAATCCACGAAAGAATCCAGCCAGGAAGTGATAGCCTTCCACCAGGATGTGCGTCCGAGATGGGTGCGGACGCTGTAACCGCTGATCTTGTGCATAAACTCAGTGTGATTGCGGGCGTGGTAGCGAAGGAACGCGTATGTCCCCCAGACAAAGAAGATTGCGCTGCCCACAACGATGTAAAGCTGCGCATCCAGCCCTGCGCCCAAGACTACGCTCACGGCCCAGATTCCCGTAATCAGAAGGCTCAGGCCGATTTCCACCGAAGAAGTGATGAAATGGCTTATGCCCACATTCACGAAAGCGTGGTGGAGGTGGGTCTTGTCCGGATGGAACGGGCTCTTCTTGTGATAAACCCTCAACGTCATCACCCTAAGAGTGTCAAAAACCGGCACGGAAAGCACCGCAAGGGCGAAAGCAATCATATTGATGCTCGTCATATTCACATAGTACGGAGTCCGGTTCTCCTTGTTCAGAAGGCAGATAACGAACCAGGTAATCAGTACGCCCATAACCATAGTCCCTGCATCGCCGATGAACATCCTCGACCGCGAGCCGAAGACATTATGGATGTAGAAAGGCACGAGTGCGCCCGCCATAGCGAAGGCCAGAATGGCGTTAGGAGCATCCTGAGCCTTGATGAAAGCCACGCCGAAAAGAATGCAACAGGTGAAGCAAAGCCCGCTCGAAAGCCCGTTCACTCCGTCAATCATATTCACGGCGTTGATTATTCCCACTCCTGCGACAACAGTAAGCGGCACGGCAATCCACCAGCTGAACTCCCCCACTCCCCACATCCCGCGGAAGGTGTCGAGGCACATCCCGCTGGAGTAGACCAGACAGAGAACCGTCCCGATTTCAATCACGAAACGGGAAAGTGGGCTGAGCCCCAAAATGTCATCCATAGCCCCGGTGTAAAGCATTATGCCGGTAGCCACCAGCACAGGGAAAAGGCAGATGTGCAAATCCTCAGGGCAGAAAAAATGCCCATAAACAGCCGCCACCATCATCCCCGCGAGCAGCCCGAAGTAAACCGCTAGACCACCCACCACCGGCACAGGCCTCGTCTGCAGCTTGCGAGCATCCGGGT
>CAVAMP010000113.1:0-2383 GCA_963589825.1 Flexilinea sp. | reverse complement strand
GGTGGTGGCACTGCCAGGGCGACAACGGCACCGTGTCGCTTTACAGGAACGGGCGCAATTTCCTGCCGGATGCCGGAGTTTACACCTACGGCGGCAGCGCTTCCGACAATGCCCAGAGGACGGCTTTCCGTTCCACTGCGATGCACAACACCCTCACTTACGGCGGCGCTACGATTGCAGACGATATGATGAATGGAGTGTTTGCGGGCGAGGCCCACACGGATGTCTATGACGCTGTGAGGAGCAAGAACCAGTCATACTCGGCCCTTCGTCACGAAAGGACGGTGTTCCGTGTCAAGGACGGAGGATTCTTCGTCGTGGCTGATGCCGCGATCGGTTCCGCGACAGGAAGCGATGTCGCCCTCCACTGGCATTTCTGCCCGGGCTGCACCGTTTCGTTCTCCACTTCCGAGGGAGCATATACTGCCGCAACGACATTCTCCGACGGAAACAATATGCTGTTCAAAACGTTCTGTTTCAACGGATTGGAGGCTTCGACAGACTGGAGCGCCACAACGGGCACTTCCTACACCTCGGACAATATCGGGGTGAAGACAAGCCGCGACTGCTGCGCCGTCTCCCTCGGTAAGAGCGACGCTTCGACTCCGGTGAGGTTCATAACGGTAATCTATCCGGTCCAGAGCTCATCCTCCGCCCCCGAGATAGAGGCCGCTTACACCTCCGCTTCGAAACTTCAGGTCAAAGCCGGCACCAAGACTTACACCCTGGCCATCCCGTAGTCTCCATAAGTGTGGAAGGGGAAAGAGCGAGTAACGCAGCAATCCACTGTTATTTAACCTCTTTTGACCCACTCGGTCGGGAGGCATCCCATATACCTTCGGAAGCAGGTAGCGAAGTAAGAAGGGCTGTTGAATCCGACCATATCACTGATGACCGCGATGGAGTACCTGCCGTCCTTCAACAGGCGGCAGGCCTCCTTGAAGCGGATGCGGCGTATGAAATCGAGGGCAGACTCGCCCGTGAGCGACTTGAGCTTCAGGTGGAGGCTCGAGCGCGACATCCCCATCTCCGAAGCAAAGTCCGCTGTGGAGAAATCCGCGTTGTCCATATTCCGGGTCACAATCTCCGTGGCCTTTGAGAGCAGCTGCTCGTCGTATGAGGAGAGCGCCACCCATTGTCCGTCAATTCCAGGAGCGTCGTTCCCGCCCCTGTCCGAGAGCTGTGTCTTCAGCCGCAGCAGATTCCGGATTTTAATCTGAAGAAGACTGATAGGGAAGGGCTTTGAAAGGAAATCGTCAGCCCCGGCCTTAAGCGCGGAGAGTTCGTCCATTGAGTCGGTGCTGGAAGAAATCATAATAACCGGGATGAGAGAAGTCGCGACATCCCGTTTTAATTCCGTGCAGAGTTTTACCCCGTCCATAACCGGCATATTCATATCCGTGATTATAAGATCTGGCTTCGATTCCTTCAGAGCCTTCAGAGCCTCCAGCGCCTCTTCGCCGTTGCCTGAGAGGATTATCTCGAATTTTCCGGAAAGGGCGTCCTTCAGGTAAGAGGCCATTTCAGCGTTGTCTTCTGCGATGAGAATCACCCCTCCGCTTTCCTCTGAAGGCTGTTCCGCGCTTTCTTTGTTCTCTTCCACCTCATCCTCAAGAAGATATGCGTCCTTCATCGGCGAATTCGCTCCGTCCGCCGCTCCCTCTCCGATTTCCTCAGCGGAGTAGCTTTCTTTCCCGACGGGAAGCCTCACCGTGAAAGTCGAACCTTTCCCCGGTTCGCTTTCAAGTTCTATCGTGCCGTGGTGCAGTTCGACAAGACTGCTCACCAACGAAAGTCCGATTCCGCTGCCCACATAGTCCTTTTCCACCTGGAAGAACCTCTCGAATATGCGCGTCTGATTCTCCTGTGAAATCCCGACACCGGTGTCGGAAACCCTGAGGACAAGTTTTCCTGTTTCCACACTCGCATAAAGGCAGATGCTTCCGCTCTCGGTGTATTTGAACGCATTGGACAGCAGGTTGTTGAGTATCAGTTCGATGTATTGGGCGTCCACATACCCTGTCGCTTCTCCGAGGTCGGATTCCATCTTGTATTTAAGCCCTTTCTTCCTCGCCATCGATTCGTAGTAGGACCAGTTCTCCTTGATCAGCTTCAACAGTTTTTCCTCCCTTACGCTCAGACGGAACACACCGAGCTCGGCGCGGCGGTAGTCGATGAGCTGGTTCACAAGATGAAGAAGCCTCCGTGCGTTGCGGTCAAGGTAGCTTAGCTGCCGGCGCATCCAGATGTCGTTGCACCGGGCAATCATCTCCGAAAGCGGGTTGATTATCAGCATAAGAGGGGAGCGCATCTCGTGAGAAATGTTTATGAAAAAACGCGTTTTCATCTGCTGCATCTCGTCTTGATGCGCCTTGTTCTGGAT
>CAVAMP010000112.1:931-2412 GCA_963589825.1 Flexilinea sp. | reverse complement strand
GCCAGAAGCGATGAAGCCTTGCCAACTTGTGCAAGGACAGATATTTTTCTTATTCCTGCGGGGGACAAATCTGAAGTCATAGGGCGGGTGTGATTGAATATTTGCCGGAGCCGGCGTTCTGGATGTAGATGGTTCCCGAGGACTCGTTCACAGAGAACTTTCCGAGGGATTTTCCTCCCTTTGAGACGATCCATTCTCCGCTTTCAAGACCTGTGAGAAGAAGGCTGAACTTTTTGCACTTGTGAGCTTTTGCCTGTCGCGACGAAATTTCGAAACTGTAGCCCTCGGATGTCCTTCCGCAGTCGCTGCTGAACACGACGGCTCTCTCTCCAACAATCGCCCCTTCCGCCTTCTCGCCTAAAATCCTTGAGACCGGCAGGTTTTTCTTAGTGCTCCTGTCGGAGACCTGAATCACATTGAGAAAGCAGTCCTCCTGCCGTGGTTCGGCAGGGCTCAGTTCCACTCTCCACGCCCCTCTCTCGTTGCACGGGTCCGGGCGAGTAGTCGCGAAATTCGGATAGTTCTCTCCGAAAACATAAAATTCCTTGCCGAGGCCTCCTACTTTGGAAAGCGAAAGATTATCCTTTTCTGGCAGAAGCACGGAGCAGAGAAGACGGCCGCTGTCACCGTTCTTGGTCCTGCAGACAGTGAACTCTGAGTCTCCGAGTTGAGGTTCCTCAATGCTGTGGAGCAGCCAGAACTTCCTGAACGACGGGTCCGAGGACTTTACTCTGTCGAAAATAACCATTGCTGCGGGGACATCTTCCGAGTCTTCCCTCATATTCAGAAACACGAAACTTCGCCTCGCACATTCCACCTTGCTGCTGTAGGCTTTCGAAATATCTCCCTGAAGCAGAGTCCATTCCGGCCGTTGGGCGTCCGGCCCGAAGCCGTGGGCGAGAACTTCTCCGACTGTGTATTCTTCGCTCAGAAGGTCCTCAAAACTCCTGCAGCTCTCCCATCTGTCCCCCGGCATCCTCTGTCCGCCGTCATTTCGTGCGAACTCCGTCTTGTCTGCCCCGCCGTAGTTCCAGCAAGCGAATTTCTCCGAAGGGTCGTATACAAGCAGGGAGTTGTGGGCGATTGTCCTTTTGAAGTAATTCTTGTTGTGGGGGCTGTTGTAGCCTCCGGAAGAGCCCTGATATGAGCCCGAGTCAATGGCAAGGGGCCCCCGGTAGTAAATCTGGAATGTGCCGGCGTCAAGGTGCTGGTGGTTGCCGAAATAATGCTCGTTTATCTTCATCTCGGCCATCGCGCAGTCCCCGTCCCAGCCCGTTCTTGCAATCATCCACCCGAAAGGTGTTCCGCTGTACCTTGAAAGCGGCAGTCCCTCGGGCGATTTTCCCTTCAGAGAGAAGTCTCTCCAGAGCAGTTCGAGGATGAGCATATGGGTCTCGACACTCGGCTTCCGCTCATATTCATACATAAGGAGCGGATCTTTCCAGTAGCTTGCCGCAAGCATCGCCGGCATAGCGTATGAC
>CAVAMP010000112.1:0-921 GCA_963589825.1 Flexilinea sp. | reverse complement strand
GCGTATGACTGTGGATTCGTTCTCTTTGCAGGGTTTACATCCCCTGCGGGCAGCACCTGTCCGTCCGGGCGGCGGCGATAGATGAAATCGTAGAGAACGAACCTCTGCTCGGGAGAGTAAATCTCCCCGGCGCCCATCCTGTCGAAAATCCACAGCGAGTTCAGGTCGTTCAGATAACGCACTGTTACATAGCCGGTTCCCTGATGATAGTTGTGCCCCTCATAGATGTAGTCGCGCACCGGCACATAGTCGGAGAATATCATCTCGGCGACGCAGTTGTACATATCCGGATATTCGTCGTAAATCGCAATGCCGCAGGAGAGAAGGTCCCTCAGCACCATCCACTCGGAACCGTGCCCGGTGACGCTTTCGTCCCTTTTGGGAGGGTAATGGCACTCCATCGTGCCCGCTATGCGGATGAATTCCCGGATGTATTCTTCTCTCTGGGCGGGGGTCAGCCTGTCGTAGCACCAGTCATAGACGATGGCTCCTGTCATAAGCATCGAGCCGCTGGCCCTCGAAAGGTCGTTCTTCGTCCCGAAATTCGTGGCCTTGAGCGTGTCGAGCATCGCAGCAATGGCTCTGTCGGCCTTCTCGGCGTTGCCTTCGGTCAGGTATTCGAGGGCATCGAGCTGCGAGCGGGATGTGACTCCTCTCATCTGGGCATAGTAGCGGAAACCGTGGTCGGTCACTGCGGCCTCTTCCTCGGCGCTGCGGGGAACTGAGGCCTTCTTGAGTTTGGAGATGATTGCCTTGCCTTCTTGAGTTTTTACCCTTTCCTTCAGCGAAGGAATGTCGCAGCTACGAAGATAAAGCCTCGGGTGTGCCTTTGGCGGAAGGGGTATGCGTGTCCCGTTAAGGTCCGTCCACACGACCTCATTGTCCTCGCGCTCGGGAGCGGAGGAGGAGAGGGTCTGCGCA
>CAVAMP010000111.1:0-2493 GCA_963589825.1 Flexilinea sp. | reverse complement strand
GTTCGGAACATCGTCGGAGGACATATTTCAAACCGTCCGTTTCACATTGAAATAGTCATATCTGAAAATAAATCCTCAATTCGAGTGTAATGATTTTTAATATAATGATTTGCAAATATACTCTTTCTTCCGCGACGACATTTTTCAGACTTGTTCCGCTTATTGGCGCCGCACTCGTGACTCTTTCGTGTAATGAGGCCGGGATGCCTCTCTATAAACAGGCCGATGCGCCTGTGGAAAAGCGAGTGGAGGATCTTCTGTCAAGGATGACGCTTGAGGAAAAAGTTCTCCAAATGAGCCAGATTACGCTTGGCGAGAACCTGAATGTCAATAATTTGGGCAATGAAACTGCGGAGCCTGTGCTTGGTAGCTACATCACTTACGCCGCTAGGGACGCGACCGAAATCAACGCGATGCAGCGCCGTGCCATTGAGGAAACCCGTCTCGGAATCCCTGTTCTGTTCGGCTACGATGCCATCCACGGCTTTCGCACGACCTATCCGATTCCTCTGGCCCAGGCCTGCTCGTGGAACCCTGGGCTCGTCGAAAGCGCCTGTGCAATCTCCGCTCGCGAGACCCGTCTGACAGGCATCCATTGGACATTCTCTCCGATGGTTGATATTGCTCGTGACGGACGCTGGGGACGCTGCGCGGAAGGGTACGGAGAAGACCCCTATGCCGCTTCGGTTTTCTGTGCCGCCTCCGTGCGCGGTTATCAGGGTGACGACATCTCCGACACCACGAAGGTTGCCGCCTGCATAAAACACTACATAGGCTACGGGGCCTCCGAGGGCGGCCGCGACTATGTCCCTACCGAAATCTCGCGCCAGACCCTTTGGAATACCTATATGCCTCCCTATCAAGCCGGAATCGAGGCAGGGGCGGCGACGGTTATGAGTTCCTTCAACTCCATCAACGGTCTTCCCGTGAATGGTGACCGCTACCTCTTGACAGATGTTCTGAAGGGGCAGTTCTGCTGGGACGGGATGATTGTCTCCGACTATGACGCGGTGAAGCAGCTTGTCTATCAGGGTGCCGCCGCCGACCATAGACAGTGTGCCGAGATAGCGGCCAATGCCGGCCTTGATATGGATATGGCGGACCTGTGCTACTACCACAACCTCGCCTCCCTTGTTGCCGAGGGCAAGGTCAGTGAAAGTACCGTTGATGATGCTGTACGCAGGATTCTGAGGCTCAAGTTCCGACTCGGACTCTTCGAGCACCCTTATGCGCCAGAGACTTCGCCATCGGAGCGCTTCACCATCCCGGGGGACCGTGAGACCGTGATGAGCCTTGCCGAGGAGTCAACCGTGCTGCTCAAGAACGACGGAGTTTTGCCTCTTGGACGGAAGTCAGGAAAGATAGCCCTTGTCGGGCCTATGGCTAAGGATATCTGGGGCCAGAACGGTTCGTGGGGCGGTCATCCTCTCGCCGAGGAGATAATCACGCTCCATAAGGCAATGACTGACGAGTTCGGCTCCGACAATGTTCTCTACGCCAAGGGCTGCGACTTCGAGGGTGACGACAGAAGCGGCTTCGCTGAGGCTCTTTCCGCGGCAAGACGCGCCGATGTCGTGGTACTCTGCCTCGGCGAACTCTCGCATTGGAGCGGTGAGAACGGCATACGCTCGACTCTTGCCCTTCCGGAGATTCAGGAGCGGCTCGCTCTCGAACTAAAGAAGACCGGCAAGCCGATTGTCCTTCTGCTGAACAACGGCCGTCCACTTGAGCTCTGCCGCCTCGAACCCCTTGCAAACGCTATTGTGGAGCTATGGCAGCCTGGCATCTCGGGCGGAAAGCCGGCCGCCGGCATACTCTCCGGCAGGCTGAACCCTTCAGGAAGGCTCTCCATAACCTTCCCGTACTCATCGGGACAAATCCCGATTTACTATAACCGCCGCCGCACAAGCCGTCCGTTTATGGGCTTCTATCAGGACATTCCCCGCGAACCGATGTACTGGTTCGGCCACGGTCTGAGTTACTCGCACTTCACTTACGGCGATATACGCAAGGTTTCGGACTCGCCGCTCGCCTTTGAGGTTGATGTGACCAACGACAGCTCCCGTGACGGCAAGGAAACGGTCTTCTGGTACATCAGCGACCCTGTCAGCACAATCACGCGTCCTTACAAGGAACTCAAATTCTTTGAGAAGCGCCTTATCCCGGCCGGAGCAACCGAGACCTTCCGTTTCGAGGCCGACCGTCTCCGCGACCTCGGCTATGTGACCGACAGCGGAGAGCGTTATTTCGAAACAGGCAAATTCGAAATTCTCGTTTCCGACAGGAAGTTCGAAATCGATGTCGAATAAGAATCCGTCATATTTCGTCATTCCAATAGACCATAAAGCACTCTCATAAATGAAACGACTTCCGCATATATCCCTGTCAGTCATATTTCTGTTCACATTCGCCACATCGGGCTTTAGTTCGGAAAATATCCGTTCGGAAGAGGTAATCCTATCTGAACAGTCCGTTCTCAACTCATTCGTTGAC
>CAVAMP010000110.1:0-2564 GCA_963589825.1 Flexilinea sp. | reverse complement strand
TATGATATGGACATCCAGTTCAACGGCACCGGAAACAGCTACATCTTCGTTCAGCCTACGGTGACTAACGGCGCGGCTGAAGGCTCGCTCCCATCAGTCGGAGTGCAGCCAGAACTCGACTCAAAGGCTGATGTGGGATTGGACTTCACACTCTTCAAGGGCCTCTCCGGCGAAATCGACGGATTCTACAACCGCCGCCAGTATATCCGCACAAAGGCAACAGGCACCCTTTCGGAGGTCCTCGGAATAGGTGCGAGCGACACTTTCAACGGGCAGACAACAAACTGGGGAGTTGACGCCGCCCTCGGATGGAACCAGACAATTGGGGACATTTCTTACTTTGTGAAGGGAACGGTTTCATTCGCCCGCAACAGAATCGACCGCATCGACGAGACCTACCAGCCTTACGCCTACCTCTACGAGCAGGGCGGACAGATAGGGCGCTTCTACGGCCTTGTCGCCGACGGATTCTACCAGGCTGACGAGTTCGACTCAAATGGCAATCTCTACCCTGACCTTCCGGAAAACACCTTCGCAAGCGTGCAACCGGGAGATGTGAAATACAAGGACCTTAACGGTGACGGCAAAATCGACAATTACGACCGCTGCTATCAGCTCTCGGCCGAGCTCCCTGAGGTTTACTACGGCTTCAGTTTCGGGCTGGAGTGGAAGGGTCTCGGATTCAGCGCCCTTTTCCAGGGAGTCGGGAACTCGACGGTCGAAACCACGCTCTCAAGCATCTACCAGCCGCTTTACGGAGGTGACAAGAACATCTCGAAGCACTATCTCGAGAGCTATTGGACCCAGGGGAGGACGACCGGAGTGAAATATCCGCGCCTCACTTCCCTTGACAACAAGAACAACTACCTCGCAAGCAGCCTCTGGACGGAAAACGGAGCGTTCCTCAAACTCCGCGAAGTGGAGCTCTACTACGACCTTCCGCGCCGCGCCCTTGAGAAGATGAAGATGACCGGAATGAGGGTTTACCTTCGCGGCAACAACCTCTTCAGTGTCGACCACATCAGGATTCTCGACCCCGAGGCCATCAATTTCAACTATCCGACCGCGCGCACAGTCTCTGTCGGAATGAAGGTCAATTTCTAATGGAGGAGGAAATTATGAAAACAAGGATATTAGGAATTATTGCTCTTGGCGCCGCTCTTGCGGGGGCCGTATGCTCCTGCTCAGACCTTGAACTCGGAGAGAGCCAGTACCACACCAAGAAATATCAGTTCAGCGACTTCGACAAGGTGAAGGAGGTGATGACCAATGTCTATGGTTACCTTGAAAGCGACTTCTACTCTTTCAGGGAGTGCGCCACCGACGACGCGGTCTATGCCAACAGCCCCGACACCCTGAGCAAATACTACGACGGCAGCTGGTCTTCGAACAATGTGGCGGACGACAAATGGGCTCACTACTACCAGGGCATCCGCGCCGCCAACTACCTTCTGGAGAACTGCCCGGAGGACTTTGAGATTGCAAAATGGAACGAGCAGTACACCTACTACATTGAGCAGCTCAAAAACTACCCGTGGGAAGCCAGGGCTCTGAGGGCATATTTCCATTTTGAACTCTTGAAGCGCTATCAGAACATAATCATCGCGGACCGCACCTTCGCCACTTCCGAGGTGAACTCCCTCGTTCCAGCAACCTACGAGGAGAGCGTCCAATGGATTTGTTCCGAACTTGAGGAGTGCGCGAAAAACCTTCCCGAGACCTATTCCGGGACATATTATTCCGAGCTCGGAAGAGTTACCAAGGGCTTTGCCCAGGCGGCCCGCGTCCGTGTGCTTCTTTATGCGGCAAGCCCTCTGAACAACCCTTCAGGCTCCACAGAGAAATATGCGAAGGCGGCCCTGGCTGCCCAGGAAATAATCGCCGACTGCACCACTTCGCTCCGCTACTCTCTTATGAGCCAGAAATACAACTCCGAGAGCAAGGACCTTATTTTCGGCGTCCGCGAGAGCACTTCCTCCACCTACGAGTCCAACAATTTCCCTGTGGGATTTGAGGGGGGAAACTCCGGCACCTGCCCGACCCTGAACCTTGTGGAGTGCTTCGAGAGCGGAGACCCGCGCCTTGCGGATGCGGTGCTTTGCAACGGAGACACATTCAAGGGCGAGACAGTGGAGACTTTCTACGGCGGAAAGAACGGAGCGCCCAAGGACAACGCCTCTCCGACTTCGTTCTACCTTAGGAAATACATCCAGGACGCCACAAGTTTCGTCACCGGAAACCTCATAAGCTATCAGCACATCTACCCGCTCTTCCGCTATGCCGAGGTCTGGCTCAACTACGCCGAGGCGCTTTTCGAGGCGACCAAAGACCCTGATTTCACAGGCTCGCTCGAGGGCGGCTCCTACACCGTTTCTCCGCGTGCGGCTCTGAACACTCTTCGCGCCGTGTATTCCCTTCCGGAGATTCCTGCGGGGCTTTCAGAGGCCGAGTTCAGGGCCCGCGTCCGCAACGAACGCAGGGTTGAGCTCTGCTTTGAGGGACACCGCTACTGGGACATCAGAAGATGGAAAATCGGCGATGTGACAAAGACCATCGAGGGCCTT
>CAVAMP010000109.1:0-2575 GCA_963589825.1 Flexilinea sp. | reverse complement strand
TGGTGCCGGAATTTAAGTCCAACCACTCCAAGTACGAAGCCCTAGATAAGTAGCGAAAATAAACCCCCGTGCGGTGGTTGAGCTTGTCGAAACCACATAAGCACCATTACAGAAATAGACCCCCGTGCGGTGGTTGAGCTTGTCGAAACCACTTAAGCACCCCACGGCCATTGCCCCAGTCGAAATGCCCTAACATACCAAGAAAATAACCCAACAAAAATATGTCCATCTTCAAAGATAAAACCCTGATGATCACCGGCGGCACAGGTTCATTCGGCAACGCCGTGCTGAACCGTTTCCTAGCCACAGATATAAAAGAAATCCGCATCTTCTCTCGCGATGAGAAGAAGCAGGACGATATGCGCCACGAATACCAGGCAAAATTCCCTGACGTAGCTTCGAAAATCAAATTCTACATCGGCGACGTCCGCAGCCTAGAAAGCTGCCGCAGCGCGATGCCAGGAGTTGACTATATCTTCCACGCCGCCGCTCTGAAGCAGGTTCCGTCCTGTGAATTCTTCCCGATGGAGGCAGTGAAGACAAATGTAATCGGCACAGACAACGTGCTCACAGCCGCCATAGAAGCCGGTGTGGGTGCGGTAATCTGCCTCTCCACCGACAAGGCCGCCTACCCGATAAACGCTATGGGCATCACCAAGGCCATCGAGGAGAAAATCGCCGTCGCCAAGTCCCGCTTCTCTGGCAAGACGAAAATTTGCTGTACCCGCTACGGCAACGTGATGTGTTCACGCGGCTCAGTCATCCCTCTCTGGATAGACCAGATTCGTCACGGTAACCCTATCACCCTCACCGAGTCCAAGATGACACGATTCATAATGTCCCTTGAAGAGGCCGTAGACCTTGTTCTATTCGCTTTCGAGCACGGACAGAACGGCGACATCCTCGTCCAGAAAGCCCCCGCCTGCACCATCCAGACTCAGGCTGAAGCCGTCTGTGAGCTCTTCGGAGGCAAGAAAGAGGACATCAAGGTCATCGGAATCCGTCACGGCGAGAAGATGTATGAGACCCTTCTGACCAAAGAGGAGTGCGCAAAGGCTGAGGATATGGGCAATTTCTATCGCGTCCCTGCCGACAACCGTTCACTTAATTACGACAAATTCTTCAACGAGGGTGACCGCCGCGCGGTGACCATAGAGGAGTTCAATTCCGACAATACCCGCCGTCTGAATCTCGAGGAAACAAAGGCCAAGATTGCCGCCCTCGAATACATCCAGAATGAATTGAACGGAATTGCAAACCTTGCCAAGTAGCTCATTATGAAAATCTTAGTTACAGGTGCCAAAGGCTTTGTAGGCAAGAACCTCTGCGCGCAGCTCCGGAACATCAGGGACGGCAAGGCCCGATGGTACCCGTTCTCCGCCGCAGGGCAGGGGACAGCGGAGAAGCCTTCCATCGATGAGATATTCGAGTATGATCTCGATTCCACTTCTGAGGAACTTGACCGTTGGTGTGCTGAGTGTGATTTCGTGTTTAACCTTGTCGGCGTGAACCGCCCGAAGGACACCGAGGAGTTTATGAAAGGCAATTTCGGTTTCGCCTCTACGCTCCTCGACACACTGAAAAAACACAGCAACACCTGCCCGGTGATGCTCTCCTCTTCCCAACAGGCCAGTCTAACAGGCCGCTTCGGTAACAGTGAATATGGTCGCAGCAAAAAGGCCGGTGAGGATCTCTTCCTCCAGTACGGTGCAGAGACAGGGGCGAAAGTTCTGGTTTACCGTTTTCCGAACCTCTACGGCAAATGGTGCCGCCCGAACTACAATAGCGCAGTCGCCACCTTCTGCAACAACATAGCGAACGACCTTCCGATTCAGGTTAATGATCCTGCAGTAGAACTCGAACTCCTCTACATCGATGACCTTGTGGATGAAATGATTGGCGCACTTGCCGGCTACGAACACCGCTGCGAGTTCGAAGGCTTAGAGGTTCTTCCGTCAGAAAACGGTCGTTACTGTTACTGCCCAATCACTCACAAAGCAACGCTGGGCCAGATAGTAGACCTCCTTCATCAGTTCCACGATATGCCTCAGACTCTGACGATTCCTGAGATTCCGGCAGACTCTTTTGCGAAGAGACTCTATAGCACATATCTGAGCTATATACCAAAAGAGAAGGCTATATTTGATTTGAAAATGAATACTGATGCCCGCGGCTCATTCACGGAACTGGTCCACACCCTTAACTGTGGTCAGGTTAGCATCAACATCTCCAAGCCAGGCATCACCAAAGGTGAACACTGGCACAACAGCAAATGGGAGCAGTTCATAGTGGTCAAGGGCCACGGACTCATCCAGCTCCGAAAGGAAGGCACTGACGAGGTCCTGAACTATGAAGTCAGCGGTGACAAGATCCAGTCCGTCATAATGCTCCCCGGCTACACCCACAACATCATTAATCTCTCAGACACCGAAGACCTCGTGACAGTTATGTACTGCAATGAGATTTTCGATCCTCAGAGACCGGACACTTACTTCGATAAAGTACAGAAATAATGGAAAAGACTCCGAAATTCGACTATAGCGACATCCATTTTCAGGATAACGGGAAGCTGAAA
>CAVAMP010000108.1:0-2865 GCA_963589825.1 Flexilinea sp. | reverse complement strand
TACCACCAGATGCTCTTCGGGCTCTGAGGGTCGGTGCGGAGCCACTCGTCGTGAAGCGTATGGCTCCTTGCGGCGCAGCGCACCAAGGAGGCATCGTCGCAATAGGCCCCGCCCCTGACTACAAATTCCGCTCCACTTTGCGGTCCCTGAGGGTCAGCCTGCCCGTCAGAAATCTTGGAATACGCATCTTCTGCATAATAATCAGAGCAATACTCCATCACGTTTCCCAGCATATTCTTCAGACCCCACGGGTTGGCCTGCACGGAGGAAGGCTCGGCGGTTTTCCCGGCGCTGTCCCCCTCATAGACGATGTAGCGCGCAATGAGGGTTGTGTCGGCTCCGAAAAGACGGCTGCGGAAACTCTCGGTGGAGTATTTCTTAGGATTGCCCTCGAAGAAATATGCCCCCTGTGTGCCTCCTCTTGCGGCATATTCCCACTCGGCCTCGGTCGGGAGGCGGTAGTGGCGGCCGGTCTTGAGAGAAAGCCACTGGCAGAAAGTCTCGGCGGCGTAGTGGGTCATCGTAATTGCAGGCCTCTCGCCCATTCCCCAGCCCTGGTCAGGGAAGCCGAAAGGAGGGGTCGGGCCGCTCACCGCGTCCACATCCGGACGGCTGTTGTTCGCATACACCGCTGCCGGAGGGGTGCGGCCCTCGGACATAGTCTCGTTGTAGAAAGCCCAGTACTGGCTCCAGGTCACCTCGGTCTCGCCGATAAAGAACGGAGAAATCCGCACTCTCTTCTGCGGCCCCTCATCCTTGCCCCTGAGCGGCTCGTTCTCGGGACTTCCAAGGAGGAACTCTCCTCCCGGAACGGCAACCATAGAGATGGCCGCGCCTGTGCCGGGGACGGTCTCGGTGAAGTTTTCAAAGGAAGTGACCGTAGCGGCCCCGGTATATTTCACGCCTGAATCCAACGGGTCGGAGACCTTCCCCGAAAGGCTCTTGTGGGTATATCCCGGCATTTCGTGCCCGGTGTCGAGGTGACAGCTGACGCACTGGAGATTCAGTTTGCGGGAGTTTTCGTTATAATAAAGGTGCGCGGTGATGCCCTCGTCTGAAATCCCCGAAGGGAAGAGGTTTGTGTGGCATTTTTCGCAGGAGGAGTTGTAGACAATTATGCTCGCGTGCTCCACGGTCCGCTTCGCCTCCCAATCAATCTCATCGGGTTTGTGAGTCATTTTCATCCAGAGATCCTTCACCCCGATCCGCATTTTGGCGGCCCAGTAGGCGAAATATCCGTCTTCGCGCGGCGGAAGGTGGCAGGCGGTGCAGTCGGTTGTGACGCCGCTGCGGCTGTTGCAGTGCTCGGACTTTTTCCACATTCCGTCCGCCTCGTCGTGGTAGTGGCAGCTCATACAGTATTCGTTGCTCCCCGTCTTGGAAAGCGCCGCCCCGAGGGTCACCGCAAGACCGGCCCCAATCAGGAGCCCCACTAGCCCCACCAGAAAAATCAAACTCTTTTTTGTTCCCTTTGACATCGTAAAACCATTTTCAATGCGGTTCGAACCCGCAAAATCATAAAGGCGGTGACACTGATGCCCGCGGCCTATAAATCCTCTACCCAGGCACCCGAACCCGCAAAAATCCCGCAAATTTAGCAAATTCCGCGGACTTGGGAAACCCGATTTTCGGGATTACGCCCCGGGACGAGTTACGCCCCTACTTCGAGCAGTACTCGCCGAGAATGTTGAGCCCCGACATCAGCGGGCGGACAGCCTTCAGAGCCTGGCGGTAGCGGGCGTATGCGGCGAATTTTATGTCCACATAGAAGAAATACTGCCACTCCTGCCCCGGAATCGGAAGGGACTGGATGCGGGTGAGGTTCATATCGTAGAACGAAAGAATCGTAAGGATCTGCGCCAGGGACCCCGGCTTGTGCGGGAGGGTGAAGCAGAGCGAGGCCTTGTTGACGGTGCTGCGCGGCACGCAGAGGCTATCGTCAAGAATGAGGAAACGGGTGAAGTTCTGCTTGTAGGTCTCGATGTTCGGCGCAAGGATTTCCAGGCCGTTCTGCCGGGCCGCCAGCTCCGAGGCCACTGCGCCGACTCCCAGGATCCCTTCCCGAGCGATGTCAATGGCGCTTTTTGCCGTATCCTCCGACTCCACCATCTTGATCCACGGGCAGTTGCGCTCGAAGAACTGGCGGGTCTGGTTGATTGCCATGTAATGGGTGCGGACTTCGCGTATGTCCTCCACCTTCTGCCCTGGAAGAGCCATAAGGTTCTGATGGATAGGAATATACACCTCGCCCTTTATTTTGAAGGGGTTGGCCCTCAGAAGCTCGAAATTAGGGATGAGTCCTCCGGAAATCGTGTTTTCGATGGCGATTGCCGCCGCATCAGCCCCGCCGCAGGAGAGTTCGCGGAAAATGTCGGAGAATGTCGCGCACTCCGAAATTTCAATCTCCTCCCCCCCATAGAAAAGGCGCGCCGCCTGCTCGTGGAAGCACCCCCTGTAACCCTGTATCGCTACTTTTTTCATCTTTTATATCAAATTTCCGTCAAAATTAGCAGGCAACAATTTCAACCCTCATTCCAAGAGCGTTAACTATGCGGTAAAATGTTCCGACGCTCGGGACTATTGTGCCCTTCTCAATCCTGGAGATATACGATTTGGATGAATTTATCTTCCTGGCGAGCTCACTCTGGGTCATCTTCACATCGTGTCTTGCCTCCTTAAGAATTTGTCCGGAATAAAAATTATAGGCTCTCTCTTCAGCAGCTGCACGTTCCGCACTTCCCTGCGCACCGAATTCGCCGTCAAGGACAGCATCATAATCAACGATTTTGTGATTGTTTGTCTGCATAATATTCATTTTTAATCGCTATTGCCTTCTCTATTTCACGCCGCGGCGTTTTCTGTGTC
>CAVAMP010000107.1:0-2887 GCA_963589825.1 Flexilinea sp. | reverse complement strand
CGCAGGACTTCTCGACGGGACGCTCGGGCATATTCATAAACTCACCGACTCCTTCAGGTACGGAAACGCACTGCGCAACGGAGTCCCGGTCGCGATCGTCGGTGCGGTCAACGCCGGGAAAAGCACCCTGCTGAACGCCCTTGTCGGAGACGACCGCGCCATCGTTTCGGACATCGCCGGCACCACGCGCGACACCATCGAGGAGACGATGACGATCGACGGCGTGATGTTCCGTTTCATCGATACCGCCGGACTCCGCAACACCTCCGACGAGGTTGAAAAGATTGGCATAACGAGGTCGTACAAGAAGATGAACGAGGCTTCCGTGGTGCTCGCCCTGCTCGATGTCACCGCTTCCGAGGAAGAGAACGATGCTTCGATTTCTGACATCGTCTCAAAACTGGACATTCATTCGCAAAAGTTGATCGTTCTGCTGAACAAAGTGGACACCTGGGGTGATAACACAAATGTTAGCCTAATCAACAAATCCGTTTCATCTCCTGATGAGAAGGTAGTTAAGCTTTATATTTCGGCCAAGACCGGATTCGGGCTTGATGACCTGAAAAAACAGCTCTCTGACTCTCAGAAAGCCCTTGCTTTGGATTCTGACCAGACCGTCGTGACCAATCTTAGGCACTACCAGGCTCTCGTGAAAGCCGCCGCGGCCCTTGACAGGGTCAAGAAATCCCTCTCCGCAGGCCTCACTCCCGACCTCCTCGCCGAGGACCTACGAGAGGCCCTCCGCCACCTCGGCTCCATCACCGGCGAAGTCACCCCCGACGAAGTTCTGGGGAATATCTTCAAGAATTTCTGCATCGGGAAGTGAACAGCTAAACGGCAATGCTTTAATTCAAGCGTAAAGTATTATATGAGAGTCACTTGGCGGTGGCTCTCATTTTTATTTCAGAGCGGCCGGACGTGCAATTTCGGGGCTTTTTAAGCATCTTTCAGCCACAAATCGGCACCGTCGTCCCCTTCCAGACGGAATTTTCCACTGATGTTACCGAGGTCGTTGTTCCTTCTGGACACAGTTGGACATCATTGGACACGGTTGTACACGAATGGACAAAAATTTAGTCAAAATTTAGACAAAGATGCTTTACAAAGGAATGGTTTGCCAGTGGTGTGGAGCCACATTCACTGCGCAGAAGAGCAGCACAAGGTTCTGCTCCAAACGGTGTGCGTCACTTGCCAACAAGCAGCGCTTCCGGGAAATGACTCAAGGGATTGTTGATACTGACAATGCCGTCAAGCAAAAGGCTTTGAGAAGGGATTCAGAGGTTCTTACTCCCCGTCTGCTGGCGGATTATCTCGGCGTATGCCGTTCAACTGCCTACAACTATCTCAAAAAGGGACTATTCCCGGTCATCCAGACAGGAGGAAAAACCTTTATCCGAAGGACGGATGTGGACGCAGCCTTCGATAATGCCCCGCCTTATCGGACCACCCCGCAGAAACAGACAGCGACTCCCCTCTCCGACTCGTCTCAGGTGATTAATCCGGCAATCGCGAGAGCCTACACCACAACAAAGGAAGTCGCCGAGAAATACGGCTATTCATTTGCCGGTGCTGACAAGATTCTTCAAGGCTCCGGGATAACTTCCATCCGTCACAAGAACCGGCTCTATTACTATCAGGACGAGGTGGGAGCGCTTTTCCGGAAAAGAGCCGCTGAAAGTCATCCTGAAATCACTGAGTGGTACACCGCGGCAGAGATTCAAGAGAAATACGGCCTCGCGCTGACCTCAGTCTATGACATCGCCAGCGACTACAACATCCCCCGGAAGAAAGTTCACAATGTCACCTACTACTCCAAGATCCACTTTGACACCATCCGGGGAGGCGGCCCGCCGGAAATGTGGTACACCGTCCAGGAGGCAATGGCGAAATATGGTCAGACAAGGGACCAGGTCTACAATGTTCTCCGCTACAACAGCATCGAACGAGTCCAGACCGGGCGCTTCGTGAAGTTCCGCCGAAGCGACTACGACGCGGCTATGCGGTTCATTTCGCTCCCTTCCTCCGAAAATAATGGTTGATAAAGTTATCAAACTAATATCAATTTTCATTTCCGGGGCTGAATACCACTGATTTAAGCGCAAAAAAGCGTTATACTTGCACCCGATTTCTCGCAGTGCTGCACACAAAGCACAACAATCCATTGCAACAACTTTAAATAATCCATAATCGCAACAATTATGTCGAATCATACCAATGTCAAACTGGAGCGCAGGCCGCTCAAGAACGGGAAGATTTCTCTCCGTCTGGTCTTCTGCCCGCGTTACTATAACATCCGCACCCGCAAGACGGTGAGGACGGAAAACTTGAATCTGTATCTTATTGCAGAGCCCAAGAATGCCGCGGAGCGCAAATACAATCAGGAAATCGAAGACCTCGCCAATGCCATCAAGGGCAAGAGAATCGTCCAGATCCTCAATGAAGAGTTCGGATTCCTCGACAAGAGCCTGAAGGAAGGCGATTTCCTCGAATACTTCCGCACCGAGGCAGCTCGAAGGCATACCAAGTGGGATGCCTGCTACAAACAGTTCGTTGAGTTCTGCGGCGGACATTGCAAGTTCAGAAACCTAAGCGTAGTGATGTGCAAGCATTTCAGAGATTTCCTGCTCAATGAGGCCGTCAACCACTCCACCGGCCAGCGGATCAAAAGAAACACCGCTGCCGGCTACCTCATAACGTTCCGTTCCATCCTCAAGCAGGCGTATGTGGACAAAATCCTCGACAAGAACCTTAACGACTTCTTTGAGGATATTAAAACGGAAAAGACTGACAAAGAATATCTTACGATGGAAGAATTCCGCCGTCTGGTCAACACGCCAATGCCATCAAGGGCAAGAGAATCGTCCAGATCCTCAATGAAGAGTTCGGA
>CAVAMP010000106.1:0-2920 GCA_963589825.1 Flexilinea sp. | reverse complement strand
GGGCCATATTCCCGATCCACTGCACAGACTTGCGCGTGTCATCCGTCGACTCAGCCTGGATAATCGGATTGATTCGGTTGGAGTCGAAGTTGGACTCGGCCTGGGCGGTCGGGTCGTACATAAGGTAGCGGAGGTCGTACTGGCTGACGCTCAGTCCTCCGACAGGCCTGTAGGAGATGAGGTTCGCAAGCTGTCCGCCGCTGGTTCCGATGCCGGTGCGGCGGGTGTTGGTGTAGTTCAGAGAGCCGTCCAGAACGAGCCATTTGGTGATGTCCTGACGGAGTTTCACACGGGCGTTGTCCTTTTTGTAGCCGCTGTTCACGAAGATTCCGTCCTCGTCGAAATGGGAGTAGGAAATGGTGTACTGGGCTGATTTAACGCCTCCGCGGATGCTGACGTCGTGGCTCTGGGACCAGGTCGGGCGGAACGCCTCGCTCTGCCAGTCGATACCCTCGAAGTTGCGGTAGTCCTCGATGCTCTGGAACTCGTAAGGATTGCCGTCGGCATCAGTTCCCGCCTTGAAATAGGTGTCGCCATATTTTGTCGGGTTGGTTTCGAGCTGAAGGGCTACGAAATCGTACGGGGTGATGGTCTCGAGTTTC
Source organism: Flexilinea sp. (assembly GCA_963589825.1). Taxonomy (GTDB): domain Bacteria; phylum Bacteroidota; class Bacteroidia; order Bacteroidales; family UBA932; genus Cryptobacteroides. The sequence continues at coordinate 2,318 of CAVAMP010000106.1, read as the reverse complement.
TTGGAAAGTTTCCTCCAGGAGGCGGAACCATTGTAGGAAATCTGCGGAAGACCCTCGCGGCCGGACTTGGTCGTGACGAGGATGACTCCGTTCGCGGCCCTCGCGCCGTAGATGGCGGCAGCGGAAGCATCCTTAAGGACGTCGATGGACTGGATGTCCTGGCTGGCGAGAAAGTCAAGGCTGGAGACTTCGAAGCCGTCCACGATGTAAAGAGGTGAGGAGTCACCGTTGACGGTTCCCACGCCGCGGATTTTGATGTCATATCCCGCGCCCGGGGTGCCGTCTGCTGCGGTGACGTTCACTCCGGCAATCTGTCCGCCGAGAGCCTCAACTACAGAACTTGTCTTGAAGTCCTTGAGGGATCTTTCTCCCACAGAGGAGACGGAACCGGTGAGGTCGCTCTTGCGCATTGTGCCGTAGCCGACCACGACGACCTCTTCAAGAATGGTGCTGTCGGGGGTAAGGCTGACATTTATCGTCGCACGGCCTCCGACTGCAACCTCCTGGGTTGCATAGCTGATGTAGCTGAAGGAGAGCTTCGCGTCGGAAGGTACGCTGATTACAAATTCTCCGTTCGCATCGGTGACTGTTCCGTTGTCAGTGCCGACCTGGGAGACGCCGGCCGCGATGAGAGGCTCTCCCCTCTCGTCCGTGACCGTTCCTCTCACCTTTATCTTTTCCTGCGAGAAGGCAGTGACGCACAGGAGCGCCGCCACTGCGGAAAGCAATATGTATTTTAAGTTTTTCATCTTCTTTCGCTTTTAGAACTGAGTATCAAACCATACGAAGAGAGGGAACAGTCTGTAAGGATCTGTTGCGCCCTGAGGGTCTTTCCCCGTTTCGGCAAAGGTTATCTGACCTGTGAAAATGCCGTTAGCGTAGCCGTTGTCATCCACAAACTTCTCCGGAGCGATATAGAGTGCGTGATCTTCCTGACGGACATACCCCAAGCATTTTGCGAGTTGAAGCGGCCTGCCGTAAGTGGACATCGGATCGCGGGAGCCGGAGTTGTAGGCGGCACCGATTGCGCTGTAGTAGGCTGCCCATACGCTTGAAAGGAAGTTGTCCTTGTTGGCGTTCGGAGCGCCGTCCTTGTGGGCTGATGGTCCGTTGAGGTTCCAGTAGTTGAATGAACGTCTGAAATCCATAGTTATCACCTTCGCCTCATCGTCCGTGAGCGCGGCTCCGTTCTTGGTTATGACAGGGGCCGGAGAAGTGACTCCGTTCTTAGGGTTGCAGAGGATTGCAAACGGGCTGTATTCGATTCTGTATTCGCCCCTGAGGTCATTGAAGTCGAAGAATACAGGAATCTTCATCGAAGTCTCGCCTGAGGTTCCCTTTCCGGTGGTCACAACCACGAAAACGAAGTGGGCTCTGCGGTCGGCAGTCTTTGTGAAGGTGGAAGGAACCGTGGTGAGAGTTCCTGTTTCGGAATCAATGGCGACGCACTTGGTGTTGCTTCCGCCCTTGATTGCGTAGGTTGCGGCGACGCCTTCCTTGATGTCGGTCTCCACTACCGGAATTTCAACCGGGTCGGTGGTGGAAACGCGGTGCTGGCTCGCATAATTGGCTATAGGAGTGAGACCGAGGTTGTTGCCCCAGCGGACGTATGTGAAGGCGTATGGATTGGCGATGACGGAGAACTTGACCTGAGCGGTCATCTCGCCCTTCGCGTTTTCGGCCTTCACCGAAAGAGTGTAGTCTCCTTTGGCTAGTTTGTTGCCCTTTGCAAGGGAGATTGCGCCTGTTGACGGGTCAAGGCTGAGAGCTCCGGAAAGCGCCTCAGGAAGCTCCGCGAACGAGAACGAAACCTCGTCGCCGTCCATCTTCGCAGGCTTGAGCTGAGCCTTCGTGCCTTCCCAAAGGGTGGTGTCACGGTAGGAGAATTCGGTGATAGGAGCTATATATTCCACAACGGTGAACTTGAGCACCTGGTCGAAGTCACGTGAGCCGTAGTCGTTCTTTGCGCTGAGAGAAACCAGAATCTCCGAACCGACCGCAAAGCCGTTGTTTTCGGCAAGAGTGACCGCACCGGTGGAAGCGTCCACGCTGACCTTGTCCGTGTCAGGGAATGTGGCCTTGAGGCTGAAGACAAGCCCGGTGACTGAACCTGTAAAATCAGGCGCCGCACTCGTATAGGCATTGTTCTGCTCCACCTTTATCTCCGCCGGAGAGAACTCGAGCGCGACAGGAGGTGAGGCGATTTCCACTGTCAGAGCATTGGCAAAAATGCCGTCCTGAGACTCTGAGTCAACGACCATAGTGGTGAGTTTGAAATCGATGACATAAACTCCCGGCTTGAACGCGCTGTTCTTCAG
>CAVAMP010000105.1:0-2924 GCA_963589825.1 Flexilinea sp. | reverse complement strand
ATATTGCCCCCTGCGGGATTCCCTTTTCCCTATCCACCCATTGAAGACTCTTTTCGACACTCCCGACCGAAATGCATAAATCAATCAGCCGCAACAGTTTCTCATCATTGATTACCTGCCGCAGCCGAGTCATCAACAGTTCCCGGTTGATACTGGCGAAAAAGTTGTCTATGTCGCAGCGTATGTGGAAACCATCCTTGTGAAGCCTGGTTTCGTGCATGGCTCTTCTTACACATTTCTGATGCCCCCGCTCCGGTCTGTAAGCATAACTGGACTTGGAGAAAGTTCTCTCCAGAATCGGCTCGATCACGGCCTTGATGGACGCCTGCACAATCTTGTCATTTATGCTCAGCAAACCTATCGTCCTTTCTTCGTCATTCTTTTTCGGAATCCTGACATTAAGGTAGGGTTGAGGAGACCAATCTCCACGAAGAATACTCTTCTGCAATTTTTCCATATTGCTCCGGAGATTACGCCCAAAAGACTTAAGTGTAACATTATCAACACCTCCGGCAGAATCTTTGGCCAAGACAATCTTCCACGCAGCACAAAGATTATCGAAAGAAACAACGGAACTGAACAAATTGGCTTTCATTTTTGCTAAATAATGGTTAACTTTCACAAAAATAAAACATTTTCCTATGACCACTCATCAACTCGAGATTCAAAGAAGAATCACTGATAACCAACCGAATGATTCCGAAATGCAGAAATACTGGGCGGCATACCTGAATATGGCGCGGCATAATCTGTTCACCACCCTTATGTTTATAACACGGTCTTTGGGATGCCTCCCAGCACAATCACCTAGAGAAGCGAACGAAGAGAATATCCCATTCCTTTCTATCCTGAGAGAACCTCTCTCTCCAGAAGACGAAGAGAAAGCCAGGACTCTCCTTCTAAAACATTTCCCGTTTCTTAAGGTCCCACAAAGGACTATCGTCAATGATCATTTGGAGCCGGAAGAGAGCATAATGACTTTGGAGGACATCCGGAAAGAGCTTAGGAACATTGCTTACACCCTTAGCACCTACCGCAACATATACTCACATAGCAGGTATGTTGAAACCAGGGAGCAGAGCAAATTAATCGCTCAGGCTCGCACCGAGAAGCAATGCGGCAAGTTCTTGGATAAAGTCAGATTAATCTCGACAAGACAGATAAAAGAGCGCTACCGAGCCAATAAGAACTCTGCTCAGGCGGGAATGATTGATGAAAACTCCTTTAAGTTCATCACTGATGATATTGTCGCCAGAGATTTGGCTACCCGAAAAATGGTGGCAGCGAAAGATTACTATCTAAGCGCACTCGCCAACGATGAAAAACTATCGTATTTCGGCAAACTCTTTATGACAAGCCTCCTGCTAGAGAAAAAATATGCCACGGAATTATTGAGCCAATGCCATTTCCTCGATGCTTTCAATAATGATGTCAAGCCGCCGAAACTTTCTGAGAGGAGATTAATCCTTGAGGCCATCACGGCCATGAGAATCCGGTTGCCGGAGAAGAAACTTTCAGTTGAGAAACAGGACATTCAAATTGCGCTTGACATTCTCAACGAGCTCAAGAAGTGTCCTTCGGAAATATTTGATTTACTGGGAGACGAGGACAAAAGCCTTTTCAACATCACTTCAGACACTGGAGAAACTCTCCTTTTGAAAAGGCATTCCGACAGGTTCGCTCAGCTGGCCCTGTCATATCTTGACTCAACTCAGGCCTTAAAATCCATCAGGTTTCAAGTGAACGCCGGCAAATTCCGTTACCTTTTCCGCGACGAAAAGCACTGCATCGATGGGAAAACACGGCCTAGAGTTCTTGAAGAGCCACTTAACGGCTATCGGAGACTGATGGAATTCGAAAAGGAGCGCTCCGACAAGCAGTCGGGAGAGGCGAATTGTTTGTGGGAAGGATTCAGGATACTCACGGAGGAAGAATCCCCTCACAATGACCCCTCGATTCTGCCATACATAACGGACTCCGGTGTCAGATATCTTTTCGATGGGGACAACATCGGAATTTCTTTCGGGGACTATACTCCTGAAATCGCCAAAACCGAAAGCGGGAGATACAAGGTTATCGGGAAAATTGCGGATTGCACAATCAGCAGGTACGAGCTGCCCGCACTGTTGTTCTACCATATTTTGGCGACTGAGCACAAAAGGAAATCAGTTGAAAATGTCATTAAGGGGACCGTCTCAAATTATCAAAAGTTTTTCACCGATATTAAAGAAGGGCGGTTAGAACATGTCAGCAGCGAAGATAAAAATATGCTCGAACAAAAGCTTAAGGCCCAATACAATATCAGCATTGCCGACATCCCGGAAAAGCTCTCCGACTATCTGACAGGTTCTGACAATCAAAACAATAGCCGGTTCGAAGATTGGAAGAGAGCTTTGATTGAGAGTTTGATTTCAGAAACGGAAGACCGCGCCCTCAGATTGGAAGATACCATTAAAAAAGCTCGTTCTCTGGACAACAAACCCGGCAAGAAAAGCTATGTTTACCTCAAGCCCGGAGCCTATGCTTCCTTTATCGCCGCCGACATCGTCTTCTTCCAGGAATGCGAAGCGAAGAAGAAGATGACCGGACTGAACTTCAAGGTAATGCAGTCAAGCCTTGCCACCTTCCAGGAACGCAGCACAACATCATTTGAAGCTCTGCTGCGCCTATTCATAAACGCCTCCCTCATCACGGAGAATCACGGCAGGGGCAATCACCCTTTCCTTTATAGGGTAGTTGCCAACCGGCCTTGCGACATCATTGATTTTTATAAATCTTATCTTGATGAGAGGAAAGAATATCTCAAAGGGGACATTTCGGACAGCGCCATATTCCTTCATAGCGAGAGAAAGAGATGGGAGCAAAGAAGCGTCCAGTACTACCGCGACCTTGCGGCAAGATACCTTGAGCGCCCTGTCCAGTTA
>CAVAMP010000104.1:0-2986 GCA_963589825.1 Flexilinea sp. | reverse complement strand
GAACTGCGCCGTGGCGGTCTCTCCGCGGGCTACGCGGATTGTGTCGGTGGCGTTGTCAAATTCCTTGAATGAAACTGGCTTTTCGAGAGCGTCAAGCCGGGTCATCCAGATGTTCGGGGAGACGGTCACGTGTGCTGAGGCGCTCTGCCCGCCGCACTCCGCAACGATGTCTGTTTCACCCGCACCGACAGCCCTCACGAGGCCTTCGGAGGAGACTGTCGCGACATCTTCATTTTTCGATGACCAGGTGAGGCTGCGCCCAGCCGTGGCGTTCCACTTGAGAATGCGGCCGGAAAGAGTTGCGCTCGCCCCTTCCATAAGAGAAAGCGAACTTGGAGTCACCTCCACACCGGAAACCGCCTGCTGCGGAGTGTTGAGGTCCTCGTCAACGGAGCAGGCTGCAAAAAGAGCCGCCGTCGCTGCCGCTAGAAATAATGTCCTTATTTTCATCGAGTTTCTTTTTTATGCGTCTTTATTCTACCAAGTGGCAAGTCGCCTTTATTTCGTTCATATTTGGGGCGATGTTCTACTGGAACTTGTAACTTACATTGGCCGGGTAGTCAATCTGGAAATTGCTGCCGGTGCCGGTGACAGAGGTGCCGCCCACCGTGAAGTTCTTGATCGTGAGGCCTGTGACGGTGCTACCGTTGGTCTTGATGTTGAACGCAGGGTAGGCGCTGCCGTTAGCGGTGAGGACCTTTATCCCACTAAATGTCACGTTGTTGAGGTTCACTTTCGTGGAGCCGCCGTACTGCCAGATGGAAATGTTGCGGCCGGAGTAGTCGATGCTGTCGAAGACGAGATTGGTGGCCGTTATGTCGCTGATCTGCGTCGGGGCAGGGCTTCCGCTCCAGAGGTCGGTCTTTCCGTCGGTGCCCTGACCGATTGCGAATGCGGCGCGAAGGTCACTTGTGCCGCTGGTCTTGTGCTGAAGGAATATGCAGTCGCTCACCGTCACATCGTGAATCCTGCCGCTGTAGTTGATGTTTCCGGCCTCTGGACCGATTACGATTCCCCTTGCATAGTCGTTCCAGATGAGGCAGCGGCTGATTGTGACTCCGCTCATATCCGTAATCGGAGTGACGATGAAACGGCATTTGAGGGTGATGCAGTCGTCGTAGTTGCGGAGGAAGCAGTCGCAGATGTCCACGTCCGTGCAGCTCACAAGGTCGATTCCGTCGCCGTTGAGCTCCCAGCTGATGGTGTTGATGTTGTCGATGGTGACATTCTTGCTGCTCTTGACAATTATGTTCCAGCCCGGGCCGTCGATGAAGGAGACATCCTTGATTTTGAGGTTGTCAGTGGTGCCGCACTCCACAAGGAAACCGCCCCAACTGTACTGGCTGTCGCCATAGTGGGTCATTTTCTCCCCGGAAAGGATGCCGGCGCCCGCGATGGTTATGTTGGCGCCGCTCGCGACTACATTGGCATAGACCTTCGCTCCGTAGTCGAGGTAGAGGGTCTGTCCTGCGGTGAGGTTGATTGTCCCCGCGTCAAATTCCCCGGGGCCGTAGTATTTTACATTGGCGGAACTTTTTGTGGGCTTGTCCGGGTCGGTCTTCACTCCGTAGAGAAAGAGGTTGTGCTGGCGGTCGCCGTCAAATTCGACGCTGACCTTGTGCTTTCCGTATGCGGGGATTGTGAATTCCACCGTGTTCGCGTCCACCTTTGTCGTTGATATGCCGTAGGTTGAAGGGCGTACGGCAACGGATGAGAAGGTGGAGCGGAGGTTCTTCACGCGGAATTTAAGGGCCGAGGTGAAGTCGCTCTGATAGATGCAGTAGGACATAGTGTCGCGAAGAGCCTTGGAGTTGGACCAGTCGTTCCAGATTTTTCCGTGTTTTGCAGAATCCGAGCAAAGGGTCTTGTGTACGGAGAGAGCCTCCCAGCCGTTGTCGGTGAGCACCGAGACGCGGTAGTAGCCGTTTTTAAGCCCTGCAGGAACGCTCTCGTCACGGCTTCCGCTGCTGATGGTCTTGCCTCCCGAAATCTGGGTAATTTCCCAAGAAACGGTGTATTTACCTTCAGTGTAGCCGCTAAAATCCAGAGTGAAGGCTATGTTCTGTCCTTCGCCCACTTTTTCAAACTCGGGAAGCGAAGGGTAAATGTTCCCTCCGTCGGTTTCTACGGTGAGAGTCGGAGTCCAGCCCTCGACATTGTCCGCCTGAGGCATCAGGGTGAGGCTTTCGCCGGCCTTGATTTTCTTTGAAACAGGCTTTTCCACAGTTGTGAGCGCCCCGCTGTAGAGGTTCCAGGTGTCGGACTCTGCAGGCGCGAGAAGGGATGCCCCGAGAATGTCGGACCGGGTGTTCACTATTTCAAGCGAAATCCGGGAAGTGAGGGGCTGGTGAAGCTGGGAAATCAGCGTGCCTTCGCCCTGGGAGGTGGAAACCGCGTACCAGATTTCGGGAGTCGGGAAGCCGTCAGAAGGATAGAGATTGAGTTCATACGCCTCGGGGGCGGAGCCTTTGCGAAGCAGCGAGAAGTTCACAGCAGCTGCATCGGAGTAAACCACCGAAACGATTTTGTCTCCCTTTGCTACGCCGCCGAGCGACGAAATGTTCCCCAGACAGTTCTCGCTCCGCACACAGTCGCACCTGTCCTCACTGAAGGCGAACACCGTTGCGGGACGGTCCAGCAGGTCTGAAGGGGTCCGGGAGGGCTCCTCAATCACGGAATAGGGGCTAAGGATTTCAGTCTCGGGGCTTGAGCAGCCGGCGGCCGAGAGAGCGGCTATCAGAAGGGAAAGGAATGTCATCTGCACTTTCATTTTGACGTGGTTTCTAACAAGGTCGCAAGTTAGGAAACTGGCAGATTATAGAGGGGGATTATTTTACGGAAAAAGAGGAGGACCGATTGGTCCTCCTCTTTTTCCGTGTTAACATTTAATTTTCGATTGGGCGAATCGTGTAGTTGAACGTCATCTCGTGCGGCTGGATGCGGTACTCCTCGCGCGGGAGAGCGGCCCAGGAGTCGATGCAGCCGA
>CAVAMP010000103.1:0-3030 GCA_963589825.1 Flexilinea sp. | reverse complement strand
TGCTGGTGGGATATGACCCGCTCGGGCTTCGCTACGGGATGCTCGGTTCTCTGAAAGAAGGCTTCCCTGACGCTACCGGCTCCGCCCTCAAGAGCAATGCTTCCGAGGCTTCGGATGGGGCATCTGAAAATGCCTCCGCAGAGAACGCCTCGGCGCCGAAGGACTCCACCGCAGCGGCTACCGCAAAATTCGGGATGACCCTTAAAAACCGTCATTTCTTCTCCCAGGACGGCAATGTCGTGATGGCATTCGTTTCCCCTGCGTTCGACTATATGGACTCTGACGCCTCCTCGTCCTTCATCAAGATAATTGAGGGCGAAATCTCTGATTTCGAGGCGGTTCACCCGGAAGTTTCCGTCTATATGCACGGGTCCCCGGCGATGAGCGCGAACAACTCCAGAAGGATTAAGGGCGACCTCGTGATGACCGTTGGCATATCCCTTCTTCTTATCATCCTTCTCATCGCCTACTTCTTCAAGAACAAGTCTTCGCTCCTTCTGCTCCTTACCCCAGTCGCCTACGGAGCCCTTTCGGCCCTTGCGCTGATGTACTGGATCAAGGGGAGTATGTCGCTGATGGCTATCGGCATCGGTGCTGTGGTGCTCGGAGTGGCTCTTAGCTACTGCCTGCACGTCATCACGCACTATAAATATGTCAACGACCCGGAAAGAGTGCTCAGGGACGAGTCCACGCCGGTTTTCCTCGGATGCCTCACCACGGTGGGCGCCTTCGCCGGACTGCTTTTCACGACCAGCGACCTTCTCCGCGACTTCGGCCTTTTTGCCTCGTTCTCGATGATCGGCACGACGCTTTTCGCTCTGATTTTCCTCCCGCATTTCTTCTCCCCGGAGAGCAACCGCCGCTCCGAAAAAGCCTTCCGCTTCTTCGACAAGGTGAATTCCCTCCCTCTGGACAGAAATCCGTGGGTGCTCGGAACGATAGCCCTCATAACCCTCGTCTGCCTCTTCTTGCCGGCTCCGGAGTTTGACAGCAACCTCCGCAACATCAACTACACGAGCCCGAAGGTGAAGGAGGCGATGGCAATCTACAACGCCGAGAACAACGGCGGATGGTCTTCGCAGTACTACGCCGCAACCGGCTCCACGCTTGACTCGGCTCTGCTTTGCAACCGCGCGCTTTTCTCAAAGCTGGACTCCCTCAGGGACGAAGGCATTGTGAAGAAATACACCGATGCCGCAGGGGTTTTCCTCATCCCGGAAGACGAGCAGCAGAACAGGATTGACCTTTGGAGCAACTACTGGTCTGAGAAGATAACTCCGTCACGCACAAGATTTTCACTCACCGAAGAGAGACTTTCAAGGGCCGCAGTGGAGGAAAATCTCTCGCCTGATTTCTTCGCTCCGTTCTCAGCTCTTTGCGAGGCCGAATATGAGCCCGAGAGCATCTATGACAGCGGCGCCGTGCCCGAGTCCATTCTCTCGAATTTCGTTGAAAAATCCGCAGACGGCACCTATATGGTGTTCACCTCCGCCCTTATGGCCGATGGCGACAAGATGGCCGTGAACAAGGCTGTGGACTCGGTTGAGGGCTCCCTCGTGGTGGATCCGTTCTTCTACACCGGCAATATGGTGGAAATCATCCACAACGACTTCAACACCATCCTCTGGATTTCGATGGCATTCGTTTTCATCGTGCTTCTGGTTTCGTTCAGGAACCTCGCAGTGAGCCTCATCGCCTTCCTGCCGATGACCCTGAGCTGGTATGTTGTGCAGGGAATTATGTGGATTTTCGGACTCAAGTTCAATCTCATCAACATCATAATCTCGTCCTTCATCTTCGGCATCGGAGTGGACTACAGCATCTTCGTGATGCAGGGACTTCTCGCAGCCGCTTCCGGCAAGGGTACCGAGATGCTGAACTACCACAAGACCGCAATCGGCCTCTCAGCAATGATTCTCATCGTTGTCACCGGCTCGCTGCTTTTCGCCGTCCATCCGGCCATCAAATCAATCGGAATCAGCTCCATTATAGGAATGTCGGCCTCAATCTTGCTATCCTACTCCATCGAGCCGTTCCTTTTCCGTCAGCTTCTGAGGATTCCTTTCTATCAGAAAAGGCTTTCACGGTAAGCGGTTGAGGCGGATTTCGGATTAGTGAAGAAAACATTTTGAACCCAAGTCCCGCACTGGCGGGACCCAAATTATGAATATGAAAAAAATACTCTCCATCGCTGCGGCGCTTCTGCTCGCCGTCACCCTCAGCGCCCAGACCAAGGGGCTTGAGGCAAACTTCACCCTCACCAAGACTACGGCGGCAAAGGCGGCCGCAGAGACATCCAAGGGCAAGATTTACTACGCGGAGCCGGGCAGTCTCGCGCTCCACTACGCCGCCCCTTCCGAGAACCTGATGGTAATCTCCGGCAACGCTGTATACAGCCGTCAGGGCGACAAGGAACGCCGTTTCGACACCACGAAGAACGCCCCGATGCGCAGTATGGCGGCAACGCTGATTAACTGCGTAAAAGGCGAGACCCAGAAGGTGGCTGACGAGAACGATGCGGACATCACGGTGAAGGATTTCGCCCGCACGAAGGATGTCACCATCACGGCCCGCAAGAAGGCGGCAAGGGGCTATTCTCAGATCAAGCTCAGCTACAGCCGCGCCGACGGCAACCTCATCTATATGAAGCTCACCGAATTCGGCGGCACCGTCAGCGAATACAAAATGAGCGGTTTCCGCTCCGGAGTGACCCTGCCTTCAAACGCTTTTACCATCCCAGCAAAGGTAAAGAAAGAGGCCGAATAAAAAGCGGTCTACCGCGTTGTTCTCCTCTCCCAAATCCTCACCTTTGTATACACCCCTCCCGTGACTTTTATAGTTGGGGCATATCCCCAAACCCCTGCGCCCTTTCCTCCTTTCCGTATTTCTGACATCGCTTCGCGCTGACAGAAATACCCGGACCGGGCGGTCCGCTGATGCGGACTTTTCCGCCGCACTTGGTGCTCCATCTTCCCTATCAACACAAGCCTCCCCCTTCAAAGACTCCGCACGGCGCTCCAGCGCCTGGGC
>CAVAMP010000102.1:0-3093 GCA_963589825.1 Flexilinea sp. | reverse complement strand
AGATTTCCCGACTCGGCGGGAAAAGCAGAGCCGTAACTCCAAAATTCACGGAGTTGCGGCTCTGCCTTCATTCAGCCTTTTGCATTATTTCATTGGTGATTATACATCTATTGTCAAGATTATGCCGACATAAGTCTCCGTTTCAGAGCCACAGCTATGTTCTTCTTTGCAAAGTCATTGACTGAGACAAAAGTTGTCTTGCTTTTCAAGTCATCCAGGCTCATCGTAAGCAGGAGTTTGCCAAGGCATTCGTCTGCGAATGAATTTGACACGACATTCACCCCGCTAAAGTCAAGCACGACCTTGTCATAACCTTGAATCAAGGGCAACAACTGATCCCGCGCTCTTTCTCCGAGAATTCGTGTCCCGAGATTCTCCCCGAATTCAGAAAATTTGAATACTGTTGTCATAGTCAATATCAGTCAATAAATTTACCACAAATCATCTATATCTCCGTCTTGTATGAAGGTTTCATTAAACTGCTCAGCGCAATCAGTTCTGCCGTCCACGACATCATTCGGGTCAATTTCACGATTGGAGCGTATTTCAAAATATACAATTGTTCCTTGCCAAAAATCCGAGTTCTTTACGACAATGGAAATCCCGTCATAACTCAGCACCGAATTGCCGGAATGTATGTCAAGACGAATACCCGCGTTATGTATCAGCCGCGCGGTCGAATAAAGTCCGAATCCCATTCCCTTCCCATCTGTAACAGTGTCATTCAGACACAACGTCAACGCCTCTTCCTCAGAGACATCCCGGAATTTTGGATTTTGGGAAAGGGATTTCTGTACTCCTATTCCATCATCCGCCACGAGAATCTGAATGACATTGTCAGCCTTCAGATACCTCAACAGCACAGTCCCGCAAATTTTCCCGGAATGTGTCAGGACATTGTCCAAAACCTCATAAAAGCAATAACTGAGAGCCTGTAGCACACCGAGTTCTATCTCGCTGTGTGAATTCAGAAGTTTGACGATGTCAGAGTATACTCCAAAAATAGAATCAGAGTCAAAAACCTCAATAGAAACAGGTTGTTCCGAGGTTTTGAAATACTTCTCCAATAATCTGTCAACATTCATCTGAATAACATTTTTGAACACCAAGCGTTGCAAAGATAACGAATTTTCCACAAAGATTTCCCGACTCGGCGGGAAAAGCAGAGCCGTAACTCCAAAATTCACGGAGTTACGGCTCTGTCTGCGTATCGGTCGAAACTCAGATTACCACTTTCCTGCACCAGCGCTTCGGGTTGATGCGGTTCCGCCACCACGGGGAGAGGTGGCGATAGATTTCCTTCTTGCGGATTTTGTAGGTTGAATAGTGCCGGAGCAGACCGAGGTAGGAATTTATGCTTGAACGGAATTTACTCATAAGAAGCCTGCGGTCACACCCCTTTTCCTTCGCAAGCGCATTGTATTTCTCCATACACTGGTAGAAATTGCCTTTCGTGCGGTCGGCAATATATTTTCTGTGCGGTTTTATGACACACCCAAGAAACTTCACGCCCTTCGAATAGTGCTGAAGGTATATTTTCTTCGGATGGAGAGTAAGCCCCAGTTCATCAGAAAGGAAGGAGGAAATCTTCGGAAGGAGCGAAAGAAGGAATGCCTTGTCGGGATGAACCACTATAAAATCATCCACATACCTGCCGTAATACCTCAGGCCGAGTGTGTGCTTCATATAATGGTCGAAGGGAGTCATATAGAAGTTTGCGAAGACCTGCGAGGTTAGATTGCCAATCGGAAGTCCGCAGTCGGGCGGCGAATGGAAAAGGCTCTTGCTCTCGGGAAGTCCGTCCCAGTCACTGCGGCGGCCTTTAACTATGCAGTTGCGGGATGGGTCCAAAAGAGCCGTAGTCTTGGCGAGATATTTTATCGCCTCTATGTCCAGCCCTGTGTAATTCTCATCGATAAAGGCCTCCAGTCGCTTCCATAGAAGTTTTCGGTTTATATGCATAAAGAAACCGGAAATGTCGAGCTTTAGAACATAGCAGTCCGAGGAATAATTATTCGAACAGCTGCGGATGAAACGGTCCACCCTCCTCACGGCGAACTGAGTTCCCTTGTCCACCCGGCAGGCGTAGCAGTCGTAGATGAAGTTCTTTTCAAAGAAAGGATTGAGTTTGTCGATGAGAAGATGGTGGATGACCCTGTCGCGGAAATCTGCGGCAAAAACCTCCCTCTTGACGGGACGCGGAATTATGAAGGTTATTGAACGCCGGGGGACATAGCGGGCGGAGTTCACCTCCTCGTAAAGCATCTGAAGGTTGTGTTCATAATCCACCTCGAAGGATACGGCATTCGCCGTGCGCCGCTTTTTCTTACGGCACGACTCGTAGGCCGAATAAAAATCGGATAAGGGAATGGGCTGGTGGAATAAATCAGTTTGCCAAAAATCTCGAACCGCACGCACCTTGTTTGAATTGTTCTTATTGTTGTTGTTTGAACTGCCAGAACTGAAATTCAGGTTGTATGCGTTGTTGCTATTGTTCTCAGTGGACGACCATCTATGCAGATGAGTTAATGATGCCGCCGTGGAGCCACGGCTCAACCTGCATAACTCCCCGTTGTTTTCAATCAAAGAGTCCATCTGCCCTTTTTAACAAATTGCTGCTCACCGCGTCACTCCCTGGGGCGACGCGTTCCGGCATTCTTCCAAGCTGTAACCTGTTTTCCAATCGATTCCAGCAGCGGAGCCGCCTCCGACTGCCGCCTGAGAGTCAGAAGATGCAGATCCACACACAGGCGAATCTCCAGCTTCAGAATCTCGAAATCGTCAAGGAAGTCCTCCAGCCATTCCCTCTTTGACTCCGAACGGTTCGCCCGGTATATGGATCGGACAAGCCTCAGGGCATCGTGTTTCATATCCTGACCGAGAGAGTACTTGTATTCCCTCGGAAAATCCTTCGTGAAAGCGAAGACCATTTGAATGAGTTTGTATACGTCCCTATAGACGGGGAGCTGTTCTGTAAGAGCCAAAGTTGTATCCGATTAAAAATGGCGGGAAGCGCGGCGCTTTGCCGCACAGCAACAAAGCGCCGCGCTTCCCGAACAAAAAATTAAAAAAAACTTCAAATAAAAATAGATG
>CAVAMP010000101.1:0-3172 GCA_963589825.1 Flexilinea sp. | reverse complement strand
AAAAAATCCCCCTGACAGGGGGTGCAGGGGGTTCAGATAAAAATGAGGGGAGGTATGTGCGAGGAAAAAAGTGCGTGGGATTTGAGAGTTTGATTAGAGGGATAAGGTTTATATATAAATAAGTTAGATACTTGAGAAAATTAAGTTATTATGTGGCAAAGACTACAGACACTCTATCTCGCCGTGGCATCGGCGCTGCTCATCTCGATGTTTTTCACCCGCTTCGCGACAATAGCCGCACCGGAGGGAGGTGAGCTCACGATTATGTACTATGAAAAGGCGGGGTATCTCACGCTTCTTATCGTCACCCTCGCCGCAAACCTCATTTCACTGTTCGCTTTCAAGAAAAGGGTTCTCCAGATGAGGCTGGCAATGTTCGCTGCAATCGTGCTGATCGGTTTCCAGATTCTCATAATCGTGGATGCGATAAAAGTATGGAACGATATGTCGTTCTCAGTGACAGCGCTTTTCCCGCTTGTGTGCATTGTGCTGGATGTTCTTGCCGCCCGCGCCATTATGACCGACGAGGCTATGGTTCAGTCCGCCTCACGGCTGCGCGACTATAAGAAGCGCCACAAGCACTAATTGAAATGCGAGAGGACCGCTTTCTCGTAGGTCTTGCTCACAGGGATCGGCGGAATCTTATCCGTGTCTATTTCAAGGACAATCCCCTCGCTTGAGCGCCGAAGGACCTTCACGTGGTCGGTGTTCACCACATACTTGCGGTGGCATCTCACGAGGCTGCTCCCCCGAAATGTCTCCTCCACGGTCTTCATCCTGCATCTGAGCACATACTGGGTCACCTCACCCTTGCCGTCCTCGTACCAGACCTTGATGTAGTTGTCGTCCGACTCGATGAAATAGAGATTCTCCTTCTTCACCGAAAAACGCAGTGTGCCCCCGATGTCAAAAAGGGTTATTTTCTGCTCCGACGGGGTCCGGACCGGGTCATCGGACACCACATTACTGTAGTTCATAAGCCGGATGAATTTGTCCTTTTCCACGAGCGAGAGCGCAAGCGCCGAAATGAGATATGGCACCGCGAGGGATATGGTCCCGTAAAGGAGGGATTTGAGAAAAATGTGGGATGCGCTCATATCCAGAGGTATCTCCCCTATCCGGATGGTAATCCAGGTATATACCCCGCAGATTGAGACTATTTCCGCCGCGCACCAGAGGACATACTGCCAGATCCGAAGGTCATAGAGGTATTTGGTCCGGTACATCACTATCCTGCTGATTACCAGCAGCATAACTGCAACGAAAAAGAACAGGAGCGTGTAGAGGAAATTGGTGGATTTGCCCAGCCCGAACCACGCAGTCTCCGAAAACGGGGCATAGAGGTTCATAAACACTATGGCGAACAGCACCGAGAGGGTCACCGTTCCGATCATCTGGTATTTATCAAGAAGATAGCGTGGCAGTTCCTTGTTCATTTTCAATCTATTGGCGCGGGGAAACCGTTCCCGCCCGCCTGAACCGGGGCGAAAGTTTCACCGCGAAATCCCGACAAAATTAAGGATTTTACCCCAAATAGCAAAATTTCACGAAATGGGGCGAACTTCGCCTGTTCCGAAGAACAATGCTGACTAAAAATCAGTATATTTGCGAAATACATAAAATTGACATCTATGGAACACAGAGTAGTCGTAACCGGTATGGGTGTCGTTTCCGCTGTTGGAAACGATGTCGAAACCTTCTGGAACAATCTCAAAAACGGAAAGAACGGAATAAAGAAACTCACACGATTCTCCACCGAGGGGCTTACGAGCTCGGTCGCCGGAGAAATCACAGATTTCAACCCGGCCGATTTCGGCATTGAGCCAGCTTTCACCCGCAAGCAGGACCTTTTCTCGGTCTATGCCGTTGCAGCCGCAAAGCAGGCTATGGACCAGAGCGGGCTTGACACCTCAGAGGGGGGCAACATCGACCCGTTCAGGCTCGGAGTCTATGTGGGCTCGGGCATCGGAGGCTTCCCGTCCACCTACCGCGAAGTGGCGAAGATGATAGAAAGCGGCCCGAGGTGGGTATCCCCTCTTTATGTCCCGACGATGATTCCGAACATAGCCTCCGGTAACATAGCCATACGCCACCACGCCAACGGCCCGGTGGTCCCGATTGTAACTGCCTGTGCCACAGGAACCCACTCCATCGGGGAGGCCTATCGCGCCATCCGTCACGGCTACGCTGACGCCATCATAGCCGGCGGCGCCGAGTCCCCTCTCATCCCGATGGCCGTCGCTGCCTTTGCAAACGCCAAGGCCCTCACAGGGGCTGACGACCCCGACTACGCCTGCCTTCCGTTCAACGCCAACAGGTCGGGATTCGTTCTCGCGGAGGGAGCCGGAGTGCTCGTTCTGGAGGAATATGAACACGCGGCGCGGCGCGGCGCAAAGATACTCGGCGAAGTCTGCGGCTACGGCAACACCTGCGACGGCTACCACATCACGGCCCCACGTCCGGACGGAGTGACTCAGTCCCGCGCCATCAGCGAGGCCCTCTCCGAAGCGGCATACCGTCCGGGCAAAGAGACGCTCTACATCAACGCACACGGCACCGGCACCCAGATGAACGACAGCTGCGAGACAAAGGCCTTCAAGATGGCTCTCGGCGAAGAGGAAGCCCGCCGCGCCCACATCTCATCCACGAAATCGATGACAGGGCACGCCCTCGGAGCCGCCGGCGGATTCGAGGCCATAGCCTCCCTGCTCGCCCTAAGGGACGGCACAGTTCCCCCGACAATCCATCTCGACACCCCGGACCCGGAGTGCGACCTCGACTACACCCCGAACAAGGCCGTGGAAGCCCCGCTAACCATAGCCATCTCCGACTCCCTCGGCTTCGGCGGCCACAACGCCTGCGTCGCCTTCAGAAAGATATAAAGCAAGGCTTACGCCCAGTGCGTAGGACTTCCGCTCGAAGAAGTGCTTAGTCTGAAGCAGAACTGACATTCAACTTCAAACAAATTCCAGATTTCCATCTGTATGAAGCAGAGCCGCAACTCCAGGATTCGAGGAGTTGCGGCTCTGTCGTTTAGTCAATCATATTAAGGTTATTAGCTTTCACTTCCGCAGAGTTTATTGAATAACTTCGTCCAGACGATAGAGGCTGTAACCCTTGATTTGGGCTACTATTAGGTGCACTGCGGCTTTGCCCGCAAGGGCCTTGACTG
>CAVAMP010000100.1:0-3173 GCA_963589825.1 Flexilinea sp. | reverse complement strand
GGTGAAACTGACCGCAGGAGCCGACTGGAGCCTTCAGAATCCTGTCAGCGGTGAACCGAGTCTTGCTGTAACATTTGGCGATGTTCAGTTCCCTCAGTCGGTTTGGTACGATTCGTTTACATTTACCGGAACTTCTGACGCCGCCACTAAAACTCTGGAATTTTCAGGACTGTCAGCTGATTCAAAGTACAACTTTACTATTTGCGCATACCGTTGGAACGGTTCAACTGACGCGAGACAAACTCAGTTCAGCCTTACGGGCAGTGAGACAAGCGAAACGAAAACAGTCAATCAGGGAACCAAAGACACCAAATTGTCTGACATTGACAACCATTTCGCTGTTTTCGAAAATGTCTCTCCTTCTTCAGAAGGCAAAATAGTCCTCAATGTAACTGCTGTTCAGAAAACAGTCTGCCAGGCTCATCTGTCGGCGATTGTAATTGAAGAATGTGAGTGATTTTGTATCTTTGTAATCCTAACGGATAAGACAATGAACTTCAAACGTTTCATAACGGGACTCGCCCTCGTGGCAGCCCTCAACCTTGCAGGAGTGTCGCTTTATGCGTGCACTCCCGCAAGCCCTTTGGAGGCGGAGAATAAAACGGGGCAGAAGTCGGACCATGGGACGCCTTCCGAGCCCGAGGAACCGTCTGAGCCGGAAACTCCTGAAGAGCCTTCCGAGCCGGTTTCCGACGGAGTGCTCAGAATCCTCGCAATCGGCAACAGCTTCTCTCAGGATGCCGTGGAGCAGTATCTCTACGAGCTTTTCGACGCCGCAGGCCAGAAAGTCATAATCGGCAATCTCTACATCGGCGGATGTTCTCTCGAAAGGCACTGGGGCAACACTTCCAACGGCAAGACCGACTATTACTACCGCAAAATCGTCGACGGAGTGAAAAACGAGAGGGCGAACACCTCGCTTCTTTACGGAGTTCAGGACGAGCAGTGGGACATAATTTCCCTTCAGCAGGCGAGCGGGGTTTCCGGGCAGTGGGACAGCTACAACCCGTATCTTGGAAATCTCATCGCGTGGCTCAGAGAAAACGCGCCCAAGAAGGATTTCCGCCTTGCTTGGCACCAGACCTGGGCCTACGCATCCTCTTCGACCCACAGCGCCTTCCCGAACTATGGAAGCGACCAGATGACTATGTACGAGGCCATTGTTTCCTGCGTACGGAACGCGTTGAAAAACAATGATTTTGATATTCTTATCCCTTCCGGAACCGCAATTCAGAACGGCCGCACATCCTATCTCGGCGACTCGTTCAACCGCGACGGCTACCATCTCGAGGTCACCTACGGACGCTATACTGCTGCCTGCACATGGTTCGAGGCCATCAGCGGGGAGTCTGTCGTGGGGAACACCTACGCTCCTTCCACTGTTGACTCATTCCAGAAGGAGGTGGCTCAGAATGCGGCGCACAGGGCTGTTCTGAGTCCGTACGAAGTCACCCCCCTGACTGACTTCAGCAGACCTTATTCGGGTACTCCCGAGTTCAAGTGCCCGGTTCAGATTGACTTCGGAGGCGGCTCAGCAGCAAGCCCCGATGGGTGGAACAGAGTCGCAGTGAGCGTGGCTACCGGCGAAATTTTTCTTCGCGGAAGCGACTCTGAGTGGTCACCCGTTGTAATAGAGTCTCTTTCTGGCTTCACCGAAACATTCAACGGAGTTGGCACCGAACCGGATAAGGCCGTCACGGTTTCCGGAGCGGAATATCCAAAGAGCGTCTGGGCTGATGCCCTGGTTGTTTCCGGCGAAAAAGGCAATGGAGACACTCCTGCGGCGTCCATCACCCTTTCCGGTTTTAATGCCGCTGAGAGTTACACCGTAAAAATCCTTGCGGTGCGCTTTAACGGAAGCGCTGACGCGAGGATTTCCGAGTACACGATAGGCGGAGCTCAGCAGTACGGCCCTGAGACGGTCCAGACCGGGATGAAAACCTATCCCGGAGAGGATGCCGATTTCAGCGGCTATATGGCTGAGTTTTCATCTGTCCACCCTGATGCAGACGGTAAAATCACAGTTTCCGTTGTCGGTAAAGACACCGGAAAAGCCGCAGAAGGGCATATAAGCGCCCTTGTCATCTCAAAGGAATAAGGCTGTGGGCTGGTTTCGAAAATTTTAAGAATGATGAAAATTTACTTCAAGATATTTTGTGCTCTTGCTCTTTCCTTCTCGCTTTTTTCCTGCCAGAAAGGGCAGCCGGGCGGCACTGAGGGGGAGGGTGACGGCCAAATCACGGTCAATTTCTCCCCGGACCGCAACAGTGTCTATCCCAATCCTCTCTGCGGCTGGGTCCTTTATGCCGGGCTCGGGAATGACCTCACGGACTTCTGGGACCGCTACGACCATTTCCCCTCATCTGCGGGGGAGATTTGCGTCACTGACTATGCAAAGACGCTTCTTATCCGCACAACCTGGGGGCAGCTCAACCCGGAGGAGGGAGTATATATCTGGCAGCCGGATTGCAACACCGTTTATGCCCAGCGCTACCGCCGTCTTGTGAGCGAGGCCCGCAAGCGCAATATGAGGATAGGCTACGGCTTCTGCATCGACAGCCGCGACAAGCACGAATTCTGCACTCCTCTCTATGTCAGGGACAAGGGCGCGGAGGGCTACACCACAACCACCGGCTCGATGGAGGTCTGGTCTCCATATCCCGACGACCCTGTGTTTCAGAAGTGCTACGAGCAGTTCATCCACGATTTCGCCGCCCAAATCAATAACCCCGACTCCACCGAGTTCGTTCACGGAGTGGGTATAGGAAAATGGGGAGAGTATCACACCTGCATCTATTCCACCGGGGACGAAACTCCGAAAAAGGCTGTGTTCGAGTGGGTTACATCTCTCTTTGCAAAAGAGTTCACAAAAATTCCTATTTTCATCAACTACCACAAGTCGCTCGGCTCCACAAGCGGAGACAAGGAGAGTCCGGATTCAAAGGATATGATTGCTTCTGCTGTTGACAAGGGTTTCGGAATCGGCAGCGGAGCGTTCGGAATGAAGACTTATTACGGCACATGGGAGAAGGGCATTGCCGCCACCTACCGCTATCAGGTTCCTCTTATCGCCGAGGGCGGCTGGGTGAAGGCGTCCCACGGAGACGCGCCTATGCGCTGGACCACAGAGAATTACAAGGACTGGGCGGATGTCCGCAAAGGGGAGTTTGACC
>CAVAMP010000099.1:0-3412 GCA_963589825.1 Flexilinea sp. | reverse complement strand
CTCAGGGCCGGCGGGCAGAAGCCCTTGTCAAGTTTCGCACTTGCGAAACTTGAGTCATATAGTTTAGTTTCTTTATTCGAGTTTATTTAACACGCTCCTTATCACCCTCAAATCCATACGGGCCAAGATCGGGTGAAAGTTTCACAATCTTTACGCTCCCGACCTCAACAGGAAGAACAAAATTGATTTTCCCGCCGTCAGCCTTCTTGTCCTGAGCCATAGCCCCGGAAAGGGCCTCCGGAGGATATGGGCATTCAGTCGGCAGCCCCACCGCCTTGAAATCAGCCTCCAGACGCGCCGCTAAGCCCTTTTCGCAAAGACCGACATTCTCGGAAAGACGTGCCGCCATCACCGTTCCCACGGCTACAGCGTCCCCGTGCGACCATTCCCCCGCCGAAAGGCTCTCGATGGCGTGCGCAAAGGTATGTCCGAGGTTCAGAACCCGTCTCAGGCCGTGTTCCTCCGGGTCCCGCTCCACAATTTCCGCCTTTATCAGAGCGGCCCGCCGCGAAAGCAGCCCGAGCCTTTTGAAAAACTCGCTCTGGCTCATCTGGGAGCCATTCGCAGGAGCTGCGGCGCGCGTCCCCGTATAGTTTGAAAACAGTTCCACCGCCTCCGCGTAGGCATCGGCATCGGCGATTATGAAGGTCTTGAGAAGCTCAGCAGCCCCCTCCAGAAGTATCTCCCGGGGAAGGGTCGAAAGGAAGGAAGGGCAGATGTAGGTGAACTCGCTCTGGCGGATAACCCCCACCATATTCTTGAGCCCCCCGAAATTGACTCCGTTCTTACCGCCGATTGCAGCGTCCACCTGGGAGAGCAGCGTTGTGGGCACAAAGCCGAACGGGATGCCCCGCTTATAGACCGAAGCGGCAAAGCCCGCGATGTCGGTGGTGATTCCGCCGCCCACAGCAAGAAGGAAGGCCCCGCGTGAAAGCCCGGCCTCCAGCATCGAGGAAATTATTCCCTCAACGGTCTCGAGAGTCTTGTTTTTCTCGCTCGCCTGAAGCAGTTTCACGCCCTTGAGCCGTTCTCCGAGCGCATCGGCAAGAGTTTTCCCCGCGCCATACCAGAGGCTGGTGTCGCAGACAAGGAAAATCTCCGCCCGCCCCTCCAGAAGAGGCCGAAGTCCCGAAAGGTCCTCACCCCAATGTATTCTGTCCTTTATATTTATTATGCTGTCGTTCATAAAATATGAGTACCCTCAATCTCAAATATCTAACTTATTTATATATAAACCTTATCTCTCTAATATCCCTCTCAAATCCCTCGCACTTTTTTTCTCGCACATACCTCCCCTCTTTTATATCCGAACCCGCCCCCAAGTCCAAAAGTGCAAATTTACCATTTTTATTCAGATTGTCCCCCTGCGACCCAGGCGGATTTTGCGCATTGCAAAGTTTTTCCTACCTTTGCAGTCCTTTTGAGAAAAGGAGTCTATCGGCGCGAAGGCTTCAAAGGGGGGGGGCAAGCCCCAAGAGCCTCGCGGACACAATTTGCCCGGATGGCGGAATCGGTAGACGCGCTGGTCTCAAACACCAGTGCCGCAAGGCGTGCCGGTTCGACCCCGGCTCCGGGTACGAAAAAAGCAGATGTCTGGCATCTGCTTTTTTTGTACCCGGGAGCCTAAACCTCGGTAAAAATTATTACCTTTGAAGTTGTTCTTTTATTGACACTGAAACGATCGGAAATATGAATATTAGACTCTCCCGCTTTATCGCCCTTGCCTGCTTGGCAACACTGATTCTCGCTTCCTGCAGCCGCGAAAAGACTCAGGTGGCGGGGCATTTTGAGGCCTCTGACGG
Organism: Flexilinea sp.; assembly: GCA_963589825.1. Lineage (GTDB taxonomy): Bacteria > Bacteroidota > Bacteroidia > Bacteroidales > UBA932 > Cryptobacteroides. Next base: position 1,610 of record CAVAMP010000099.1, on the reverse strand, counting down.
CTTCCGCCTGCCCTATCAGATGTCTGTTCCGGCAAAATCGCTGTTCAGGGGATCCAGTCCGCTTCTGATTTTTCTCCACGGAGCCGGGGAGCGCGGCAGCGACAACGCCGCGCAGCTCACCCACGGAGGCGAACTTCTGATGCACTCGCCCGAGCTTCAGAACGTCATTGTCCTTGCTCCCCAGTGCCCCGAGGACAGCTACTGGGTGGACATCGTCCGTCCGACCACTCCCGAAGAATGCGAGTGGAGGACTTTCCCCCAGAGCGCCGAGATGACGCCACCGCTACGGGCAGTGAAGGAAATGGTCGATTCGCTGATTGCCACGGGGACTGTGGACCGGAACCGGATCTACTGCACGGGGCTCTCGATGGGAGGAATGGGAACGCTTGACCTTCTGCTCCGCTTCCCGGACCTTTTTGCCGCAGTGCAGCCTGTCTGCGGGGCGGTGAACATAGAAAGGCTCAAGGGCTACACCGGAACGACCGCAGTGCGGCTTTTCCACGGGGACTGCGACGACACCGTGCCCGTTCATTTCTCGCGCGAGGCCTTCGAGGTGCTGAAAGACAAGGGACTTACGGTCGAATACAAGGAATACCCCGGGGTCTTTCACAACAGCTGGGACAACGCGTTTGCGGAGCCGGATTTCCTGAGCTGGATGCTGAGCAAATCGCGATAAAAGAATGGGCGTCAACGGGTTTTGTAACAGATGAGCATCAACGTTCTATATATATTTCTTCTCTGCATCGGTGCGAGCTTCATCCAGAGGACGACCGGATTCGGGTTCGGCATATTCATTATGACCGTACTCCCCTTTCTCACTGCAAGTTACGGGGAAGCGACGACCCTTTCGGGAATGCTCGCCCTCACAACTTCGCTCGTCATCGCCATCCGGATGCGCAAATTCATCACCTGGCGGCGGCTTCTTCCGATGCTAGGGACCTTCATTCTGGTCTCCAGCGTCTGCATTTTCGGGCTGAAGAGCATCAATGATGTGATTCTGCGGAGGATTCTCGGGGCGGTGCTCGTGCTGCTCAGCATTTACTTCCTGTTCAGCGAACGGCTCCACATCCGGCCGAGCGTCGGGGCGCAGATTCTGACCGGTTCAGTGAGCGGCGTTCTCGGCGGCTTTTTCGGAATGCAGGGGCCTCCGGCGGTGCTCTATTTTATGTCCTCCGAGCCCGACAAGGAGCACTATATGGGGATGATGCAGTGCTATCTTCTTCTTGGCAACGTGGTGATGACCTGTGTCAGAGCCACCAACGGATTCCTCACCCGGGCCGTCTGCATCGACTATGTGAGCGGCCTCGGCGGCATAGCGATCGGCACTCTGGTCGGCGCGCTGGTCTTCAAGCACATCCCCGCCCGCATTTTCAGCCGCATAGTCTACGGCTACATCGGTGTCTGCGGCGTCATAATCCTGCTTACAGTCTAAAAAAAAGAGGAGGACTAAAAAGTCCCCCTCTAAAAAACAATACTGCTTAACAGTAAGAGGTCGGATAAAAAGATGGGATACAAGGCTCTCGACGACGCCCAATACCGGAGCAACCTTTGGGTTGTGAGGATTTGGGCTAGGAGAGGAACGCAGTAGACCGCTTTTTTGCCGGCCTCTT
>CAVAMP010000098.1:0-3443 GCA_963589825.1 Flexilinea sp. | reverse complement strand
GGTAAAGATTTACAAACAGAGGCAAAATTACAAAAAAAACTCGTGCATTGCAACAAACAGCCAAAGGGCGGCAAAAGGACGAGAGATAGCGGGTTATCTGGACTCGAAGAAGGTGAAGTGGACGTTGCCGTATTTGCGTTCCTTGACAAAGGCGGGGTGCTCGCGGAAGGAATAGTCGGCGGGGTGTTCGAGGATGAAATAGCGGTCGGGGTGAAGCACTCCGGCGGAAAGGACCTTGTCGGGAATTGAGGCGAGGCCTTCGAGGGCGTAGGGCGGGTCGGCGAAGACTATGTCGAACTTTTCCGTGCAGAGCGGGAGGAAATCGAAAACGTTGTGGTGGACGACCGTGATGTTTTTAAGACCGAACTTCGCGGCCTGCGAGCGGATGAACTGGGCGTTTGCGGGGGCCATCTCCACGCTGTAGACCATCCCGGCGCCTCTTGAGGCGAACTCGAACGCGATTGAACCGGCGCCGCCGAAAAGGTCGAGAACCTTCAGACCTTCGAATTCGTATTCGTTGTCAAGAATGTTGAAAAGACCCTCCTTCGCAAAGTCCGTTGTGGGCCTTGCAGCGTAGCCTTCCGGCAGAGGGATAGTCCTTCCCCTGAGCTTTCCTCCGATTATCCTCATAAAACTCCTACTATCCTAATAAACGACGGTCTTAACAAATTCCCAGTCAGTACAAACCTTTCCCATGCCCCTTCTCACAGCCGCTCCACGCTGCGGAAATAGCTGCAGAGAGAAATCTCCTCGCTCTCTGAAAGCGGCGTGCGGAAATACACGTCGGAGAGCTCCGGATTGAGATTGAGCTTTTTCACGGCAAGGAACAGAAAATACTCCGCGCTCGTAAAATCCGCCGCGTCGAAAACATTGCACAGCCTGAGGGTTCCGCCCTCGGCAATGACAAGATACAGCCTTCCGTCAGCGAAGCCCGCAACGATTTTATTGTACTGCGGGATGTCGGAAAGGCTTTCGAGCATATAGTAGATTTCCGGAAGAACCGCTGAGACGGAGCCGTCGGTGCGGCGGAGCATCCCCGCGACAGTCCCTGAAAGCGTTTCGCCAAGAGAAAGCGAATATAGAAGGGTCGCCCCGAGCTGCGGAAGGGCGGCTGAAGAAATCCTGTCGTCTTCCCCAAGGTCCGTAACTCCTTCAAGCAGAGCCCTCTCCTGCCCCGGAGTCAGAAAAGAATCGGGAACAAGAGTGAACTTGGGAGTGAAAAGAGAAACCCGGACGGAGTCGTACCTCCGCTGGAACTCCTCCACAGTAAAAATAGACCCGGCATCCATCCACGAGGATGAGTGCCCGGTCTTAGATGAATCCGTCTGAAACAGGAAACCGCTGCGCGCGACCCTGACACAGATTTGGGTGCTACTCCCAGTTACCGGCATTGTTGTTAGGAGCGATAACGTTTCCTACCTTCAGGCCAGGATAACGGTCGGTTGCAGTCCTTTCTGCATCGAGGTTGATTCTGAGCTGGTTGTCAAGTCCCTTGAGGAGAGCCTTGTACGGCATTGAAGCCTCGAAAAGCGGAACCTGCACACCTGAAACGGCCTTTACGACTGAGGTCATTTCGACAGGCTCTCCGTCGCTGAACGGGATTGTGCCGATGGTCTCGATGTTGAAATCCTGACGGTTGTTGAAGAGGGTGTCCTTCACGGCGATTTCGTTCTCGATTGTGAAGACGAGCTTCTGACCCTTCTTGGTGAGTTCGAGCATCTGGGCCGGAGTAATCTTCGGCTGCTTTTTCTTAAGAGCCTTGGTGTTTGCGACAGCGAGGGAGTCGTCAAGAGAGCCGACCTTCATAATCACCTTCATCTTTCCGGTGTTGTAGAAAGTCTGGAGGGAGTCGAAAGTGGAGACATACTTGCCGTTCACGCCCTTGTAGGCTACCTGAAGGTCACGGATGTCCTTGAGCTGCTGAATGGCGACCTTCTCGCGGAAGTTCTTCTCTTTGTTGAACTTGATAGGCTCCATAATGCTCATCACGGTGATTACTGCAAGAAAGACGATCACCAACGGGAGGAGAATGTAGGTCAAGATGACCTTAACTGCTTTGTTCATTATTATTTAGTTTATTTATTTTTCAAAAACTCCACAAAGTTATGAAATTGATTTCTCAATTGCAACAGGAAGTTTGTCTTTTTGGGCCAGATTATAATGTCACCGATATTTATTATCTTTGCAGGTTTATTGAAAGATAAGGAAAAGTTGCAGCAAAGGATGCTGCCCGTTTGAAGAGAAAAAGATGAAAAATATAGACAGGAAAAAATTGCAGGAGCTGGACTCGCTCTTTTCAGGGAGCAGGAAGGCGGTAATCTCAACGCACTCCCACCCCGACGGGGACGCAATCGGAAGTTCCACCGCGCTGCTGAGGTATCTTCGCCGCCGCGGAGCGGACGCCCGTGTGCTGCTTCCCGACCCCTGCCCAGACACGCTCCAGTTCGCAATCGGGGAGGACATCGCCCCCTTCATTGAAGTCGGGGAAGAAAACGCCGATGCGCTGCTTTCCCAGGCCGACCTTCTTGTCAGCATAGACTATAACGCCCCGCACAGGACAGAGTGCCTGAAGAGTCACATCGAGGCCTTCCGCGGCACGAAAGTTCTCATAGACCACCATCTTTTCCCCGAAGAGGGGTTCTATTCCCTCATATTCTCGGAAGAAGAAGTTTCATCCTCCTGCGAGCTTCTCTACTATATATTAAAAGGTATGGGCGATGTGGACGGGAAGGCTGAAAGGCTGGGGACGGAGATTGGAGAGGGGCTGCTCCTCGGGATGACAACCGACAGCAACAACTTCGCGAACTCCACCTACCCCACCACCCTCGCGATGGCGGGAGAGCTCGTGGCGGCGGGAGTGGACAGGGAAGCTCTGCTCGGGCAGCTCTACTGGACCTACCGCGAAAACCGTTTCCGTATGATGGGCTTCTACCTTAGCCGGAGGCTGAAAATCACCCCACTTGGAGTGGCATACGCAGTTCTCACGGCTTCCGACCTCAAGCGCTACGACATCCGCGAGGGTGAGACAGAAGGGTTCGTGAACCTGCCGCTCGGAATAAAGGAGGTGAGGCTGAGCGTCTTCCTCAAGGAGGACAAGGACAGGATCAGGGTGTCTCTGCGCTCAAAACCCGGCACATCGGCGAATCTCTGCGCAAGGCAGTATTTCCACGGAGGCGGTCACGAGCTGGCGGCGGGAGGAAAGCTCCACGCCGGAGTGGATTTCCCGACCGTTGCCGATGCCGCGGCCTACATCGAAGAGTGTACGGCTAAGTTTTTCGCCGAAACCGAAGGAGGAGAGGCTCCGGAGGCTTAAACTTCCTCGCCTGGGATCCGTCATAAAAAGTGCGAGTGATTAAAGAGGGGATGAAAACCATATACTTGCGAAAGTTAAATAACTCAAGTTTCGCAAGTGCGAAACTTGACAAGGGCTTCTGCCCGCCGGC
>CAVAMP010000097.1:0-3523 GCA_963589825.1 Flexilinea sp. | reverse complement strand
AGGAAGTCCGCGCGGGCTCCTCCGAGATAATAGTCGTTTGCCTTTGTGAAGGCATCCGCCTGGCCGCTCGCGGGAGCGGGGCTGACGGATGAGGAGTTGTTCACGTGCATCGGGAAGTCCCTCAGGTACAGAAGGTTCTTCCTTATGATGGAGTTCTTCTCCTTGGAATTCAGAGGAATGTCCAGACACGCCGGATAACGGCGGAGCTGCTCGGAGACGAACCTGTGCGTCTGGATCATCCAGGCGTAGGGTTGGGATGGAGCGATGGCTTTCACCTCGCAGATGAATTCTGACAGGGCATTGTATATCTCCTCCCCCGCCATCTGGGCGCGGAACGTCTCCGCGCGGGAGAGCATCGCCTCGCGCAGGTCCGCATTGGACTGGGCCGTCCAGCTGGTGGCCCGGGGCGAGAGGGCCGCGGTGAGAAGACACAGGGCTATTGTCAAAAATTTTTTCATTACGATATCTGTTTTTTAATTTCACTCTTGGCGGCGGCGATGTAGTGCTCGACCGTCCGCTGTGAGAGATTCATCTGAGTTGCTATGTCCTTTGCAGTCATATTCTCCTGAAGGCTCAGCTCGAACGCCTTCCTCCTCTGCGGCGGGAGGTTCTCTATCGCAAGGCGGAGCATCGCGTCGGTTTCCCTTGCGAGCACGCTGCTGTACGGGTCGGAGTGCCGCGCCTCGACGTCCGCCACGCTCTCCTCGCTCTTCGCGCTGTTGCACTTGAGCCTCAGATAACTTATCACTTCCCGGCGGATGGAGGTAAAGAGGTAGCCCTTCAGAGACCTCGACGCGTCAAGCCGGTCACGGTAAAGCCATATCTTGAAGAACACGTTCTGAAGTATGTCTTTCGTGGCGTGAGGGTCGTCGAGGAGCGACATCGTGTAGGCGAAACTTTCATCGTAGTAGAGATGGAAGATCTCGTCGAAACACTGTAAATAGTAATTGAAAAAACCGCCAGGAAAATATTTGAAATAGGGACCATAGTAAGAAGAGTTTATAGCTTTGCGGTAAGTAAATCTATAACTAATGATTAGTATGGATATTAAACAACAAATTCTTCACTACTACCGGGTAGAAGAACTGAGTCTTCGGGAGATTGCCCGGAAGACAGGAGCCGACCGCAAGACGGTCACACGACTTATCAACGCCTACGAAGCGGCAATCAAGAACGATCCTGAGAGCGGGGTTGACGATTTTCTGGCGACGAGACCCAAGTACAAGCCCCGCAAGTATGCTCCCAAAGTTGTCAAGGACAACCTGAGCCGGGAGATTGACAAATGGCTGAAGGAGAACGAGCGGCGGCGCAACAACGGGATGCGCAAACAGTGCCTCAAATGCAAGGACATCCACCGCGAGCTCAGCTCCAAGGGCTTCAGCGTCAGTTATTCCAGCGTTTGCAAATATGTCCGGAGGCAAAAGGACGCCAGTTCGCCCAGGCCGAAGGATGTCTATCTGCGCATCCGCCGCGAAGCCGGAGCGGAGTGCGAGTTCGACTGGGGCGAGGTCAAGCTGTTCATCGGCGGGAAGAAGGAGACGCTTATGATGGCGGTGTTCTGCTTCCCGTACAGCAAGTTCAGGGGCGCATATCTCTTCCATCGCCAGGACACCCTGGCTTTTATGGAGTCCCACAGGAACTTCTTTAGGGCGATAGGCGGAGTGCCGCGCACGATGATTTACGACAATATGCGCGTGGCGGTGGTCTTTGACGAGAAGACCAAGAAGCCCACTACGGCGCTCCAGAGGCTGAGTTCATTCTACAAGTACGAGTGGCGGTTCTGCAACGCCAGAGCGGGCTGGGAGAAGGGCAATGTCGAACGCAGCGTCGACTTCCTGAGAGGCAGAGCCTTTACCACCAATGTCGACTTTGACACCATTGAGACGGCGCAGGAGTGGCTCGACGGCATCTGCCGCACTCTAAATGCCGAGGCCGGCAGCGGAGCTACCGAGGGCAAGGAGAACCTGATAAGGGAAGAGATGGAGAACCTCAGGGAATATCCCGGAGAAATAGGCTGCTACGAGCTCGCCGAATACAAGGCGGACAAGCAGGCCACCGTATGCGTGCAGAACAGCCATTACTCCGTTCCGGAGGATATGGCAGGGCAGAGGGTGGCGGTAAGGATGTACAGCAACAGGATAGCCATACTCGACGATGGACACAAGGTCGTGGGCGAACACATAAGGAGCTACGAACCAAACAAATGGGTCATTGACATCAACCATTACATCAAGACTCTTATGAAGAAAACCGCGGCGCTGCCGCACTCGGAGGCGTTCCATCAGATGCCTCCGGAGATGCAGACCGTCTACCACCGCCACTTCAAGGACAACGGCAAAGAGTTCCTCCTGCTGGTCAAATACATACGGGAGAACTCCGTCGCCTACGAGGATGTGGTGAAGGCAGCTGAGCAGTTGCGCCGGGGCGGTCTCAGGACCTTCACGGCAGACCACTTCAAGGTTGCCCTGCAGGCACTCTCCGAGGGTGCCCAGATCTCTTTCCGCGACGACCAGAAAACCGACGAGTTCATTGAGATTGAGGCCGGAAGCGAGGATATCCTCAGACAATGTGAAAATGTAATGGAAAATGGGACCAAGTTGCCCGAATGAAGAACGATATGGACCAGTACAACCCAGATAACGAGCTCATTATCAAATATATAAAGGAGCTCAAACTTCCAACTGTCAAGGACAGTCTAGATGACATTGAAGCCGACGCTCTCGCCCAGAAATGGGACTACCGCAAGTTCCTCCGCACCCTCCTTCAGAGGGAGGTGGAGCAGCGCTTCGAGAACCGCAAGTACGTGCGGATTAAAAGAGCCAATTTCCCTCAGCTGAAGTACCTTCAGGAACTCGTGAGGGAGGACCTCCCCGCTGAGGGCAGGAATCTCCTGCCTGAGGCGGAAACTCTCAACTTTATCCGCGAGGGACGGAACATAGTGATGTACGGCAATCCCGGAACAGGCAAGACTCACATCGCCATAGGACTCGGGATAAAAGCCTGTATGGAAGGGTACAACGTGTATTTTACGACCGTGCCGCACCTGCTGACGCAGATAAGGGAGGCGAAGACCGACAAGACTATGCAGCTTCTGGAAACGCGCTTCAAACGGTTCGACCTTGTCATCTGCGACGAGATGGGCTATGTCAGCTTCGACAAGGAGGGCGCGGAACTGCTCTTCAATATGATATCCACCAGAACCGGCGAGAGGGCGACCATAATAACGACAAATCTCCCGTTCACAAGATGGGAGGAAATCATCAAAGACAAGGTGCTCTGCTCCGCGCTCGTCGACCGGCTCTGCCACAGAGCCAGACTGGTCAATATGACCGGGCAGTCATACCGCGTCAGAGAAACTCAAAAAATGCTAAAAAACTTGGAATGATAACTGGACTTGCTTACCTTTGAGCCACCTTCTTTTGGCCCCTTTTTCAAATCCACTTTGGGGGAAATCAACATTACTATCTACAATTATATTTTTTGACACTGCATTTCACGGACAATAACCGGTTCTTATGATTCA
>CAVAMP010000096.1:0-3720 GCA_963589825.1 Flexilinea sp. | reverse complement strand
CCCCGGTGCGGCGAGATATTCCTCTGAAGAGAGGCTGCGGAGAATGTCCTCGGCATATTTAAGGTATTTGTCGCCGTCAGGAAGGTATCCTCCCAGTTCGAGGAAGGCAGATGCGGTGATTGCCGCTGCGGAGGCATCCCTCGGGGTCTCCTTGTCCTCGGGGGCGTCATAGTCCCAGTAAGGAATCTTGTCCTCGGTTTTGACCCTTTCCATAATCATATCCGCAAGGCTTTTGGCGAAGTCAAGGTATTTCGTGTCGGAGGTTTCGCGGTAGCAGACCGTGTAGCCGTAAACACCCCAGGCCTGTCCGCGCGCCCACGGGGTTTCGTTTCCCTTGCCCTGCCAGGTCTGTCGAAGCTCCACGCTGCCGTCTTCGTTGTAGCTCACAACGTGATAGCTGGTGCGGTCAGCGCGGAAATGGTTTTCCATCGTCTTGTTAGCGTGGCTGACCGCGATGTCCCTGTATTTATTGTTGCCGGAAAGCTTGGATGCCTCGAAAAGCAGTTCAAGGTTCATCATATTGTCGATTATGACCGGGAAGTTCCACTCTCCGAAGTCCCAGGAGCGGATTGCCCCTATGCGCGGGTCGAAGCGTGAGGCGAGATTGTCGGCCGTGCGGATGATGACATCGGAGATTGAGTCCGCCGGGGAGAGCCTCTCGGCGTTGCCGTAGCTGCATCCTATCATAAAGCCCACATCGTGAGTGCCCTTGTAGAAACTTACCGGAAGCAACTCATTGGTGTATTCGATTGCGTATTTCTTGAGCTGTTCGTCTCCGGTGAGTTCATACTCCAACCAGAGCGAACCGGGGAAGAATCCGCTTGTCCAGTCGTAGGGACCGCAGGTGCGGAGTGTCCCTATCTTTTCCGCAGAAGGGTTTGGCCGCAGGGAGTCCGCCTTCGCAAAAATTTCCTCTCCTACCTGTCGGGCAAGAAAATCGATGTCCCATCCGGAATATATCGTGCGCGGGAACTGTCCCGTTCCCTCAAGGAGGGCGGCTGTAGCCTTGAGCTGTGAGGATGCTGTGTCAATGGAGTGCCGGACCCACGGCTCGCGGCTCTTGGAGCAGGAAACAATCAGAGTGAGTGCGACGAGCGCTGCGGCCGCAAATGTTGATGATTTAAGCGTCATAATGATATTTTAGCATTATTAGTTATCTTTTGAAGGGCCGCGGAGTAAGTTCCGAAAACGGGGCCTCTTTCGAAAGACAAAGTTAACAACTCTTTTCCTCCCCGAACGCCTATTCCTGTGGAATCTTTGTGCAGATGTGTGGAAAATATCTTAAATTTGTCCAAATTTTTGCAACGATTTCGCATTATTGCCGCGCGTCTGCAAAATTTTAGCATATTTTTGCACAAAATTAAGACTTTTCGCGACAATAGTAAAACAAGATGCTACAAAGGCCGTATGCCGACCCGTATAGTTGCAGTAAATTTGTAATCGGTAAAACCGCATTAACATTGAAGCTGATGAAAAAGTTTTTTGCATTGCTTTTCCTTACCCTTGCCGCCTTCGGATGCAGCAAGGAACTCCTTTCAGAACAGCCGGTCGGAAATACCGACCTTAAGATTTCGCGCCCTTCAGGTGACGCGGACAGCCTTGATACAGAGGTCTTTGCACTTTTGAATCTCGACTATCCCGGTCTCGAGGAGGTTAGCCGCTACTACGCTGCGGGCGACCTCTACAACGCCGGGCAGGCTCTTCTCGAATACTGGCGTTCCCGTCCGGTGTACAACCCGAATGTGGATGTGCTTTCCCCTTCGGCGAGTGCGAGCGATCTGAACATCGCCTCCCAGGCGACTTCGGAGGGAGGCTGGAGATTCAAGGTCGCCGTCTACACCGACGGGACCACCTCTGACGGTCAGGAGCAGTATTATTCGTTCGCCGGTGAGAACGGCACAATAGACTGGGCGATGGTTCCCGCCTCGCTTTCTTCGGAGAAGGAATTTCTCAGCCAGAAGCACCGCCTCCAGTGGATGCTTCCGCAGGCCCGTGCCTACGCCGCGACAGGCGAGGAGAAATATATCCTTGCGTGGATTGACGCGTGGAAATCCTACAACAAGGCTTATCCTGTTCCAAGTGGAGCTTCCGAGGCGACCGAGTGGTCCGGCCTTCAGCCTTGCTCAAGGATGACCGACCTTCTGGATGTCCTTCCGTACTATGCCCATTCCGAGAATTTCACGGCCGAGGTGCTTGCATATACTCTTCATACTGCCTACAATCACATAGAGTCCATCCGTAAGAATCTCTTCTCCGACTCTACGAGCAATATCCGCTTCTCTCAGGAACAGACAATAGTGACTGCGGGATTGCTTCTTCCGGAGTTCAAACTGTCTCAGACATGGTTTAATGAAGGGGTCGCCGCAGTGACCTCCCAGCTCACCGACCAGTTCAACTCCGACGGAGTTCATAACGAGTTCGACCCTAGCTATCATCTCGGAGTCGTCTCAAACTTCATTTCCGTGTATAAGACCGCTCAGGTGAACGGAAGAGTTTCAGAACTCCCGGCGGATTACACCTCTATGCTTCTCAAGGCAGTAACATTTCTCAGGGATATTGTCTATCCGGACTATTCAATCGACAATTTCAATGACACAAGGTCCGCGAGGATGACAAAAAGCGTTCTGCTGCGCAACTTCAAAAAATATTCGGAGATGTTCCCTGACGACGACTGTCTCAAATGGATGGCCACCGAGGGAGCCTACGGAAAGAGGCCGGAGGCGACTCTGGTCACCTATCCTGTCTCCGGATATTATATGATGCGCAGCGGCTGGAATTCCGGTGATATTATGCTCGTCCACAAAAACTGCAATGACCCGCTTTGGAAGTGGCACAATCAGACTGACAACGGCCACATCGGTCTTTACATCAAAGGCAGGAAGTTCTTCCCGGATGCCGGCTGCTACACCTACAATGACGGTTCAACCCGTAGTTCCTACGCTTCCACCGAGATGCACAACACCGTCACGAAGAATCGCCAGAGTCACGAAAACCGCAGCGGCAAGCTTCTCCTTCAGCAGAACACCACGGGTTATGAGGTCCTTGTCACCGAGAACGCGGCCTACTCAGATCTCACCCACCGCAGGTCCATATTCTTCGTGGGCGGAAAATATTTCGTCGTAGTCGACGAAGCCTACGGCTCCTGCACGGACACCCCGGTTAACCTCAATTACAAACTCTGGGGCGGCAAGGACAACGGCTCCGACGGCTATCCTTCAAGTGGAAAGGGCTATGCCGCTATGGACACCTACGGAGACAATTCCTTCGGGGCCCACTCCCTTTTCGACGACGGTAACAACCTTCTTATAAAGGTGTTCTCCGAGACTTCCGACGGCATTTCTTTCGAGAGCAACACCGGCTATTATTCAAACGAGATTGACCAGAGGACCCAGAGGTGGTGGTTCAGAGTCAATGTGGACAAGAAGGAAGGCAAGGCCGTGAGGTTCATCTCCGTGCTTCTTCCGTATTCCGGCACATTCGACTCCCAGAGCGTCAGCGCCGCCTTCACCGACAACGACGCCACTTCCGCCGGCACATTCCACGAAAACGGCGTTTCAGTGAAAGTGACCGTGAACGGAGAGGTCCAGACCCTAAGCTACACTCTTCAGTAGATTAACTTTTTAAGACAATAACTCATAGGCATATGAATAAATTGATAACCAGAAAACTCCTGACTGCGCTTTCCGCCCTTGCCGCGGCGCTTCTTGCACTTTCCTGTAC
>CAVAMP010000095.1:0-3782 GCA_963589825.1 Flexilinea sp. | reverse complement strand
TTCTTTGGCTTGTTTCCCTTGTAGCCGTAACGTTTAAGGGATTCATGGAATACACATAGTTCCTCCTTTCTTGTACCCCCGATTATTCCAGTCGCGGAGAATGCATATTCAGTGTTGAAGTACTTGTCAATCAGGAACGTTTTCCCGACACGCCGCCGTCCATAGACTGCGATGAATTCCGCCCTGGCGGATTCAATATATGTATCGAGCATCCTAATGTCGCTGTGCCGTCCAATAAGTTCCATTGTTTTTATGCTTTTTGCAAATATAATAAAAAGTGCATAATTTGGGCTAAATCGAAGAAAAAATCATCGATTTAGCCCATATTCTAACTCCGTAGCCTAAATCAGGAAATGTTGACTGACCGTTTATTCTCGCGGTGTTACCGTTCCCTTCAAATGCTACTATTCACCCCTAACATTAGCCATCTTTGTCTGAGTGAGCGTCAAGTCGGAGAACTTGCTTACGAAGCCCTCGCCCTTGGGGCACTGAGATGTAAGCGAGATGTTGAAATGCTTGGGATAGGCATTTTTGTAGATGCGCACCAAGTGCCTTTTCTTTCCATCCTCCGACCAGTAGTTGCCAATGCGCTTTCCATCCGATGACAGGCGAAGCCACACATCTTTCGTGTTTACGCACTGATGATTAATGTCATCGGAATCACCCATTGTCCTCACCGTCACAATGCGATGGTCGCCCTGCTCGTAGCAGAGCTTCTGCAATAGGCAGGCCCCTCGTAAGCTACAATGCCAGCCGCAGAATAAGTGTCATCATCCTTGAATTCGGGAGTGACTTTCACGGAGATGGTGAATGGCTTGGTGTTGTCTATGTTGATCAGGAGCTGTGGCGATGTAAGTGCCGTCGCTTCCCCGAGAGGGTCAACGAAAAAGTCGGTCTTGCCATTGGCTGCAATCACGAGGGTATCACCTTTCGCCTCCACCTTGCCGTTCGAAGGGTTGAGGAGTGTGTGAAAATCCACACCTGCGTACTTCATACTCATTTCTTTCTGTTCCACCTTGGTCGTCTCATTATTCATATAGTTAGACATTCACCTACAGACTTCTTCCTAATTCGTAAGCCTTCTGCGGGAAGTACGTTTTCTCGATGTCGGCACGCGTCTCACAGCCTGTGGCAGAGATAACGCCGAGGTTTTCCCAACCCATATAGTCGGTAAAGTGCTTGAAGAAGTATTCCGGGCCTTCGGCTATTTCTACAGTTTCTTCGGCCATAGAGAGCAGAAGGGCTGCCTTTTTGTTGCCTTGCAATGCAGAGTTGTTGGCGTAGAACCTGTCAATGACGCTCTTCAGATGAGCACTGATGTTGAAATAATAAACTGGTGAAACAAAGACTACGACATCCGCCTGAAGCAGATGTGGATTAAGTTCTTCCATATCGTCCTTGAAGACGCATCCGTTGGATTCTTTATTGCAGGTGTCGCACCCTAGGCAACCGTGAACGCTCTTGAATGCGGCATCGAAGCGAAACACTTCGTGTCCTGCCTCTTTTGCTCCTTCAATAAACTTGTCGGCAAGCAAAGCCGACGTTCCGTGGCGATGGGCACTGCCCGTAATAACCGTAATTTTCATCTTCTTCTTGTATTTGTATAGTTGTTTACACCGTTATCTCTACATAGTTGCCCTCCGGGTCGCCAATGGCCGACTCGAAATAACCATCGCCTGTGCGGCGTGGCTCGGAGAGGACTTCGTAACCATCACCGCGAAGTCGCTCGGTGAGTTCCATCACTCGCTCCTCGTTGCCAACCGACAGGGCGAAATGGGCGAGTCCTTTCATCTTGTTGGGCTGCGAGTCCGCCTTTCCGTCCTGGCTCATCAGTTCAAGGCGCGTGGCCTCTCCCTCCCAAGAAAGGAAGTAAGAGCGAAAGCCCTTCTTCTCGTTGACATACATATCGTTAGACTTCATCCCGAAATACTTCATATAGAAGCTGCGTACGGCTTCAACGTCGGTAGTCCAAATGGCCAAATGTTCTATTCTCATAATCTTGATGTTTTTGTTGTGGTGCAATTACTTTCCATCGTATCCGCCAGATTCCGTCCGCGAAGTCGTGGCTGAGAATCCTGAACTCCCCTATCTCCGAGGTGTTCTCCACGTGCGCGCCGATGCAGGCGCAGTCGTCGTAGTCCCCGACGCTCACGATCCTGAGAGTCTCCGACGCGTCCTGCGGGAGTTTGCTCAGGTCGACTATCCCCGCGGCCTCTTCCCTCGAGACGAAGCGCACGGTGACGGGCAGCGCTGCGGCGATGACCTCGTTGACTTTCGCTTCAAGGGCCCTCACCTGTTCATCGGTCGGGCATTCAGCGAGCAGATAGTCGCACTTGCTCTTCTTGCGCTCGATGTGCGCGTTGCGCGAGCGCGGGCATCCGAACATCGTCACCATTGTCCTGTTCAGGATGTGCTCGCAGGTGTGGGCCGGAGGGTATTCTTCCTTGTTGTGTGAGTTGAGTATCGGTTCTGCCATATCATTTTTGGCTCAAAATTAAGAAATAACCAAGATTGCGCCAAGTTATATGGGTTATATTTCGGCGCAATCTCATAAAAAGCCCAACTTCCGGTATATTATATCCACTGCAAAATAGGCCGTGATTACGACCAAATTTGCAGTGATAGATTAATTTTTATCGAATGTATTGTCCTTGTTGAAAATCTTCCTAACTTTGCAGTTGCGAAACCACTGTTTCGGAAACGGCTATTTCGCAACTATATTCAAAACTGCGCTGATATGAGATTCTATGATCGTGAAAATGAGATAGCTTCGCTACGGGAAATCTGCGAAATGGCAAAGCAGAACGCCCAGTTCACCGTGGTGACTGGACGCAGGCGCATCGGAAAGACTTCCCTCGTGTGGAAGGCGTATGAGGATGAACCTGCCCTATATTTCTTTGTCGCAAGGAAGGCTGAGAGGGAGCTTTGCGAGGACTTCAGGAGCGAAATAGAGAGCAAGCTCGGAATCCCCGTGATGGGACGCGCCGAAAGGTTCTCCGACATATTCGAGTATCTGATAAAACTCTCATCCTCGCGTTCATTCACCCTGTTCATAGACGAGTTCCAGGAGTTCTTCAGGGTGAACAAGTCCATATTCAGCGATATGCAGCGCATCTGGGACCTGTACAGCCCCGCATCGAAGATAAACCTTGTCGTCTGTGGCTCGATATATTCGATGATGACAAAAATCTTCAAGGACAGCAAGGAGCCTCTGTACAACAGGCAGACCAGTATGATGACCGTCCGTCCGTTCACTCCATCGGTTCTCAAGGAGATACTTGCCGACTACAATCCGTCGTATTCGCCGGAAGACCTGCTGGCGCTTTACTCCTTTACGGGAGGAGTCGCGAAGTATGTGCGGATTCTGATGGACGCAGGCGCGACGACAAAGACCAAGATGGTGAACAAAATCGTCAGCGCCGACTCTATATTCCTCGGAGAGGGGAAAGCGATTCTTGTCGAAGAGTTCGGCAAGGACTACGGAGTCTATTTCTCCATTCTCTCAGCAATCGCAAGGGGCAAGACCTCCCGTTCAGAAATCGAGAGCGTCGTAGGCAAGGAGATCGGAGGCTATCTCACGAAGCTGGAGGACGACTACGAAGTCATCTCCAAAAGGCAGCCGCTCTTTGAGCGCACCTCGTCAAAGAATGTCCGCTATATCATAAATGACAATTTCTTCACCTTCTGGTTCCGCTTCATCTACAAGTACAACTATATGCTTGAGATTGAGAACTACGAGAGCCTCAGGACAATCATAAACCGCGATTACGAGACTTTCAGCG
>CAVAMP010000094.1:0-3823 GCA_963589825.1 Flexilinea sp. | reverse complement strand
GGAGGGGAGGAGGCGGGGCGGGGAGGAGAGGCGGCGGGGCAAGCGTCAGCGGATGGACCGAAACGCGTCTGGAAGGTGGCGGAGAGTCGGCGGATGAGCGGATGACACCGGCTGGGCGGCGAGCAGACGGAAAAGATTGGCCGGGACCGGCCGCTAACTTCCGTAGTAGGCTCCGAGTATGCGCGAGAAGATGCGCTCTGGGAGATAGCGCTTGAGTGTGACCGAGAGCCGCTGCTCGAAGCTCGCGATGACATAGTGGTAGGCGGGGCGGCGCCTGCGCAGAATCTTCTCTATCGTGCGGGCGACCACGACAGGTTTCAGCCCGCCGAGCTCATCGTGCTCGATCTTGCGCATCCCTTCGGCATAAGCGGGGTAGGCCGCCCCGACCTCTTCCGGCACTTTGCGCCGGCAGGCCGTAAAGCCCGTCGAAAAGTCGCCAGGATTCACCATAGTGACCTGAATTCCAAAGCTTTTCACTTCCAGCCGGAGGGCTTCGCAGAAGCCCTCCAATGCGAACTTGCTCGCCGAGTAGAAGGCCTGATACGGAAGGCCCATAAGGCCTCCGATGGAACTTACGCAGACTATGCGGCCGGAACGTTGGGCCCGCATTGGCTGCAAGGCCGCACGGATTAGAGCTACGGCGCCGCCGAAGTTGGTCTCGACCTGGCGGCGGGCGTCTTCAGCGGAGGTGAATTCGATCGGGCCGCCGACGCCCATTCCGGCGTTGCAGATGATGGCATCGATCCTGCCTTCGCGCGTTATCACTTCATCCACAGCCTTTTGCACTGCTTCGCCGTCGGTCACGTCCGCGAAAAGATAGTTCACGCCCTCGAGTTTTTCCACCTCGCGGCGCACCGTTCCGTATACATTGTGCCCTTTCTGCGCGAGCAGTCTGGCGGTCTCCAGCCCGAAGCCGGAGGAAATTCCTGTAATGAGTACTACCATAGCGGTACAAAGCTACGAAAATCATACATAAACCGCAAGGAGACGCCTTTGTTTGTCCGGAAAACAGGCGGGGTTTACGGACAAACTTCTAAGGTTTAGTAACTTGTCCGGAGAAAAACGTTTTTCTCCGGACAAACCTCAGAGCAACTCCGACTTGTCCGGGCTAAAACGTTTTCTGGCGGACAAACCTTGAAAGGAATGAGGTTTGTCCGGAAAATGGCGGGGTTTTACGGACAAGTTATGGCAGGAGGAAGTTTGTCCGGAGAAATGGCGGTTTTTACGGACAAGTTGCGGCAGGAGGAAGTTTTGTCCGGAAAATGGCGGGGTTTTACGGACAAGTTGTGGCAGGAGGAAGTTTTGTCCGGAGAAATGGCGGTTTTTACGGACAAGTTATGGCAGGAGGAAGTTTTGTCCGGAGAAATGGCGGTTTTTACGGACAAGTTGTGGCAGGAGGAAGTTTGTCCGGAAAAATGGCGGTTTTTACGGACAAGTTATGACAGGAGGAAGTTTTGTCCGGAAAATGGCGGTTTTTACGGACAAGTTATGGCAGGAGGAATTTTGTCCGGAGAAATGGCTGTTTTTACGGACAAGTTGCGGCAACTGTGGCCGGGCGGCAAGGCGGAGCGGGTTATTGGGAATCAGTTTCGGCGGCTTGGCGGGCAATGGCGGGGGAAGTGGCGAGGGAGAATTCGCAGCCGCAGTAGAGCTGGTTATAGAAGTTCTGTTCGCGGATGATCTGGTCGCGGCGTTCCTGAAGCCCGCCCTTGCGCCAGTTCTGCGGCCACCAGAGCAGGTTCTGCCCGGCCGCTGACGCGTCCAATCCAGCCTCGTTAACCTGGTCGAGATTTTTCCAGCGGGAGGAGGCCAGGGAGGTTGTCAGGACCGTAAAGCCGTGAGAGGCAGCGTATTGAGCGGCTCTGAGGAGGCGGAAACGGAAGCACGCGGAGCAGCGGCGGCCGCGCTCGGGCTCGTTCTCGAGCCCGAGGACGGCTTCGCGCCAGGCGGCGTGATCGTATTCGTCTCCGACGAATACCACGCCGCGCGCGGCCGCCCACCGCTCACATTCCGCCCTTCTGCGTTCGTACTCACTGAGCGGATAAATATTTGAATTTGAGAAAAATATCACCGGCTCTATCCCGTTCTCCTGAAGGCACTCCACAATCGCCCCGCAGCACGGCGCGCAACAGGCGTGCAGCAGCACCCTCCGCGCCCCTCCCGGCACCTCCAGCTTCAGGGAAGAATGCCGCTCCTTCGGAGCGACCGCGCTCCCGCGCGGGGAGGGAGGGACAGGATTGGCCGCCCCGGCGGCCGCCAAAGACTGCCGGCACTCAGCATTCTGCGGAGTCGGAGCCGCCTGAGTCGCGTCAGGACTGGCCGCTCCGGCGGCCGAAGAAAAAATCTCGGCATCGGCACACGGCTGAATCGGAGAGTCCGCTGAAGTATTGGCCGCAAGGCCTGCGGGAACAGAATGCCCAAAGCAAGGTTCCTGTTCCGGAACAGCAAGATTATCAGAAACTTCCGCGCCCATAACTACTCAAACGACTTTACATCCACCAGACCGTTGAGCAGAGCGTAGACCGTCAGGCCGGGCACGGACTTGATGCCCGTCTTGCGCGTAATGTTCTTGCGATGCGAAATGACAGTATAGATGGAAATGCCGTATTGGTCGGCTATCTCCTTGTTCAGCATACCTTTGGCGACGCTCACGAGAATCTCCTTCTCGCGGTCTGTCAGCTCCTGCGACTCCCTGCGGCGATGCGTTTTCGCCGAAGCCTGTCCCTCGATCTGCCGCACTGCCGGCACGAGAATGCAGTCCTCTATGGTCGAATGCCGGGAGAGGTCGCTCTGGAGCGAATAGATGAAAAACAGCAGGCGCGAGCGCAACTCGGCATCGCATTCCACAGGCAATGACTTCATTACCAGATTCTTCAGATCATCGATTTTCTCTTCCACATCGTCCTGCATATCCTCGAAGTCCTCTATCCGGACATCATCCGAAAGTCCCTCGTCGAGGAGTTTTTCCACATACGGCAGCACCTCGTTCTCCTCGAACTGGAAATGCTTGCGGAGCTCATCCCCGTAATCCTGAAGGAATTTCTGGACGACCTTTCTCAGGGCCTCCCCGCAAGGAGTCATAAGTGACTGAATCTCAGAAGAAAGCCTCTCGAACGCCACATCCAGATAGTAGGCGTGCGAAGCCCTCAGGTACTTCACGACGTCGCGAACCTCCACACCATCCAGGTCGCTTTCGGCAGGCTCGAAAGAATCATCGGAATAGACCCTGCAGATCAGCACGAAAGTATTGGCATTCAAGCCGTTGAGTTCACACACCTGCGCGATGTCGGCCTCCCCGAAGCCCAGACTCACACCCATCCTCGAAAGCACATTGATCACCGCCGGCACCGCATCCAGCAGCGCCGACATCTTCATCTCAGGAGTGATATGAACGGGAATATTCATATTACACCAGCCCCTCCGGCAATTCCATCCGGATCTCCTGACGCTCCGGGTCCACGGAAACTATCAAGTCCTCGTGCAGAGGAATCATCGCCTCCCCCACATACACGCAAGGGTTCCCCGGAATATCCTCAATATCAGAGATTTCACCCACCAGCCGGGACCCGTCGTAAAGCTTCCAGCCGATGAAATCCTCCAGAGACTCATCGCCGTCACCGGAATCCTCCACTTCCGCGAACACCTCCCGGCCCACGACTTCTTCGGCATCCGCGAGCGTCTTGATGCCCGTCAGATGCACGATGGCCTTGTCATAGCCGCGGGGAGTGAACGAATCCATAAAAAATGGAACCGGAAGCCCATCGAAACAGATGAACACCGGTTCCTTAAGGTCGATATCTTCTGGCGCCACATCGCGGAACCC
>CAVAMP010000093.1:0-4033 GCA_963589825.1 Flexilinea sp. | reverse complement strand
AAGGTGGTACGTCATTGAGTAAGGGTTGGGGACTGATTCAGCGATTCAGTGAGGATATTGACATTGCGATAGGCTGGAAATTCTACCGTTTTAGCCGGTAAAAACCGAGCAAATTTTAATCTTATTTTCATCAATCGGCTCAATGGGGCATTCTGCCCCAGCCGCCGAGGCTTACCCCTGAGAAGTTTTTCATAGAGTATGGAGGCTTACGCCACCTTCCTCTCGAACTCTTCTCTGTACTCGAGCGGGGATTTGTACCCGAGCCTATAAATCAACCATTGCCGGTTGTAGTTTTCAACGAACTTGCGAATGGCCTCGTTGGCATCTTCCAGTGTCTTGAAGTGATGAAGACTGAACACTTCCTCTTCAAGCGTCCTGTTGAACCTTTCTATGCAGCCGTTACATTCCGGCTGCCGTACGTAAGCCTTAGACATATTCAACCCCAAGAACTTCATTTCTGTCATAAAGTCGTTTGAGTCATACTGGGAGCCGTGGTCGCTGCGGAGCTTGAGGGCTGTGCCCTTGCAAACATCCTTCTCTACAGTCCCGAAGCGCTTCCTCACGGCAGTTTTCACGGGCTCCATCGCCTCATATCGCGTTCCCCGCTTACAGGTATGCCACGATATCAGTTCATCATTGAAGTGATCTATGACGCCAAAGAACCAGCACCAGCCTATGTCTTCCACAAAGAACTTCTTGCCATCCGTGCCCCACAGCAGGTCAGGCTTGTCTTGGACAATCTTGCCTTCATGCTTACGGACTCTGACCGTGGCTTTGTCGTGGCGGTATGGGCTCAACAACTCATTCTCCCGCATAATCTTCAGCACACGGTCCTTGCTTGCACGATTCCCAGCCCGGCACATTCTGACCCAGATTTTAATGTATCCCTCGCTTACAAACGGAGATTCCTTAATCGCCTCATGGATGGCGGCAAGCACCTCTTCATCATTCAGTCGGGGTTTTGGTCCACGTTTCTGCGGCGAAGAAGAAGCCTTTTTGCCATACCAGTTCCCGCTGGAACACCCCACAACGCGGAGAATCATGCTTGTCGGATACCGATCTCCAGTCTTCTCGTATACTTCTTCGGACAGGATGGATACTATCCTTTTCTTAGTTTCGCGACCAAGGCGTTCTTTTTTTTTACAAGGTCCAGTTCCATCTCCAGCTGTCCTATGCGGCGCTCTGCCTTTGCCAACTTGGACTCTTCGGGATTCTTCTTGAAGCCCTGTGTCCCGTTTTCAATGAACTCGTCACGCCAGGCGGAGAGTTCCGCCATCGTTATACCATACTTGCGGCTCAGCTCCTCTGCTGACTCGCCACGAAGAAGTCCCAGAACCGCTGTGCTCTTGAACTTCGCTGATTTTCTTCCGTTTCCCATACGAACACAAAATTACGTTTTTTCTTTGTCTTATTTTGTGCTCGGTCAAATTGGCGGCTAATATACGATAACATTCACTTGGCTACCGCCAATAATAAACTGACATCCAATGCAAAACGACAATAAAAACTACCGCTACACCCTGGAACACTGCAGCGGCAACAACCGCAAGAAACCCTGCCCCGCCTGCGGACAGATGACTTTCGTCCGCTACATCGACACCGAGACCGGCGAATACCTCGCCGACGACGTCGGCCGCTGCGACCGCGAGTGCAGCTGCGGCTACCACAAGAAGCCCCGCGACTACTTCGCCGAGGGCGGAGCCAAACCTCAGAAACCGTACTGGTTTCCGAAGCCCGAGTTCCGCCAACCGAAAGCTCCGAACACCTTCTCCGTCATCAATCCACAGATGGTTGAGGATTCACTGGAACGCTTTGCGTTCAATAATTTCAATGTCTGGCTGCGCGAGCGCTTCCGCTGCCCGGAAGTGCTCACCCAGCTGCTCCGCTACAAAGTCGGCACCCACGACCTATGGCCCGGTGCTACCGTCTTCTGGCAGATTGATGAACAGCAGCGCGTAAGAACAGGCAAGATTATGCTCTACGACTACCACACCGGCCACCGTGTAAAATCCCCGCAGAGCAGAGTCTCCTGGGTCCATCACCAGCCCCAGTTCACCGACTTCCATCTCCGCCAATGCCTCTTCGGCCTCCATCTGCTCACTCCCGACACCCGCACCGTCTGCATCGTTGAGGCCGAAAAGACCGCCGTCATCGCCAGCATCTTCTTCCCTGACACCCTCTTCTTCGCCACGGGCGGCATCACCAACCTCCGCCCGGAAACCTGCGAACCTCTGAAAGGAAGAAACATCATCCTCTTTCCCGACCTCGGCGCTGAAGACAACTGGGCCGAAAAAGCCAGAGACATCCCCGCCCTCCGCGGCTGCCACCTCTCCATCTGGCTCTCCCGCCACTCCACTCCCGAGATGCGCTCCGCCGGCCTCGACCTCGCCGACATCCTCGAGAACTGGAATCCAAGCGAGAAATTGAGGTTAGAGGACTTTCTATAGGGACAATGGTTGTCAGAGCGCGGCTCTACCCAAAGAGTGCCAAGAATACCAAAGAGGGTGAGGGATAGTCGAGAAATATGAGTACTTTTGCACAAGACAAAAATGGTTATGGATTATCTTATTTACTGTGATGAATCCCTTTCGAAGGGACAGTTCTTCTCCCATTTCTACGGAGGAGCGCTTGTGAGGAGCAAGGATTATATTGAGGTGAAGGAAGCGCTTGATGCCAGGAAAAGGGACCTGAACCTTCTTTGTGAAATCAAGTGGACAAAAGTTTCGGCAAACTACCTGGATAAGTACAAGGATATGATGGATCTGTATTTCAGATTCATCAAGGAGGGTAAAATCAAGGTTCGGATAATGTTCCAGGCCACCGATCAGATAATCCACGAGCAGAGTGAGTCTATGCAGTACCACCTGCTCTACTATCAATTCATCAAGCACGCATTCGGATTGCCCTATCGTGATGAATATCAGGATGAAGCCATTAATTTGAAATTATTCTTTGACGAAATCCCTGACACCAGGGAGCAGAATGATGATTTCAAGGCTCATTTATGCTATCTGCAGGAGTTGCAGCAGTTCAAGAAAGCCAACATCAGAATCCAGCACGATGATATTTCCGAGATTGACTCGCACAAGCACTCTATCCAGCAATGTATGGACATCATTTTGGGCGCAATGGCCTTCCGGCTGAACAATCTGCATCTGGAAATACCTCTCGGTGCCACGGAGCCTGGGAAAAAGACCAAGGCAAAGGAAGCCTTGTTCAATCATATCCTGGAACTGATTCAGGATGCCGATGGAGTGGAAATCTTCAGAATTGAGGAAAACACAAGCCCGGATACCGCTAAGAGCCGTTGGAGTACTCCCTACAGACATTGGCGTTTTGTTCCTGCCAAACTCAGAAAGGATATGCTATAAAACAAAGAAAGGACCCACCAACACTACTAACCGCTCAAGTAGGAACTTAAGACTTCATGTTGCATAGATCCGTTCTCTGATGCAAAGATAAGATTTTTTTCTGAAATACAAATAATCTCGCAGGTTAATTCAATACACCACCTTGATGCAGATAGAGTCATTGGAGTAGCGGGGAGGGGTCCTGGTTACGCCTCCACTTAGACCGGCCAATGGCTCTATTTTTTGGTTATCTGGACAAAAAGTAGGGTGATTTACTCGTCATTTTTGCCGGGTGGACAAAAAGTAGGAAGACAGGGCAAAAGTCGGGCGCGAGGAGGGCCTTTACCAGGGCCCCCCGCAGCGCCCGATCTTTAGCCGCCGGAGGTCGTATTTTCCGGCGGCGGTGCCGGTCCCCGTGATTTGTCCACGAAAGTGCGGGGTTTTGTGGAGAAACTGAACTGCGATGAAACTTTCTCCACAAAAAGGCCGGTTTCTGTGGACAAAACGCACGGAGGCGGGCATTTCGACAAACTCGGTTACCTGGACATACCTCATCCCTTCCAGATTACGACGTATTGTCCGCTCGGACACGCCATACTTTAGGGCAAGCTGATCCAATGTCTGCTTGCCCTCCACGTAGTCTGTTATTACTTGTGATTTATCGCGGCGTTTGCCGCCTAAAA
>CAVAMP010000092.1:0-4103 GCA_963589825.1 Flexilinea sp. | reverse complement strand
CCTTTACATCGTCCGTTCGGGCGACAATACCTACACTTCCACCCGAAAGACAGTCGCTTCTCGCTACTGGAACGACAAGATGTACTGGTATCCTATCTCCGAGAACGAGAGGCATAAGAATCCGAACTTGATTCAGAATACAGGTTGGTAAACTAATCCGCTACCATCTCCCCCGCACATATCTTCGCGTAATTTTAAGATGAAATATCGTTTACATATCGTTGTTTTGGCCTCTCTGCTTCTTCTGGCCTCCTGCGGGAAACGGGAAGTCGAGTATAACTTCGTCGTGCCTGCGCCGCTAAGCGCCCATTATTATGAGGGCTTCTACACCGGGGCGGATGTCCCCGCTGACGGAAGCACGGAGGGCGTGGAGGTGTCTCTGAGGCCTTCCCTGGGAGAAAAACTCGGAACGGAGGGCTACCGTCTGGAGGTGTCGGAAAAGGGCGTGAAGGCTTCTGCGGCTGACTCCGCGGGCATATTCTACGCTATGCAGACTCTCCGGCAGCTTCGCACCCCCGAAGGCCTTCGCTGCGCCCGCATTGAGGACCGTCCGAGATTTGCCTACAGGGGAGTGCATCTTGACGCTTCGAGACATTTTTCTTCCGTTGAGGAGGTCAAGAAGATTCTTCGCGAGATGGCCCTCTACAAATTCAACAACTTCCACTGGCATCTTACCGACGGCGGAGGCTGGAGAGTGCAGATTGACGCCTATCCGCTTCTGACCGAGGTCGGGGCGTGGAGAGTGGAAAAGGACTGGGACAAGTGGAACGCGATGCCCGAGAGCCTTTTCTGCACTGCCGACACTCCGGGGGCCTACGGCGGATTCTACACAAAGGACGACATCCGCGAAGTGGTGCGCTACGCCGACTCGCTGTACATAAACATAATCCCGGAATTCGATATGCCGGCACATTCTGAGGCGGTTTTCGCGGCCTATCCTTCGCTTAACTGCACCGGGACGCGCTACGGAAACGGGGAGTTCTGCCCTGCGAACGAGGAGTATTACAAGTTTGCCGAGACGGTTCTGGGCGAGCTTCTGGAGCTGTTCCCTTCAAAGGTAATCCACATCGGCGGCGACGAGGCCCGCAAGAAAGCCTGGAAGACCTGTCCGAGGTGCAGGGCGCTGATGGAAAAAGAGGGGATGGGTTCGCTGGATGAGCTTCAGTGCTATGCGATTTCCCGCCTGCAGAAATTCCTCCTCAGCCACGGCCGCACGATGGGCGGATGGGACGAAATCCTTAAGAATCAAGACCTTGAGAAAGATACTTATGTCTATTCCTACCGCGGCCAGAAGGGCGGAATCGAGGCGGCGAACAGGGGACTGAACTCGGTGATGACCCCGGGGGAGGTGCTCTATTTCGACTGGTATCAGGCCGTTCCGAAATACGAGAAGAAGGCTATGTACGGCTACAGCCCTCTGAAAAAGATGTATTCCTTCATCCCTCAGCCCGTCTGCGAGGAGGAGGCTGTTTATAACGAGTCCATAATAAAGGGAGGGCCGCGCGATGTGGACACAATCGGGTTCATCCTTCCGGAGAATGCGGACAATGTGATCGGGGTTCAGGGCAGCACCTGGAGAGAATATATCCCGGACGACGAGCACCTTGAATATATGATGTTCCCGCGGCTTCTTGCCGTGTCGGAGCTTGCCTGGGCAGATCCGTCCAAAAAGGACTGGGAGAATTTCAAAGCGAGGGTGAACGCCCAGCTTCCTTCCCTCAGGGAAAGGGGCATCCGCCCGTACGACCTCCACGACGAACCTGAGATTACCTCCCGGGTTTGTGAAAACGGATTAAGTTGCGTAACTTTGGACTGCGAGAACACGTCCGCCGAGATTCGCTACACTCTCGACGGCTCCGCCCCGACCGCTTCCTCCGCCCTTTACACGGGCCCTTTCACCGTTGAGAGAAAGGCAGTTGTGAGCGCGGCGGGCTTCGTAGGGGGTGAAAAATTCACCTACACCCACAGCGCGGAGATTGTTCCCGGGGTTGAGATAAAGAACTGGTATTCCTACACCGACATCGAGTAGGAGGTGTGGTGGCAAGGCATTTTGCCGTCCCCACCCTCGACAGGACTCATCGGGACCGTTTGAGGCTCGGCCGAAAAGTTTAACACAAACAGACGCGTTGATGAAAAAGTCCGGCTGCATACTTGCCCTTCTGATGCTTTCCGCAATTCTTTGGGGGGCCTTCCCGGCTCAGACCCTTGCCGAAGGCGCCGATAACCTCCGCTTCAGGACCGTTTACGATGACAACATAACCCTCAGCGATGTCTCCACTCTTTATCAGGACTCGCGGGGCTACATCTGGATTGTTTCCTACAGTTCTCTTGTCCGCTACGACGGCTACCGTATGCGGCCCTATCCCCTCGACCACGAGGGCGGCAAGGCCGACGGCTACCTCCGGCGCATAATCGAAGAGAAGTCCGGCAAGATGATTCTCGGCACGGAGAGGGGGCTTATGAGGCTCGACCCCGCGACGGGGGATGTCGCGGCGATTGACGACTCTCTCACCGGGCACATAAACGTTGCGGATATGGAGCGGGATTCGCTCGGAAGGGTGTGGATCGGCGGCGACAAGGGAGTGTACAGGAAGGACGCGGACTCCGACACATTCACCCGGATGGATTTCCGCACCGGGGAAGGCGGAGGAAAATATGTCACCGATGTAATAGACCTTCTTATCGACCGCTACGGTTTTCTTTGGATAACCACCTGGTCCTCAGGACTTTTCCGCTACGATATGAACTCCGGAAGGCTCTATTCCTACCCGGAGGAAAATCTTCGCAGCGCCTACGTCCTCGCTTCTGACTCCGAGGACAATCTCTGGATAGGGACCTGGGGACGGGGGCTTCTGAAGGCGAAAATCACCCCGGGGTACACCCCATCCCTTGAATACAGGCGCTTCCGCCACAGCCCATCCCGGAGCGACAGCCTTCTGGATGACGTAATCTACGCTCTTTCGCTTGACCCTGAGCGGAACCTCTGGGTGGGCAGTCGGAGCGGCCTCAGCATCCTGCCTTATTCGGATGCTGGAGCGGGCAAAAACGCCCCTGCGGAGGCCTTGAATGGGGGATATGATAAAGACCGTTTTCTGAACTATTC
The DNA here is from genome assembly GCA_963589825.1 of Flexilinea sp. GTDB lineage: Bacteria > Bacteroidota > Bacteroidia > Bacteroidales > UBA932 > Cryptobacteroides. The sequence continues at coordinate 1,000 of CAVAMP010000092.1, read as the reverse complement.
TCCTTCCACCGCCCCGGGAAGTCTTCCTTTCAACGAGGTGAACTGCGTTCTCTGCACCCTCGACAGCAGTATGTGGGTGTCGATGTTCGGCGGAGTCGTGTGCAAGGCGGAGAGTTTTCCGCTTGAGGACGGAGACGACTCTCTGGTGGACCTCTCCCAAATCAGGCGTCAATACAGCACGAGTTCGGTCCGCAGCCTTCTCAGGGAAACTCCGCAAAGCCTCTGGCTCGGCATTTCCGGGCACGGGATGGTGCGGCTCAATTCCCAGGACGGCAGTTTCCGGGGCTACCGGGACATCCGCGGCTTTGAGGGCCTTCAGTACACCAACAACTTCGACGCTATGCTCCCTCTCCGCTCCGGGGAGGAAATCGCCTTCGGCAGCTATGACAAGGGACTTTGGATCTATAATCCTTCCACCGGGGAGACCCGCGTCGTGAGCTCCACGACCTGCCCCGCTCTCGGGAACGACTGCATAACCGCCCTCGCCGAAGACAGGGAGGGGAATGTGTGGATCGGCACCCGCGAGGGCGTGTATGTGATGGACGGCGAGAGTTTCGGGGTAAGGTCCCTCAGCTCCATATCCGGAGGGCTTCCGGGACTTGATCGAAAAATATCCGCTCTCTCTGTGAACCCGGTCAGCGGGGATGTCTGGATTGCGACGGCATACGACGGAATAATCCGCTGCACGGGGGAGGGAAGCGTAAGACTTTATCCCACAGCTCAGTGCGGAGGCACGGGCAGCTTCAACTGCATACTTGCGGACTCACAGGGCCGGATCTGGGCCGGGTCCACCTGGAACGGACTCTACCGCCTCTGCGACGACGGAAACTCATTCCGGAAGGAGGAAACCTTCGTGATCCTTGACGGTCAGGGCATTACGAACATCGCCGAGGACCCTCACGGAAGGCTCTGGGTCACGACTTCCGCCGCCCTTCTTTCCTTTGTCTGCGACCCTTCGGGGGATTTCTCCTCCATCTCCTACAGCAGCATCGCTACCGAG
>CAVAMP010000091.1:0-4118 GCA_963589825.1 Flexilinea sp. | reverse complement strand
GCACCGGAGACGACCGTCCTGCCCCGGAGGAGGGCAAGACCGTAATCGGCATCGTATTCCAGACGGACACCTCCCGCATTTCAGCGACCGAAAGGGCGCTCGGATATAAACACGGACTTGTTATGAGTCTCAAGAGGGCCTATAAACCTCTCGCACAGAAAGACCCTAACAACAAGTACGAGACTCCTGATTCGCTTACCAAGTTCACAACTCTCAGCGAGCTCAACCTTTCCTGCGTAAAGAGAGGAACATTGGCGACATCCTACTATAGCGACATCAACGGATATTCAGCCACCAAAGGAATCTGCGACAAGTATTCCGGCGACCAGATTGAGCAGTTCCCTGCAATCGACTGGACCACAAGGGGCTTTACTGCCGCTCCTGCAAGCACCTCCGGATGGTATCTTCCTTCAAGCGGACAGGTTTGGGACCTGCTTGCGAACCTCGGCGGCGAAGAACTCGCGCAGTTCCTCAGCGTGCTGTCAGGATATGAAGGGGACATCTCTTACTACAGCAGCAACGGGGCGACAAACGGCTTCATCGATCTCACTTCGGACCCTATAGCGGAACTTAATTCCCACTGGTCAAAAGTGCCGTCCTATATGAAGGAGAATATGAACGGAGACCGCGACAGAGACGGCTTCAGTTATTTTTACTTCCTGTGCTGCGGGCAGTATGACACGGAAAGCTGCAGAGTTTTCTGGCTTGGCTCGGCCAAGGACAAGACTGCGGAGAAACAGGGTCAGTTCGCAGGTTACCTGACCTGGCTTGACGATGCGGTGACCTGCTACCCGATTCTCTCGTTCTAAATTTTATAAAGAAAAATCAATCAAATTCAAAGTAATATGAAAAAAGTATTGTTCGCATTTGTTGCAGCGGCGGCGCTTGTCTGCTCCTGCACAAAGGACCTCGAAAACAGAGTAGGGGTCCTCGAAGACAAGGTGGCGGCTCTTGAGCAGAAAGTCACCGCCAATGTCAACTCCATTGAGCAGCTGCTTTCGGCTTCAGCCCGCGCAGTGACCATCACAACAGTTGTTGAGAAAGATGGCTTCTACACCATCAATTTCAGCGACGGAACCGTTGCCACCATCTCCAACGGAAAAGACGGAGAGAACGGAGAGAACGGAGAGGACGGCGTAACCCCTGTTCTCGGAGTGCAGGAGGTTGACGGAGTAAGCTACTGGACCGTCAACGGCGAACTTCTTAAATACAACGGGGAGAATGTCCCTGTGAAGGGTGCTGACGGCACAAACGGAAAGGACGGCCTCACCCCTCAGTTCAAGATTGAGAACGACACTTGGAAAGTTTCCTTCGACGGAGAGACCTGGAACGATGTCCCTGTAAGCGGCACCGTTGCTCCTACCCTTACTATGGAAGAGACCGACGCAGCCTACAAGTTCACTCTCGGCGAGCAGACAATCTCCATCCTCAAGAACCTTGTAATCAAGGTCGAGAACTATAAAGTGGCAATCGAACCGGAAGGCACCTACACTTTTGGCTACACTCTCACCGGCGCTGACGAAACCACCTACGTCATTGTGGAGTCCAAGAATTTTGAGGCCGAAATTGACACCGCCGCAAAGACAGTCACCGTCACCGCTCCCAAGTCAATCGAGAACGGCTACATCCTCGTCAAGGCAGTGCGCAACTCAGACTCACAGTACTCAGCCCAGTACATCGTGGTGAAGAAAAACGAGTACGGAACATTCGGTGGAGTAATCATCTCGGATTCAGATCCTTACACAGAGTGGTAATCAGTTAAATGAGAATAAAAATGAAAAAAATCGCATATATCGTAGCTGCGCTTGCAGTGCTTGCCGGCTGCTCAAAAGCTGAAATCGCGCCGGAAGCTGCCGATGGCGGCAACAACATCTCCGTCAGCGTGAAGGTCGCCGCTGAAAACGGTGCCACAAGGGCTTCCTTTGACGGGGACAAACATATAACTTTCGCTTCCGGCGACAAGTTCTACGGAGCAATCGCAAAAACAGACAATCCGACAAGGGCTATCCCTGTCGCCACAACTGTTAAGTATTCTGCTAAATACTACTATTCGACTTTTAAAATCGCCGATGCCGCAGCTGCGGAGCCTGTTTTCAACGGCACATTCTATAGCATCACCGAGGCAAACAAGGCAGACGAGTACTGCCTCTATGGCGTTTTCCCGACAGATGCTCTCTATACCTATTATCTGACTACTGAAGACACTGACGGCGACCTTCTCACCAACTGGATTGTGACTCTCCCGGACGACCAGTCAGCTGCTACGCAGACTTCCTGGGCACCTAAGGCCAATGTGATGGTTCTCAAGCCGACTACAATCCAGTACAATCAGAGCGCGGAATATGATTACTCCACAGGAAAGGAGTATGATGTAACTAATGAAAACGGCAATGCACAGTTTGCGCATCTTTTCGGTTACGGTAAAATCAATTTCGCCGGCGTTCCGTCAGAATATGCAAATTCTGTCGTGAAGTCCGTAAGCATCAAAGCCGTGGGCGATGATCAGGTGATTGCCGGCCGCTTCTATATTGATGTTACCAAGGAAGTCGGTGAATATGAGCTCAAACCGTATACAAAGAAAAGCGTGATTACTCTCAAGGGAGACGGCAAAACTGCGGTTAAGGACTATGTGGCGTGGTTTGCGGCTAAACCCGGCGAGTATGACGTGGAGATTACCGTGGTGACAGGCAGGGCTGACCTTACTTTCTCCCGCAAGGGTCTTCAGATTAAGCGCGGAGAGATTGCCACTCCGACTGTGAACTACAAAGCGGCTGACACCAGCGTTTCCCACGATGTGACAATCGCTTCCGGGAAGTCCTGGACTATGACTAAATTTACTTCCAGCCAGTGCATTTCGTCAGACAGCAAGGCTTGGGGCGACACAGGAATGGATAAGATGAACTTCTCGCTCTCTTTCCCTAATGGAGAGCAAAACGCTGCCGGCAGCTATCTCTATACTTCCGAAGGGTACAAGCAGAAACTTGCCACCCAGAAGGTAAGCAAGATTGTCCTTTCATCTGATGCATACTTCAGCGGGATGAAGGCTGTGAAGATGAATCTTGGTATCAATACCGCTGACATTACAGCTGATTTCACCATAAGCGTTGTCAACGGTTCCAAGACAGTCGAACTCGGGAAAGCTACGATTACCGGAGACGGTTCAAGCACAGCCGGACAGTCTGTCTTTTTCAATACCACTGCTGAAAGCGAAACCGGTTCGCTCGTACTTACGGTTGACAACTTCTCCGCAGACAAATATTGCATTCCATATCTTGGGAGCGTCGAAATAAATCCGGCTCCTGAAATCACTCTTGGCGAGACAGCCATTAAAGTGGCTAAGGACGCTGGCACCCAGAGCATCGACTGCAAGGTCACTGCCGCTACGGGCGACCCTACAGTGAGCGTTGCCGAAGATGCATCATCTTGGCTTAGCGCAAATTATGCGAGCGATAAGGTCAATATTACCGTCGCTGAGAATGCCGGCGCGAAGAGAACAGGTGTCATAACTGTCAAGGCTGTCGGCTTTGCCGAGTCAACGGCTACAATCACGGTTACGCAGCTGAGCGCGACAGCCGTTGAATACACGCTCACCGTTACTGCGGCAGACGTGAAGGCGGCCATCGACGCGGCTCTTGACGGAGCTGAGGCTACGGATGATTATATCGCGCTGAACGCATCTTTCAATGCGAAAGCAGCCGGCGGGAAGACTCTTGCAGTTCCTGTCACATTTACTTATATCAACTACTCCATCGCCACTGATGAGTATTTCACCGTCGCTACCAAGTCCTATAGCAAGCAGTCTGAGATTAAATGTACATCGGCCATCGGTGAAATTTCAAAATTCGTTGTTGTTGCAGACAATTATAACAGGGCAAGTTCTTATGCGAAATGCCGTATGCAACTTTCTTCAAACGGGACAACTTGGAGCGATCCTGCTTCGGCATCATATACTACAGGTGCAGATGGATACTATACAAGTACGGTCCTCAACGATGATGACACCCTGAGCTGGTTCAACATTAAAACCCCAGATTGGGTGGTATATCTTAAGATAAAGAGCTTTGAGGTGACATTCCTCGCTGACTAACTTTAGAGAATAAATGAAGAAAATATCGATT
>CAVAMP010000090.1:0-4261 GCA_963589825.1 Flexilinea sp. | reverse complement strand
TTACGCGCCTTGCCCAAATCCTCACAACCCCAAGGTTGCTCCGGTATTGGGCTTCACCGCAAGCCTCGCCCTGCATCTTTTTATGCCAGCCTACTCGTAGGAATGTCCTTTATGGATATACATATTTATTATTAACAAGTTAAATTATTTAACTATGCCAAAAATGAAAACCAACTCCGGTTCAAAAAAGCGCTTTGCACTTACCGGAACGGGAAAAATCAAGAGGAAGCACGCTTACAAGAGCCACATCCTCACAAAGAAGACCAAAAAGCAGAAGAGAAATTTGACTCACTTCGGAATCGTTGCAGCTCCGGATGTAAAGAGAGTTAAAGCTTTGTTGGCACTATAGTAATCAATTAAAAATTCTCTTATCATCTTTGAGCATCTTTTTGGTCTATATTTATTTTTTCATCGGTCATTTAGCTGTGGCTAAACTCCCTCTTCAAAAATAAATCTATCCTCAAAAATCTATCTCAAATCTTGCTAAGGTAATTTTGAATTGCTTACTCCTATTATTTTTTATGTTAAACTTGGAACGCAGTAGAAAAGATCCTCCAAAGCAGGACACTGCCTCCATAACACAGTTAAATTTATGCCAAGATCGGTAAATTCTGTAGCCTCAAGGGCTCGCCGCAAGAAGGTCCTCAAACAGACCCGCGGTTACTTCCTGTCAAGAAAAAATGTCTGGACGGTAGCGAAGAACACCTACGAAAAAGGTTTGACTTACGCCTATCGTGACCGCAAGGCAAAGAAGCGCTCATTCCGCGCACTTTGGATCCAGAGAATCAACGCTGCCGCACGTCAGTACGGTATGACCTATTCGCAGTTTATGGGTAAGGTCGCAAAGCAGAACATCGGACTCAACCGCAAAGTTCTCGCTGACCTCGCTATGAATAATCCGAAGGCTTTCGAAGCAATCATCAACTCTGTAAAATAGTCAGATGATGAGCCTGAAGGAATTCTTCCACAACCGCTGGGTGAAGTTCTCATTCTGGGCTTTGCTCTATGTGCTGTGGGTGGTCTGGCTCGGAAACTGGTGGTGGCTCCTCGGCCTTGCAATCATTTTTGACCTTTTCATCACCAGGAAAGTCAAATGGCTTTTCTGGAAAAAGGAATACAAGGAGGGAGAAAAACACAATGCGGCCCTTGACTGGCTGGATGCAATCATCTTCGCAGTCGTAGTGGTGACATTCATCAACATCTTCTTTTTTCAGGCGTTCAAGATTCCTTCATCCTCAATGGAAAGCACGCTGTACACCGGCGACCACCTTTTCGTGAGCAAGCTCGCTTACGGTCCCCGGATGCCGCAGACCCCGCTGACCATCCCCTTCACCCACAACACGATAGGAAGCAAAGAGTCCTATTCGACAGCGTGGCAGCGCCCATACAGAAGGCTCAAGGGCCTCGGGAGCGTAAAAAGAGGCGATTGCGTGGTTTTCGGTTTTCCGAACGGAGATACGGTTCTTGTCAAGGCCCCGGCCGACGACTACTATATGCTCTGCAGGCTTTACGGCCGCGAATACACTTTGAAGAATTTCGGTCCTGTGAAGGTCCGTCCTTCCGACAAGAAAGACCACTATGTCAAAAGATGCGTCGCCATTGCAGGTGACACTCTCGAGGTCAGAAACGGCACCGTATTCGTAAACTCCGAGGCTGAAAAACGCCTCTCAGGAATGCAGAACAGCTACTGCGTCACCACCGGCGGAGGACGGATAAACTCCCGCCACCTCGACAAAATCGGTCTCAACAAGTCGGAACTCTGGTTCGACCCCTCCCTTCCGGGCTATCCGGCAATGCCTCTTACGGAGGCTATGGTTGAGGAGGTAAGGAGCCTTCCGGGCGTGGAAAGCGTCGAGGAGAACATTGACTCCTACCCGCCTGACTATCCGGACTCCTGGAAGACCATTTTCCCGTTTGCGGAGAATTTCGAGTGGACAAGGGACAATTTCGGACCCCTGTGGATTCCGAAAAAAGGCGAAACAGTAGCTCTCTCCTCAGAGAATCTTCCCCTCTACCGCAGGATAATCACTTCCTACGAGGGAAACACTCTTCAGGAAGACGCTGACGGCACGATAAGGATAAACGGTGAGGTGGCCACAAGCTACACTTTCCGGCAGGATTACTACTTTATGATGGGAGACAACAGGCACAACTCTCTCGACTCGCGCTACTGGGGCTTCGTTCCCGAGGATCACATAGTCGGAAAGCCTTCCCTGATATGGCTCTCAATTGACGGGAACAAGAAGTTCCCCGGTAATGTAAGATGGCGGAGATTTTTTAAGTCGGATTTTTCAAAATGATTTAATCTCTTGCAAATTAGCTTTTTTTAGGCGATATTTGCAGCCGCTAAATTTTGAATAATATAAAAACGTATATAAAATGGCAAAGGTTTGTCAAGTAACAGGAAGAAAGAGAATGGTCGGCAACAACGTCGCTCACTCTAAACTGCGCACCAAGCGTGTGTTTGCCCTGAACCTCAAGACCAAGAAATTCTGGTCAGAGGAAGAGCAGCGCTTCATCACCCTCAAGGTTTCCTGCAAAGGAATGAGGCATATTGAAAAGAACGGTCTCGATGCAACAATCAAGGACGCTCAGAAGAAAGGATACATTAACCTTGTTTAATTGAATTGAATTATGGCAAAGAAAGCTAAAGGTAACAGGGTGCAGGTCATCCTCGAGTGCACCGAGCAGAGAGAAAGCGGTGTACCGGGCATTTCAAGGTACATCACCACTAAGAACAAGAAGAACACGACAGAGCGTCTTGAGAGGATGAAATACAATCCGTTCCTCAAGAAGGTAACTCTTCACCGTGAGATTAAATAACGAAGGAGGATTAAACTATGGCAAAGAAAGCAGTCGCAACCTTCGCTGCCGGTAAGGGCGGTAAGAAAATGGTAAAGTGCATCCGTATGGACAAGTCTCCTAAGACTGGTGCTTACGTGTTCAACGAGCTTCTTGTTGAGGAGTCTGAAGTTAAAGACTTTTTCGCACACAAGAAATAAGTAAGTAAATTTTACTTCGAGTGATAATCGGGTTGGCCATCGCGGTCAACCCTTTTTCGTTTTATGAGAACGAAAAATTGAATTGTGATAATGGGGGATTTTCAGTATATTTGCAAGTTTGAAACAAACGACAGATTATGGGCATATTTGACAAGGGAGTGAAGAACACCAACCGCAGTTTCTTCGACAAGCTTTCACGGGCGATTGTGGGACATTCGCGCGTGGACGATTCTGTGCTTGACGCAATGGAAGAGGCTCTGGTAGAAACAGATATGGGGGTTGACACCACCTTGAAAATTATTGACAACCTCGAGGAACGGGTGAGCCGCGACAAATATATGTCGCTGGAGGAGCTCACCTCGATGCTTCGCGAGGAGATTGCGGCCCTGCTGAAAGTGGACTCCGAGAAAACGGAGGGCGGCGAGGCGGACAAAAGCGCCTGCGACGGCGCTTCTGAGGAAGAGGGAAAGAGCGAGGTTGAGAGAATGATTGACCCGGCGAAGAAGCCGTATGTCATTCTGGTTGTGGGAGTTAACGGAGTGGGCAAAACCACCACCATTGGAAAAATCGCCTCCAAACTTGCCCGGGCCGGAAAAAAGGTCGTTCTTGGCGCTGCCGACACTTTCAGGGCTGCGGCAGTTGACCAGCTTGTAATCTGGGCCGAAAGGGCGGGTGTTGACATAGTCCGTCAGGAAATGGGCGCTGACCCGGCTTCCGTGGCTTACGACACAGTGAAGTCTGCCGTAGCGAAGGGCGCAGATGTGGTGATAATCGACACGGCGGGAAGGCTCCACAACAGGGTGGACCTTATGAACGAGCTCACCAAAATCCGTAATGTGATTTCGAAAGTTGTCCCTGACGGCCCTCAGGAGGTGCTTCTCGTTCTTGACGCATCCACGGGGCAGAACGCCTTCCAGCAGGCGAGGGAATTTGCCCGTGCGACTCAGGTCACTTCCCTCGCGCTCACAAAGCTCGACGGCTCGGCAAAGGGCGGCGTCGTCGTGGGGATTGTGGACCAGCTTCAGATTCCGCTGAAGTACATCGGCATCGGGGAGGGGGTTGACGACCTCAAACTCTTTGACCGTAAGGAGTTCGCGGACTCGCTGTTTGACATATCGTCAATTAAATCGTAGCCCACGGCGTCAAGGGACTATGTGGATATAAATGATTTTGAATCACTAAAGTTTCGCAATTGCGAAACTTTACAAGGGCTTCTGCCCGCCGGCCCAGGGGGCCGTAAAAAATCCCCAAGGCACTGG
>CAVAMP010000089.1:0-4384 GCA_963589825.1 Flexilinea sp. | reverse complement strand
TCACCACCACACCTCCAGCTCAAACTCTTCAATCAGCGCGAGGATTTCGGAGTGGTATTCCGGGCTGAAGTACTTGGCGACTTTCTGGAATGTGCGGTTGAGGTGAGTGGAGGCGGCGGGGCGGGGCTATAGATTCCACTTTACTAGCCAGTCGGCGATGTCGATGTGCTGGGCGCGTTCTTCCTCGGTGGCGTTCTTCTGGAGGAGGTTGCTGACCTTGATGTTGAGGTGGGGGAGCAGGGCGGCCTTTTCAGTCCAGGTGTCGAAGCCGTCCACGTCAGGGAATGCGACGATGTCGCGTTCCTGCAGGACATTGAGCCTTTCGTTGAACTGGCTCTTGCCGCCGGTGGCGAGCCAGATGTATTCCGGCATCATCGCGGCGCAGATGACTGCGGTCTTTTCCGATTCCACGAGGGCGACAGGCTTATCGGGATGCTCCGCAAGCAGATGCTCGCCGAAGAGGCACTGCGTCAGCCGCCAGTCCCGGGGCAGGGCATTGGCGTACTTCAGCAGCGAGTGCGCCCAGGTGATGCGGCCTTTGGTCTGCTCATCCTTGATGCGGTGCCCGGTCTCGGGGTCGTACTTCATAATCTTGCCCGTCCTGCAGTTGCCGTCTTTGTCAATCTGAAAGAAGATCACATCGCCGGCTTTCGTGACTCCGAGCCGGTAGTTGTTCACGAGCCTCACGACTGTCTGGTCATCGAACAGTCTCAGCAAGAACAGAGTGAACGAACTCACGATGTCAGGCCTGACTGATTTTACGACTAGCTCCGCAGGAAGGTAGCAGAGCGGCTTCCGCTCCTGCTTCTTGTGCCTTTCCAGCGCCGTCTTCAGCCATTCCGGCTCCGTCTCACGCCAATCCTTGCCGTCCGCTTCAGGGTGGTCGCGGAAGTAGTCCTTCGGGCTGTAGTGATAGCCGCAGCTGCTCTCGTGGTCGCATCGGCCGACATTCTCCGCCAGCGGCTCTCCCGCCTCGTCAACATACAGAGTGAAACACCTCTTGCCGCCGCAGGAGGGGCAGGTATGCCGAGAACTTATCCCGGCATACTTCTGCAGACTAAAACAGCGTTTCATCTTTCACCTCCTCCTTCCCGCTGTCCACAGTGTCCATTCTGTCCACCGGACTGGACAGCGTGGACGGTGTGGACACAGAAGATTTCTTCACCAGATTGCCGACAAGACTTTTGCTGATGCCCAGCGCCTGGGCGATGTCACGGTATGACTTTCCCTTCTCCACAATGTCCATTACATTCTCCAGCAGGGTATTCTTCTCTTTGTCGTCGGACTCCTTCAGGTGCTCCTTCTCGTTGGCGAAACCCTTGAACTCGAAGCGGACATTCTCCTTGTCGTGGACAATCTCGTAAAGGATGACGTTGTCGCTGTCGTACCTGTACGCTCCCGCCCGGACCTTCACCTGCTTGACATACCTCAGACTCTCGTCGCGTGCGGACTTGCCGATGGCGAACACCGAGTCGAAGAAGTTGTAGAGCTTCTTGCTGCCGGCAAGGTCGTTCTGGGTTATGGGGCTTGTAAGGCTCCTCTTCGGCGTATGCGCTATGATCAGCAGACTCCAGCCGTACTTCTTCTTCAAATTCATCAGGCTTATCATAAACAGCCCCGCCACATCTCCCTTCTCCGAATTGTTGCAGAGATAGGTGAGGTTGTCGATGATTATGACTTTGGAGCCGGTGGAGAGGGCCGCCTCCTCGATGTTCTTGATGATCTCCTCCTCAAAGTTCTTCAGGTTCATCTTCTCCGGATTGATTTCAGCACGTGTGAGCGCTTCCGGGAACTGGTAGAGCTTGCCGGTAGCCGGGTCGGTGTAACGCAGCTGGAACTGCTTGTCCGAGAGTTCGCAGTCCACATACAGCACATTCCGGCTATGGGCGATGTCATCCGCCATCTGCACGGCATAGATGCTCTTGCCCAGATTGGAATCGGCAAACAGGCAGCAGACCTCGCCCTCATACCAAAGCTCGTGATAGAGGTCCACAGGGTCGGGTCGCAGAGCCGCCTCCTGCAGAGTCCGGTTGGCCGTGCGCAGCGTCAGCATCCCGAAATCCCGGCTCCCGACCTTCGCCTCCACCTCGCTTTTGATCACTTCAACAGGATTCTCTTCCATAGTACATTCTCCCAATCAAGATGAATCATCCCCGCCTTTCCCTCTTCGAGTTGACGAACCGGACACTCTCCTCGTAGAGCTCGTCCTCGGTCTTGTGATAGGCGCTCATAAGCCACCTGTCAATCTCTGATTTCAGGAACCGGAGTCGCTTTCCGTCCTTGTGGTAGGGGATTTTGCGCAGAGTCACCCAGTCATAGACCGTCTTCTTGGCCGGCTTGTCCGGATGGTACTCCATCAATTCCTGAATGTTCATCCACCTGTCGGCGGACTCGGCCGAAGGCTGGCTCATCGCGGCAAGGCTGCTCTCAATCTTTTCAACCTTGTCCAGAAGCATTGACACCGCGCTCGGCAGCGTCTCGAAAGTAACAGTATTCATTTCGTATCGCCCTGCACGGAATAACCTTACTGCACTACGGTCCCTGCAGGGTTCAGGCCGGTAGCGGCGGTGCAGCGAAAATCGTCACCTCTGCAAACCTGACGGTACAAAGGTGATACAATACGGAACTTGAACCGGCGCTGTAACCGGTTACAGATTACTTGTTACTTAGGGATAGTCTGTCATCGATACCCAGACTCTCGAGAACCCGGTTGGCCGCAACGACCTCCGGCTGGTGCTGACGGGCAAGGGGAGCGCAATTGGACAATCTCTGCCGGATCTTGTCTTTCGAGTAATCGGTCACAAGAGAGATGAGGTTCGCCATCTTGGTATTGTCGGCATACGAAGCGATGTTCGCCTTCTTCAGAAGAATCAGAAGCAGATCGGTGGCTGCTCCCAAGCAGAGCGTTCTCTTCTTCGAGGTCTCCTGCGTGCCGTCATCCATATCGGAGAGCCGGTCCTCTTCCGCCCTGAGCGTCTCTATCCAGTTTCCGTCTTGGTCGGCAACCAGCTTCCGCAGGACAAGCAGCATCCGCACCTGGACTGCCCGCTCGAAATTGTGTATTTCTTGCACTATGTCTTTAATCCTCAATGATTTTTCTTCGGACTTACTCCTTTTGAGCTCCTCGTTCTCCATTTCGAGGTCCCGGATTCTGTCGTTCATCTGCGAGGCCTGCTGCTCAAGCTCCGCCAGCTTGTCGGTGCTTTCGTCGAATGTATGTGGTTTTGGTTTTGCCATAGTCAATCCTCCTTGTTATCGTTGATTCTCAGTCTGTCGGCAGCCTTCCTCTTGTTGGAGTCAACGATGTCGGCATAGATTTGAGTGGTCGCCACATTGGCGTGGCTGAGCATATGCTGGACGGTATAGATATCCGTCCCGGATGATACCTGCAGCGTGGCGAAGGTGTGCCTGAAGCAGTGGAAGGTGATATGCTTCCCGGTGATTCCGGAAGCCTTGAGCCAGGTCTGCAGCTTGTACTGGGTCATCTGGCGGGTGAGTCCCTTGAACACAAGCCCCTCGCCCCTCTCTCCGCAGAGGGCGTAAGCCTCCCCGCTAATCGGCAGAGTACTCTCCGCCTCGGTCTTCTCGGAGAGGAATCTGATGCACCATCCGCCGTCAGGAGCCTTCTGAATATTCTCCCATTTCAGTTCAAGGATGTCGCTGATACGCAATCCCGTAAGACAGCTGAACAGAGATGCGGCTTTAAGTACAGGCTCGCTGCAGGGAGTATCCGCCAGAGCCTTGAGTTCATCGAGGGTCAGGTACTGTCTTCTGCTCTCGATAGTCTCAATTTTCTCCAAATCGTCATTGACGTTTTCCGGCAGGTACTTGTCCTTGTAGGCAATCTTCAGCAGCGCCCTGAAAGTACTCCAATACCCTGCAGCGGAGTTGCGGGTGAGAGTCTTGTCGTCGTTGCGCAGCTGTTTGGCATTCATCAGATATTTCCTGAACCCTTCGCAGAACGGGACAGTCAGTTCGCCCATAGCGCAGTGTCCCTTGCAATAGAGCAGGAAGTGGTCATATACCCGCATCCATTTCTGGTCGTGGTCAGGCAGCAGATTCCTGAAGTACTCAAGAAAGTCCATCTTGCGTACGCTTTTGTCCAGAAATCCGCACTGGCCCTTAAGCAGCGCAAGCTCGCGCTCAGCACGGATAGCTTCTGCCTGAAGCAGTTTCTCCTTGTTGGAGCGTTTCTCATAACCCTCGCGAGGATTTTTCACAAGATAAATCCCAAGATAATCGTGGCGTACATACTCGCGAGTGCGAGGGTCACGAACCGGAGGGTAGTAGTCAAGGTAAAGAGTGATCTTGCCGCTCTTCAATTCCCTTTGTCTCAATGTAACCTTGGTAGCCATATTAGTTTGTGTTTTAATTGTGTGTTGGT
>CAVAMP010000088.1:0-4616 GCA_963589825.1 Flexilinea sp. | reverse complement strand
TCCTACAGCAGCATCGCTCCCGAGGGCGGGCTCGACTTTTTCAACCACAACGCCTGCCTCTATGTCCCCGAGAGAGACTGTATGGCTTTCGGAAGCTTCAAGGGAATAAGGCTTTTCAGCTGCGTTCCTTCAGGCACGGTGGCAGAGGGCGGGACCCCGCTTGAAATCACGGGAATAAGCGCCGACGGGCACAATGTGCCTCTTGCTGATGAGGTCCGTCTCACCCGCGGCATCACCTCCCTTGAAATATCCTTCTCCCTTTTTGACTATCTCAACCCTTCGGGGGACATCTACCGCTACAGGCTCTATCCCCAGGGACAGGAAGAGGCCGGGGAGTGGAGAATCGTGAACGGAGGCGGCAGCAAGGCCGTTTTCAAGGGGCTGAAGCCGGGGAAATATGTGTTCGAGGTCTATGGAACCAGAAGCGGAGAGGCTCTGGAGGGGAAAAGCCGGAGCATCGTCGTCGCAATCCCGGGCAATCCGTGGCTCTCGTGGTGGGCATTCCTCATTTATGCGGTGCTTCTCTCGGCGGGAATTGTCGCAGCTTTCCTTATCGCACGCAGCAGCTACCGTTTCCGCCGCAGGATGGAAATGGAAAAACTCCAGCAGCAGAAGGCCGAGGAGGTGAACCAGGCGAAACTCCAGTTCTTCACCAACGTCTCGCACGAATTCCTCACGCCTCTGAGCATCATTCTCGCCTCCGTTGAAAGCATCGAACCGCGGGACGCAAAGGAGAAGAAGCTCTACAACATTATGTCAGTCAATGCGGTGCGGCTTGTGAGGCTGGTGCAGCAGGTGCTCGAGTTCCGAAAGGCTGAGAGCGGAAACCTGCGGCTGAAGGTCTCCTACGGGAACATCGCAAGGTTCACCCGCCACTGTGTCGAGGCGTTCGCCCCTCTGGTGGGAAAGCATAACCTCAAAATTTCCTTCAGAAGCACCCCTAAGGACATTTTCGGCTGGTACGACACCGACAAAATCGACAAAATCGCCTACAACCTCATCTCGAATGCGGTTAAATATACCCCTGAAAACGGGAAAATCACTGTGGAACTTTCCTCTTCGGAGGACGGGGAGTGGGTGGAACTGGTCTGCTCGAACGACGGAAAACTGATGTCCAGAAGCACCATAGCGGGGCTTTTCAGAAGGTTTTATGAGGGCGAATACCGCCAGTTCAAGACCATCGGAACCGGAATCGGGCTGTCGCTCGTGAAGTCCCTGGTGACTCTTCACAAGGGCACCATCCGTGTGGAGAGCAACGAGACGGTGCACAACCGCTTCATTGTGCGCCTTCCGGTGGGCAAGGGGGCCTATACCCAGGAGGAAATTGACGAAAGCACCGAGGGAGAGAGGGATATGCCGCTGGCTCTCACGCTTAACGAAACGGTGGTCAAGAGCGAGGCTGTGGTTCTTTTCGTTGACGACAGCGAGGATCTTACGGAGCTTTTCGACGGCATTATGTCGCGCCGCTTCAATGTCCGCACCGCCAACAGCGCGGCCGAGGCACTGGAAATCCTGGGCCGCGAGCATATAGACGCTGTGGTTTCCGATGTGGCGATGCCGGGGATGGACGGGCTGGAACTCTGCTCTAAAATAAAGTCGGACAAGGCCCTCGGGCACATCCCTGTCATTCTTCTTACGGCGAAAACCGGCGACGCCTACAGCATCGAGGGCTACCAGAGCGGGGCGGACGGCTACTTGACCAAGCCGTGCAACTACTCGGTTCTTTCGGCCTTGATTCACAATCTGCTGGAAAAGCAGGCCCGCGCCGACGCGCTTTCGGAGGACAAGATGGTCTTTGAACTGAAGGATGTGGAATACACCTCTTCGGACAAGGTATTCATTCAGAAGGCGGTGGACCTGGTCAATGCCCACATCGCCGACTCGGAGTTCGACCTGCCGCAGTTCGCCGAGGCGATGGCGACTTCCCGCACGGTGCTCACCGAGAAGTTCAAGGAACTCCTCGGCACCTCTCCGATGCTGTTCCTTCTGAACGCCCGTCTGCAGGCCGCCTACAAGATGATAAGCGAGAGGCAGGACAATTTCCGCGTCTCCGACATCGCCTACTCGGTGGGTTTCAGCGACGCGAAGTATTTCAGCAAGAGGTTTAAAGCGAAATTCGGTATCTCTCCCAAAGACCTGAAAGAGACGAAATAGCCTCTTTCCCTCTGCACTACTGCGCGCTATTTTCGATGGAATTGCTTCCAGCGATTGTCTTTTATTTCGCCGCGCCAGTTGAGGCCGTAGGCGAAATCGTAGAGGTGGCCCTGAGAGTCGCGGTAGCACTCCATATCGCCCCCGACGTCCTCGCTCTGCCTTTCCACAGCCGCCATATCGCGCGGAAGCTGCATCGGAAGCATACCCTCGGGCTCGAACGCTCCGCGGATAATCTCCAGCACTGCCGGGTACTGAACATTGAACGCCACCAGAAGCGCATCGCTCCACGGCTCAATCTCCGCAGGGACGAAAGGCTTCACGGCATAAACCACCGTAACGAGCGGCTTCTCTCCGAGAGCCTTCTTTGTCCGGGCCACAGCCTCCGCATCAGCGCTGTTTGATGCCTTCACCGTTTTGCCCCTGTAGCTCCTGTTGCGGGATTTCTCCAGCGGGTCTCCTCCCGCGATGCTCTCGGGGCGGGCTTCCGAGGCGGTGTATTCTCCCCACTGGAGACTTATCGGAGTGTAGCCGTTGCCGCCAGCGTTCCTGTCCTCTATGCTGTAACCTTCTCCGCCCCGTGGCCAGCCTATGACGGCAAGGCCCCAGTCGGCCTCCTCGGGAGTGGAAACAATTTCGTAGTACTTTGCAATCTGCTCCCTGTCGAGCCGCGGGCTTTCGGAAGTCTCCGCGATGAAGACTTTGCTTCTGCCTTTAAGCGGAAGCGTCGCTTTTCCTTTGGATGCGCCGGCTTTTGCCGCCCCTGCGCCCGCCTTGAGAGAGCTTTCAACCGTTTCCGCTGCACTTGGAGCGGCGTTTTTCAGCATCACGACGGACTTTTTCTGCGCCTCGAAGCCCTCTTTCATAAACTCAGGGCAGCCAACAAGTTTTCCGGCAACCTCAGGGTCGGTATACGGATTCTCGAAAAGTCCCGTGCGGAACATATTCATAAGCAGTCTCACGGCGGATTTCTCGAACCTTTCGCGGGCAGAAGCCTCGCCGAACTCCTTGCTCCACATCCCGTAAGCCTCCATCACGGGGCCCGCCGCGTTGTTCCCTCCGAACTGGTCCACTCCGGCAATGAGAGCCTCGTAGTGCCTCTCGGCCTCAGTCAGCGTCTCCACGCCCCAGCATTTCCCCTCGGCCTCCTCCACCTTGTGGTAGTCGTGGGTGATGGCCCAGTCGGTGCAGACCACTCCGTCGTAGCCGTATTTCTCGCGAAGAAGGTCGCTCACGATGTAGCGGCTGAAACTGTTGCCGCGGTTCTTTCCGCTCGGGTCAATGCCGTAAGAGATTGTGTAATAAGGCATAACGGCAGCAGCTTTCCCGGTTTTCCCGTCGAGTTTGAACGCCCCCTCAAGGAAGGGGTAGAGGTGGGTCTGGAAATTCCCTCCAGGATAGACGCAGTATTTGCCGTAGCAGTAGTGCGCGTCCCTTCCTCCTTCCTCGGGTCCTCCGCCCGGCCAGTGTTTAACCATACAGTTTACGCTCTTGTAGCCCCAGCCTTCGGCGATTTCGTCCTTGCCCGTTGAGGTCTGGAAGCCGTCGATGTAGGCCTTTCCGAGCGCTGCGGTAAGGCGCGCGTCCTCGCCGAATGTGCCTTCAAAACGGCACCAGCGCGGCTCTGTCCCGAGGTCAATCTGAGGGGAGAGGGCGGTTGCGATGCCCATTGCGCGATATTCCTCGGAGGCTATTTCGCCAAAGCGGCGCACAAGAGCGGGGTCAAAGGTCGCCGCAAGGCCCAGCGAAATCGGCCACAGGGAAATCTGTCCGCCTGCTCCCGCATTGAACTCCGCCCAGGCGCGGGTCTCGTGTCGGGGGTCGGAACTTATGTTCACCGGAATCCCCAGCGGAAGCGACTCCGTGTAGGCCTGGAGGTTGTTGTTCCACTCCGCGGCAATCTCCGGGGTTTCCACCCTCACGACGAGCACCGCCCTGAGGTTGTCCTCGCGAAGGAAATTCTTCTGTTTGTCAGAAAGGGCCGAATGCGGCAGGTGGCTCCGGTTAAGAGTGGTTCCGTTATAGGTCGAAGACCAGAAGCCCACAGAGTCGGTCGGCACCGCCTGATGCTGGCTGTAAAGCATTAGCCCGGCGATTTCTTTCGCGCTCATTTTCCCGGCGAGGTCAGCGGCCCTTTCCCTGTCGGGCAGTCTCCAGTCCTCGTATGGGTCCAGGCGGCCGTTCCGGTTGAGGTCCTTGAACGCAAGGCCGTCGGAGAAGATGATTTTAAGCCCCGAGGCAGGGGAGTACCCGAGCGTTTTCCCGCCTTCCTGCTTCAAAAGTTCATATCCCCGGTGCTTTTCCCTCACCGCTCCAAATCCGTCGGCCTCGGCGCTCGGGTCGCTGGCGCTCAATGATTTACCCGTCCCTGCACCTGCATTCCCCTTTTCAAAGAGCCTGGAGGCGATTCCAAGCAGTTCAGCCCGATATTCCCGGAAGCGGGTGAGGGAACTTTCGTAGCTGTC
>CAVAMP010000087.1:0-4681 GCA_963589825.1 Flexilinea sp. | reverse complement strand
GCACGCACCTTGGCCGAAATGCCCTTATCGTAGTAGCTTGAACTGCCAGAACTGAAATCCAGGCTGTATGCGCGGTAGCTATTGTACTCAGTGGACGACCAGTAATAATTTGTTCCGAACTGGGTTCCGACAATTGAGGCGAGTGTAGTGTTGAGCGTTGACTTCTTGTTGTATATCACCTTCAGTTCATCAAGACTTGGCATATACCACGCTGAGCCCTTACTTGTGCACCAACTCTTGCCATTTGACCATGTTGCTGAGGTTTCATTTATAGAGACAATTTTTGTAGTAGTGCCGGAAGCATAAAATGTCACTCCAGCAACCCCATTTACCTTGATATATCTTCCGATAGCAAAACCAGTTGTAATAGTCACGCCTTCTTTATAATTGAGCGTAGCGAGGGAGCTGTTGTTCGACACGTCGAGCGTAGCGAGGGGTGTCGACGACAGGCTGAGGGTCTCCAGTGCTGTATTAGCAGAGAGGTCTATAATAGTCATCGCCGAACAACTGTTGAGGCTAAGACTCTTGAGCGCTGTGTTCTTTGCAAGGTCGATGTCGGAAAGCCCTGTTGAAGAGGCGTCGAGAGTTTCAATGGCGGTGTTGTAGGCAAGGGCGAGGGCGGTGATGCCGCTGTTGCCGGAAACATTGAGGCTCTTGAGGGCGGTGTTTTTGCGTACATTGATGCCCACGAGACTGTTGTTCGCGCAGTTGAGAGTCTCAATAGCGGTATTGTTTGAAACTCTGAGCGACGAAAGACCGTTGTCTGAGCAGTCAAAAGTGACAAGTTCTGTGTTGTTGTCGACGCTTAGAGCCGTGAGGCTGTTGCCGGAGCAGTCAAGGGTCCGGAGCGCCGTGTTAGTGTCGACATTGAGCGCCGCGAGGGCGTTGTTCTTGATGTCGAGGTATGTAAGCGAGGTGAGCGTTGAAAGGTCCACTCCGGTTACGCCCGTGTTCCCGCTGGCGACGAGTTTTGTGAACTGGGTGTTTTCCGCGATGTCGTAGGAAGTGAGAGTCGTGCTGCCGGTAAGATTGAGTTCGGTGAACTCCGTTCCCGCAAATGCGAGGCTGAGGGTCGCGGCCTGGTCGTAGGCAGTGATGGTAACAGCATTGCCATTGAGGGCGTTGGTGCTCACATTCTGGAGGTAGAGTTTGGAGAGTGCCGTGTCGTTATTCACATTGAGCCTTTCAATCGGGTTGCCGTAGGCCACGATGGTCTCGAGCTTTGCAAGGTTCGGCAGTTCCACTTTCTTCACGCTGTTGCCGTTGAAGTTCAGGTATTTGAGGTTAGGGCAGCACTCAAGACCCGTAAGATCCGCGATGCCCTTGTTCGCACAGTTCACATTCTCTATGTTCTCCGACTCCACGATGCTGATTTCTCCGTCCTCATCGTCGTCAAAGAGGGCGAGAAGATAGGATTTCAGGGCCGCATCCGGGATGCTGATGCCGCCGTTGTTGTACTGAATCTGCGTTGCATCCTCCTTGGTGACTTCTATCGCCGCCTTCTGATCGGCGTCCTTCACCCAGAGTTTCGCCATATCCGCGTTGCCTGAGCAGTCGACGGTGGTGAGGGCCGAGTTCCTGGAGACATCGAGGCTGGTGAGGGCGTTGTCGGAGCAGTCAAGAGTTTCAAGGAGAGGGTTCTTCGAGAGGTCGAGAGACTTGAGAGAGTTCTTTTCGCACTCAAGAGTGGTGAGTTTGACATTTGTCCCCACTGCAAGGCTCTGGAGGCTGTTCGAGCCACAGCGGAGAACTTCAAGGGCGGTGAGGGAAGAGAGGTTCAGTGCCGTGATGGAGTTGTTCGAGCAGTCAAGATCCTTGAGGGCGGTGAGTTTCGCAATGTCCAGCACGCTGAGGCTGTTCTTGCGGCAGTGGAGGGTCTCAAGAGAGGTATTGTTCCTCAGGTCAAGCGTCGCGAGGTTATTGTTATTCACATCGAGCTCAGTGAGAGCCTTGTTGTTGCGAAGGTTCAGAGCGCCGATTTTGTTGCCGGAGCAGATGAGGCTCTTGAGGGCCGGGCTTTCGCTCACTTCGAGGCTGCCGAGTTTGTTATTTGAGCAGTCAAGGGTCTCGAGGGCACTGAGGCCTGAGGTCTCAAAGCTCTGAAGTTTGTTGTTACCAATCAGAACTTCCTTTAGTTTCGGACTGTGGCTAAGGTCGAGCGTGGTGAGACTGTTGCAGCTCACGTCGATATATTCGAGATTGCTGAAATACTCAATACCCGCAAGCGAGGTGAGTCCGCCGAGGCTGCATTCAATCTTTGTCACTGTCTGAGCCTCCTCCTCGGTGATTTCACCGTCGCCGTCAGTGTCGAAGTTCTCGACGCAATAGGCCTTGAACTTGGAGTCTGCGAAGGAGATTACATCCGTCGTCCACGGAACCATCTGGACATAATTGCTTGACAGTTCATTGTTCCCATCAGAAATTTTCATTCTGACATTGGCGGAGCACTGGTTCTTGAAGTATTCGTCTTTAAGTCCCTTTCCGCTGACGATGAGGGTTATATAACCGTTATCTGCGGTCACGCTCTCAATAGTAAGGGCTACCGTTTCCGGAGCAGCCTTTGTCACTGTATATACAGCATTGACAGAAACTGCCGATGACCACACCTTCACAAGTTCGTCCGCAGTAGTGGCCGGCTGAAGTTCGAAAGTGAACTCCGCCGTCCCCGGGGTGAGAGTGCCGTTGTCGGTGTAGGTCATAACCGCCTTCCCGTCGGAGTACTTAGGGACGTATGTGATGGACTGGATGCGGGCGAGGATGGCACTAATCTGCTCCTGGATGTCCTCGATGTCCTGCTGGATGGAGTAAATCGTATTCTTGATGCTCTTGATGTCCTTCTCGCAGGCGGTGACGCGGGCGGTGAGGGCAGTAATGGTCGCGTTGATGGTCTCGACCTCGGTGTCTATCCGGGCGTTGATTGTGGAGACCTGGGTCGCAATTTCGCCGCTGAGCTCGCCGTCAAGGGTGTTGATGGCATCTTCAATCGCCTTTTTGTAGGCGGTTGTAATCTCGGTTTTCTGCGCCGCGAGGTCGGTGCGAAGCTGCTCTATCGCGGCGGCGTTGGCGGAAATTGCAGCAGCATTGTTGGAGATGGCGGTGGCATTCGTCGCGATGAGGGAAGCGTTGGAGGCTATGTCCTCGGCGTTTTTCGCAATGTCAGCGGCGTTGTTTGAAATCGCCGTGGTGTTTGCGCTGATTTTCTGCTCGTCCGTTGTGGCGCGGGTCTGGAGGGCTGAGATGGCGCTGGAGTTGTCCGAAATTGACGACGCATTGGCTTCGATGAGCTTCTTGTTCGCAGCTATGAGTTTCTCGCAGGCGTCGATGTCGGAGGCGTTCTGGGAAATGGAGACGGCGTTCGCTGAAATCTGAGTGGCATTGGAGGAGATTGAGTTCGCGTTTGCGGCAACCTTGCCGGAGAGTTCTGCAATCTCGGTGTTCGCGCTCTGAAGCTGCGTCGTAAGACCGTCTATGAGGGTTTTATTCGCGGAAATCTTTGTCGTAAGGCTGGTCTCAAGAGAAGAGATGAGGCCTTCGAGGTAGGTCTTCTGGCTCGTAAGCTGGTTCTCAAGGCTGGTCTGGAGAGTGGAGAGTTTGGTGTCCATCTGGGCGGCGGTGTAGTAGCCCGTGAGCTGCTCGTTCACCCAGGTCTTCATTGAGGACTCGCTCGAGGAGATGGCGCTCTGGATTGCCGAGGTGTATGCGGAGGTTATCTCATCAGTTGCTGTGCTGAGGGCCGCTGCGGCATTGTCCGCCGCAGTCTGGACTTTCCCGAGAAGTTCCGTGCGGAGATTCCCCCGTTCGGTTGACTCATCTGAACGGAGAGCCTCTATTGCCGCGTCAAGGTCGTCCTTGCTTACGCCGACAGCTGTCTTCTTGAGAGCTTCGATGTCGGAGTTTATGCTCTCTATCTGAGTCTGGATGGTGGCTACGATGCCGGCCGTCGCGTTATACTGGTCAAGGGTCGCGAAAGTGGCGCTCGCCCAGTCCTTCGTGTCGGAGATCTGTCCATCAACATACTTTTTAAGGTTGTCAATCTGGCTCTGAAGGTCCTCGTCCTTGGACTGAAGTGTGGAAATGGCGTTTTTCAGGGAGGAGATTTCTGAATTCACGGTCTTCTTGTAGGCCTCAAGCTGCGCAAGACAGTTGGCCTCGGCGGTGCTTATCTCGTCCTTCAATTCGCTCTTGAGCTTTGAAATTGAGCTCTCGAGCTCTTTGTCAGTTTTCTCCAGAGCCTCGGTCTGGGTCTGGAGCGTTGTGATGTAACCCTTTAGTTCCTTGTCAGTTGTCTCCAGAGAGGTGATGGAGGACTTGATGGAGGTAATCTGGGAGTTGATGGACTGGAGCTGGTCGGACTTGATGGACTCGACGAGGCTCTGAAGCGCCTCAATGTCAGAGGCGCTCACGCAACTTGTCACCACAGCGGCAGCCGCAGCGAAGATGCAGAGAAGTTTGGTTGTTCGTTTCATATTTTGGGGTTATTTATTGCTTGGAATGTACACACGATTAAGCCGCCTGGCTGGAAAGAACCGGACACAGCAAAGCCGCCCGAATGGAGGCCATCGGACAAATTATTGTCAGTATTTTGTTCAGGTTGGAACGGAGAAACTACGAAAACGCCTGCTACAGAGAGGTTAGATACCCCCCCCCATCAGGTGTTGTAACATAGTGATATTAAGGTTAT
>CAVAMP010000086.1:0-4705 GCA_963589825.1 Flexilinea sp. | reverse complement strand
CCGGCGTTATGAGAAAGATCGAGGAGCGGAACCGCGCCCCGAAGCCGGAGGCCAGGGCTGTGCGCCCGTCAAGGCCGCAGGATCTGAAGCGGAGGAGGCGCTGATATGGGTGTCCGTGAGATAGCGGTCGCCACAGTTTTCCTCATAGCCGGGGCCGTAGGAGGCTCGGCCGTGGCGGGGGCGCTGCTCGGCAGGGACCGCGACATCGGAGCCGGCAAAGGGTTCGGCTGGGGCCTGCTCCTGCCCGTGATAGGGCTGGGAAGGGTCATCGCCAGTCCGAAGAAGGAGCGGACGGCGGAACAGAAGAAAGAGGCTCCGGTTTCTATAGAGCGGCGGCAGCCCGAGGAAGTAAAGGAGCAGGCTCGGGAGGCCGCCCGCGAGCGGTTCCGTAAGGACAACCCGAAAAGCGAAAATCCTGGCCGGAAACCGGACATTGAGGCCGCCCAAGAATCTGTGCAGTCGCAGAGCCAGTGCGTCAGGCAGCGATAGTCCGTCTGCGATTGTGTTTCATTTTAATGAAATAAATACCGCGCTTATAATTTACTCGCACTTCGCCTTCATAAAGTTAAAACGGGCGGAGAGGATGTATCCGTCTCCGCCCGTCCGTCAGGTCTATTCGGCGAACTCTTCAGGGAGGTCGTCCTCCTCCTCGGCCGGGGCGTGAGCCTCCTCGGTTGATGAGAGCTTCGCGTTGACCCTGTCGACGAGAGTCTGGATCCAGTTCATCTGGGCGGTGTCGTCGACCATCTCGTTGTCGCCGACCCTGACGAGCGCCCGCTCCGGCATCGGTTCGTCGGTCCACTGGAGCCTCTGGCCTCCGGCGCTGACGGAGGCATTGGTGTAGCCGGTCTTCGAGAGGTACGCCTCGATGGTGATGTCGTCGAGGTTGGCGAGGCCCTGCTCGGTCACGAGGCTGCGGATGATGCCCTTGAACGCACCGGACGAGCGGCTGACGGAGATGTCGTACTCCTCGCTTGACTCGCTGTCAGTGAGGATGACGTGCCAGTTGCGGAACTTCTTGTTCTCGAACTCGTGTTCCTTGAGTTCGATGCGCTTGAGTGCGCCGGAGATGGCCGAGTAGGACAGGGTCTCCCCGTCCTGGGTCTTGCGGATGATGGAACCGTTGGTGATGCGCAGGTACACCTTCTTGGGCTTGCCTGACTCGTTGATTGGGATAAGCATAAGTCGTCTGCTTTATAAAGTTGAACTTTTACTACCGTCCGGTAGACGGGCGGCCTTCCTTTCCTCCGGAAGGTGACGCAAACTTCAGGCGGGGCACAAGACAACAAAGGCAAGACAAAACGCACCACGCAGTGGCTGCGGATTTGCCTTGCCGTTTGCCTTGCCGCCTTACTTCGCGGAAACCTCACGGAGGAAAGGGAAAGGGCGACTCTGTCATCTTTATTATCAATTCAGTTTCTAAAGATTAGGCAGGGAACAAAACATTTGCTAACTTTGAAGTTTCGAAAAATGAAAAACTTCCACTTGTGAAAGTTAACCGCTTTAATATCACTAATTTACACAAAATGGGGGGGGGTATATAGTATCTCAAATATAGGCGTTCTCTGCGCCATCCTATCCCAATCCATTCAACAGAATAAAAATAATTTGCCCGGTGGTTTCCATACGGGCAGAGTCGCTTTGTCTTAACTAAACTCAATTTATATGAAACACATTTTAAGAAAACCTCTTTTGCTGCTTTCTATAGCAGTGTTGGCGTTAGCGGGTTGCGATAAGTCTGCCGCCGAGTTGGAAGAGTTGCGCTCTGAACTCGGTTCTCTCACAGAAAGGGTAGTTGCCATTGAAAACACTCAGATTAAGGCTCTTGAGGAGCAGATTGCCTCCATTGAGAAGGAAGTCTCTTCGCTTAAAGAAGCCGACAAAGTGCTCTCGGATGATGTCAGCGCGTTGGAAGGCAAGATGGCGGTTGTGTCCGCTGACCTTGCAAAGGTAAAGGAGTCAGTCTCCGCCCTCGGTGCGTCTTCGGAAGAACTTTCTGGGGAAATCGAGACCATCAACGCCAAACTTACCCAGATGGAAACTAAGATTACCTCCATCCTTACAAGCATTGAAGAACTTAAGACTAAAGTTGACTCTTCGACAACGGCCTTGAAGCTTTCATATATTCCTAAATACACCGACAACAATGAGAGGGTGTTGTACACCCGAGATGTTCTCGCGATTTACGGAACCGCGACTCTGAGCTTCACCGTGCGTCCTGCAAGTGCCGCTGAGAGTCTCGCCAAGGACTGGAAAACCTCCCTCGGTGCAATCGCGGTGTGCACCCTCACAAAAGCCGATGCCGGTGAGAGCGTGGAGCTCAGCGTCAGCGGCGCTTCTGCAAAGGACGGGAAGCTTTCCGTCAATGTCGCCGTGGACAAGCTTGGGAAGGACTTCATCCTTGGCAATGCCGGGGCTGCCCTTGCGCTTGACGTAACCTATGGCGGAGCGCAGACCGTCACTGACTATGTCAATCTGACTTCTGTCATTCCAGAGGAAAAATCATTCATAACCTATTTGTTGACGAATTTCGACAGTGACGGCGACGGGAAGGTGAACGCAGATGAAATCACGAAGTTGACTATTACTTCATCATATAATCTGACCTCAGAAGCCCTCAATGCCATTCTGAACGAGACTCCTGAGCTCACTATTTTGGACTGCTCAGGCAATAAATTGACTTCTCTTGATTTGTCAAAGAACCCTCTTCTCACGACTTTGAACTGCACCAACAATAACCTTACAAGCATTGATTTGTCCAAGAACGAGAAACTTACCACTGTAAATCTTTCCGGGAACGCGAATCTGACAAAAGTTGTGGGCAAATCTTCTGATTGGTTTTACGCTTGTTCAATAAACACTGGTGGCTCAGCATTATTTTATCTGCCGGACGGGACACTAATAGATGAATATACAAGCACGGTAATAGATGGCAAGACTTGGATGAACTACAATGTCGGAGCAATCAAGAGCAACCATTACGGTTCCCATTACAATTTTGACAATGCGCAGACAGCTTGCCCAACCGGCTGGAGAGTCCCGACCAAGGCTGAACTCGAATCATTGTCTGCCAATTATTCTGATTGGACAACTTACCTCGGAATGAGTGGCCGATGGTTCACCGGAAGCCAGACATATTCATCAAGCGTTTCTGCAATTTTTCTTCCGACATTATCCTCAAGTGTCTCCTACGGCCACTATTGGTCGTCCACGGAGTACGATAGCAGCTACGCTTACAACCTCGTCTTCACTTCAGGGGGTGTGTTCGTCGGCTACGGCGGCAGCGGTCGTTCGGACGAGTGGTCAGTCCGTTGCCTCAAGGACTGACAGGTCCCTGCCTCCGGCGGGACCTGACAGTCTTCCTCCTCTGTTCTGACGGGGAAAGACCTTCAGGTCAGCCCCGTCAGAACGGGAAAATATAATGACATTTTGCAGGGGTACGGTTGAGAGTCCGGATGGTGTCAAAAGCTTTCCGGCGGGGATCTGCAAGTCCAGCGTCCCACTGGGGCTCCCCAGTCATTTTGTCTGCGGGGAAGATTGCCTCTGATGTCTCTCTTCCTCCCAGCATCGAGAGGACACATTCGCTCCAACGGCAACTATTGGTCGTCCACGGAGAACGATAGCAACTGCGCTTACTACCTCTACGTCACTTCGGAGAATGTGGGCGTCTACTACAACTGCTATCGTTCGAGCGAGAGTTCGGCTCGCTGCCTTAAGAACTGAAAGATCTCTGACTCTAGCGGGAGCTGACAGCCTATAGATTTGTTTAGACGTGCCACTAATTCCATTCGTAATATAGAAAAGGTCAATGATTTTCCATTTCGTCAAATCCGCATTAAGCGCAGTGCTTTGAATTTCCATTTCGTCAAATCCCTCTTAAGCGAAATGCCCATAAACAGGATGCTGCATCTGACCGCTTTCAAAATTCTCAGAATTCCAGGTAGCAACGCTAAAAAAATAACTAACTTCGCCACATTATGACTGATAGGGAATTTGAACGCCTCCTCGAAGAGGCCGCCGGCGAGAGGGCCGAAAATATAGAAATCGATCCTGACCCGCGTTTCACTGAGACGCGGTACGGACGGACCCCGAGCGGCGGAGCATACTCCACCGCGTATTACTATGACGCTGACGGGCAGCCTTGCGAGAGAGCGAAGGCGAAGTCCGTCAACATCGTAGAGTATTCAGAAGACGGGGAGCGGGTCAACGAGAGCTACGGCACTTTTGAGTGACTTGACGGCTGGTGAATATAGGTCCCGATGACCATGTCCCGGCTGTCAGTCCACCTCTGCCAACAACAGCGTCGCCAGCTTCTTCTTGTCTTCAGATGACATATAGACGCCTCCCTTCAGGAGGATGTCCTTCGCAGCTTCGGAATTCTTCTTGAAGAACTTGCGGCGCGGTTCCCCGTCTATCATCGCGCTCAGGCGGAATGTGCCGTCCGGGCTTCCTGTCAGGCTGATTTCTTCGACAGTGTGTCCGTTCAGCGAGAACGGCTCCATCTTGGAGACTGACTTCTCCGTTTCCTTGCCAAGGAGGCGCTGCAGATAGTCGTTTATCCGTTTGGCTGTGAGGGTGTCGACTCCGCATTCTCCGGCGAATGAAGGGAACTCCTCTATGGCGCTCTTTACCTTCTCCAGGATCTTGTCTGGGCTTCTCACGTCGTTCATCCTGGCGAACTCCAGCAGGTCCTTGTCGGTGATGT
>CAVAMP010000085.1:0-4751 GCA_963589825.1 Flexilinea sp. | reverse complement strand
GGATAAGCCTTGAGCCAGTCGGAATAGACGTCTATTATCGCCCGGACATATTTCTCGTCGCCGGTGGCGTTGTAGGCCCGTGCCTGAGCGTCAACCCACTGGTGGCGGTGCTTCTGAAGGGCGAACTGGGTCTCGGTCGTAGGAGAGGTGGTCCAGTCTATCCCTCCGTCAGAGCCGAGGAATGAGTAGTAGGTGGCAAGGGAGGTGGATTTGTCCGTACTCTCGGAGTAATTCTTCACATAAAAACGGTAGCCGTTCTCCTTGAGGGCCTGGTCGGCGATGTTCTTGTCGAAGGCGCTGATTGTCGTGGTGGCCGTGAGGTCCACTTCCGGGTTGACGATGCCGCTTCGCTTTGAGGTCCAATAGGTCTTCAGGGCAGTTGCCGCATCGTAAAGCCGGTTGTCCCCGTATGCAGTGAGGACATCCTCAAGGCCGCTTCGGCTAAGGTCAAGAATTTCAAAAATGCGGGAATTCACGCTCGCTTCCTTCGCGGGGTCTTTTCTCAGAGTACGGGTGGCTGAGGACATATCCACTCCGAGGGTATGACGGCGGTCGCGAAGAATGGTGAGGGAGGCATTTATGGTTTTGGAATACTCGGCAATGTCCGTAACGATTTTAACTTCGAGGGAAGTCATCGTACAGGGGGCGATGGAGGCTATGAACTCCTGCCCGTCAGCGATCTCAGTCCCCGAGGGAATAAGTTTGATGACATTGTGAGGGGTGTCACCGGATGCTGCAGCGAAGAGTCCGGAAGTAATGTCAAGAGAGAATTCCCCTGCTATTGCCGCCTCCGAGTCCGCAGTCAGGACTATGCTCTCCACGCTCTCGCCTTCCCCGATGGAGGGAGAAGAAATCGTGAGAGCAAGATGTCCCACCGCCCTTTTCCAGACAAGCGGCACAGCGTCCGTGGGGACTGAACTGTAGGTTTTGCGGGAAGAGGCCGAAAGGATGTCCGCCGAGCTGTCAAAGGAGCCGGCGGAAAGGTGCTGCTCGGAAGGGAGAGTTACAGAAATCTCCGGAAGAGCAGAAACCGCTGTCAAATCCGAAGCCGCAGACGAGGGGTAGAGAGCATAGAATCTTGTGGAAGAGGGAATCGCAGAGATTGAGGTCGGGACTGAGAACAGGCCTTTCTCGGCGTCTTCCGGGAGCGGGTCGGACTCGCTAAACGCAGATGAGGCCCACACATCGGCGGCGGAGTAAGTCACAGCAATCCTGTCTCCCGCGGACCAGAAAACATCGCTCCCGTTCCAGAAGGTCTTTGTGTCTACACTCGCCGAAGGGCGGTCACCGCTGAAATGAATAACCGCCGCGGAAGGCTCCCATGCCCCCGGCTCAGGTTGCTTGCCACAAGACATAAAGGCAGCCACGGCAAAAGCCGCGACTGCCAATATCATTGTTCCGGATTTCATAACCGAATTTTAGAAATTTCCCAAATCCACGGAAGGATAGGAGTAGGCGGCGCTGTTGACAGAAGCGGCGCTTGCGCCGGAGGTCATATCAGCCCTCTTGGCGCCGACTTTGGCGGAAACGCTTGACGGGTAGGTGTACGCTCCGTAGGTCTCTGAGGCCGGGGCCCAGGTGGAAGACAGAGGAGATTCCGTAAGGGCCTTAGGAGTATAAATTTTTGAGCCCGTATAATTTTTTGCGCTTATTCCATTATTTATTGTTGCAGATGTTGCTCCGTTATAATAGTAATTGTTGGACATCGTTATAGCCGCAGACTTCACCGCAGTATTAACACAGAAAGTTGTCAAATTTATCGCGGTTGATGCCGTCGTGTTACATTCAACCAAAAGATTGGATGCACATTCAAACGAAGTATTGATGTCACCTATTCTAATAAAGAATTTATTTGTATTTTTATCCTCTAACGGAACTGTTGAAACAAAGGTATTTGCGTAGGCGCTGAAACTGTCCATCACAAACTTATCGCCGTGAGCCAGCCTGAACGCAGTTGCCGCAGTCTCCGTCTCTGCATAGAAAATGTTGTTCTTGAATGTGACGGCGGTCGCTGTAGAAGTCTGACTTCCAGTATTCAGCACATAAACTGTCGCAGCGCTGATTCCGAACTCGCAGTCCTCCACAGTCACAGCATCCAATTCAGTGAATGCTGCATTGCTAAACTGCATAAAGTTTCCGCCGACATTCTTGAAATGGCAATTCGAGAAAATGATGCTGCCGAAGGTTGTGAAGGCGTGACCTTCAGTGTTTAAATTTTGTTCGAATGCTCGTTTCTCACCGACAACGCACCTGAGGTTAGCCATCAGGATGAGTTTTCCGCCATCATACGGACGAGCCTGCTTTTCGAAAGTGAAATCCGTTCGCGCTGAAGAGTCCGCTCCTATGACAGCAAGCGATTTATAGGCCTTAGCCGAATTGAATTTGGCCTTTGAGGAGGAAGTCTCAACGAAATAGACTCCGTCGGCGGAAATGTTGCAGTTGCCCTTGGTGTCATTCACAAGCACGCCGCCCGGGAGAGTAGTTTTGTTGAAGGTGTAGTCTCCGAAAGTGAGGTCGAAACCTTCGTTGTACTTCACGAAATAGTTGCAATGGTCGTCGTAAGCCGCTGCCGCCAGAGTCTCCATCGGAAGAATCTGGTTGCGCGTATTGAGAGAAGAAACCGCAGATTTGAGGGACTTCGCCTTCTGGGTGCCGTCGGTCTTGGTAAGGATCACCGTGAACCCTTCGGTAAATTCGACCGGAAGGATGGTGAAATAGTATGCTCCCGGAGCAAGGGCGCTGCCGTCCTCGTTGTAAAGGCGAACGTATGTCTCAGGCTTGGTGATTGTCACTGACGGAGTTCCGTCCTCGGCGAAGGAAATTGAGAAAGTTCCGCAGAGAGCCTCGCTCTTGTTTCCCATAAGGGTAATGGATTTTACATCAGTCATATCATCTGCGAGGGTGAACCGGATGTGGGAGCAAAGATTCTTGAAAGAGATGGAGGTGCCGCTGACCTTGCCGGCCATAATGGCGACATTGTCGGCGAAAGTGCCTGTGGCAGCCTTCTGATCGGCGAAAAGCGTCGTTGCAATCACGCCGTCGGAGAAAGTCGCTCCGGTGCGGTAAGGATAAAGGGCATAGAGCTCAGTTGCGTCTTCAGGAACCTTACCGGAAAAAATGGTGCCAGAGGTGAAATCGAAGCGGTTGTTGTGCTCTGTAGCTGAGGCGGAGTTGTCGAAAACTGACAGCAGATTCCCCTCGGTCCAGCTAACGGCGCCTGTCGCGTCCACGGAAGTTCTAGTAGTGCCTTCAGGATTGGCGTTAAGCTGCAAAGGGACATACTTTGCAACCTTCACTTCGTCCTTCTCCCCGTTTGCGGGATTTTCCTTTGTGCAGGAGGATGCCGCAACCACTGAAGCGGCTATCGCGAGTAACAGATAAATCCTTTTCATAATCCTCTCATTTTTTAGTTCCATCCCTGGGAAGGAAGTATTTCGTAGGTCTCAGTTTTGGCGTCATAGCCGGCGCCCTGGCTCTGCGCGAACCCGAGTTCTGACCCGAAGGTCACAAGAGTCACAACGGGACTCTCATATTTTTTGTCATTTTTCATATCGTAACTGTTTGTGTGTTATTGACCGAAGGGGGTTGCCCTGCAAAAATCAGGCGAGAGGCTTTATCTCCAACCCTCGTTCTGTTTGCACTGAGGCATCATATCGAGGTCGCGCTGAGGAATCGGAAGAAGCTCGTGGCGGCCCTTGACGGTGTACTCGGAGATTATGTAGAGAGAAGGCATCTGCTCGTGCCAGGTGGCAAGGTCCTCGGCAGTGGAGCGGATGGTCTCGTAGTAGATGCCCCAGCGGACAAGGTCCTGTTTCCTGTGGCCCTCGAAAGCGAGCTCGTAGCCTCTCTCGTCGCGAACCGCCTGTCTGAACTGCTCATAACTCATCCCAGAGAGATCGCAGACTGAGGAAGGCGTATTGACAGGAAGGCCGTAGGCACGGCGGCGGACCATATTGATGGCGGAATAGGCGTCAGTAGTCGGGCTCTTGTGCCACTCGTTGAGCGCCTCGGCGTAGAGAAGAAGCACATCCGCATAGCGCAGAAGATACCAGTTCACATCGGAGTAGTTGGCGTCCGCAACCTGCTCCTTCACATATTTCTCAAGATCCCATTTGCCCGGGGTGAGCGCGTTGTTGAAAGGTTTTCTCCACTCCGGTTTTGCATCGGAGCGCATCGCAACCTCCATTGTAAGGTCCTTCTTCACGGTCGAACCATCCTCGGTGTAGGTGCCGAGCGCGGTCTTGCCTGTGGAGGTGTATTTGTAGTCTGCAAAGGACAGAGCCCACCTCTTGTCCACGGCGTGGTCGGGCCAGGAAGCGATGAAGGTCGGGAGCACCTTCCAGTTGGCGGCAATCCTGATGTAGTCTCCGGCGCCGTCGGTCGCAGTCACTCCGTTCCATTTTCCGATGCGGCCGATAGGGTCGCTGCCGGTGATGGCGGAAGCGTAGAAGGACACCTCGAGAAGACTCTCCTCCGGGTCCCAGGTATTGTTGCAGGTGTTCTGCCAGAGAGTCTCGTAGCTGTCGAGAAGATGGTGTTTGCCGGACTCCACAAGAATCTTCGCGGTGTTTGCGGCCGCCTCCCACTTGCTCTCGTCGCAGAGAGGATATCCGGCCCAGGTTGCATAGACCTTCGCGAGCAGTCCGAGAGCGGTGCCCTTGGAGACCCTGTACTGGGTGTCGCTCCTGTAGGTATCGTCAACTGCCCACGGAAGCACCTCGGCGGCATATTTAAGGTCCTGCTCTATGAAC
>CAVAMP010000084.1:0-4805 GCA_963589825.1 Flexilinea sp. | reverse complement strand
TGTGCGGGAGGCAGGCGGAGACGACGGCCATCGTGCCGAGGGTGAGGATGTCGGCATCCTCCGGGGAGTTGGAAACGGCGGTGACTTTTTCGAGGAAACTCGGGAGGTTGCCGGCAAGTTGAGGCGAGAATGTCGGGAGCGGAAGGTCTTCGTCAATATCGCCAATGTTGCCAATATTGTCAATATTGCCACTTTGCGCAGCTGTGGCGATATTCTGTGAATATGCGCAGTCTGCGGGTTGTGCGTACTTTGCGTAATCTGCGTATTTTGCGCATTTGACGGAGGAGATGTCGATGCCGTGGTCTTTGGCTGCGTGGAAGAAGGTGCGGACGGTGATGCCCGAGCCGTGGGCGGAGAGGCAGCGGGAATATTGCTTGTCAGTTTCTTCCTGTTTGTAGTCAGGATTGAAGCGGCTGATCCTGTGATAGATGCCGCGGCCGCTTTCGCCGAGTGCTTCGGCAAGGGCGAAGCCGAGGTCGCGCCAGTTGGCGTAGCCGGCTGTGATGTCGGTGGCGGCGGATTCGATTCTTTGGGTGACGGTCTCGATGTCATCCTGCAGAGAGTCGGGATTGGCGGTAGCCTTTTCTGTATGTTGTTCTGCCGTTGAGGTTTCTTTGGCCGGCAGCCAGTCGGCAGGGTTGAATTTGTCTTTGGACATATTATCTGTAGTTTGGATTTATGTAGGCGTTGGGGTCATACGGGAGGAAGCAGGCCCGGGCGATGTCCTTGCCGGATTTGTCGGGCTGCGTGCCGTAGGCCTCGGTGATGTAGGATGCGACCGCCCGGAAGTAGTCGGAGTGTGAGAGGGGGCCGCGCCGGGCTTCTATGATCCATTTCACTCCGTCTCCCGACGGGCTTCTGAAGAGCAGGGCCGTTTCGAAGTAGCTGTCGTTCAGAAGCCTTACGGAGAGGGATTCGACGCTGGGGACGTGGTCGAAGTCGATGCAGAGAAGTCCGGATTCGCGGATGCAGCTGGAGTTGCTCCTTAGGGAGAATTCGCCGCTGAAGGTTGCGTAGTCGAAATGCGCGGCCTTGAATATCCTCGCTGAAGACTTGTCGGCGGTGGCGCGGAGGGTCTCGGTCTGCTGCCGGGCATAGTGTCCCGTGATGTAGCGGTAGGCATCGAGGACGGTTATGCTCTTGAGCGGGACGGTGTTGGAAATCGGAGCCCTGAAGAATGAAAACAGCGGACCTTTTGCTGACTGGATGACGGGAGCGGTGTTGTACTGGCTCGGCTGTGCGTCAAGGTGAAGGTACATCTCCTGGTTCAGAGTCTGTCTATTTAGAATCCTTTCCATAGCGCTCGTGCAGATGATACATTACATAGTTGTCCTTCAGGAGGCGTTCAATGTCCCTGCGGAAGTAGTAGATCTTGCGGCCGATTCTTGTGAACGGCAGCGTTCCGTTGGAGCGGAGTGTCTGGAGGGTCCTCTGGCTGATGTGGAGCTTGAGCATCACGTCCTGCCCGTCGAGCAGGGTGTCGAGGAGGTCGTCTGGCTGATTGAGTGGTCGCTCCGCCGGTCCTTTACGGATGAACGGGCATCGGCGCAGAATCTCCGGTAAAGGCTCGCTCTTGCCTGCAGCCGTATCAGACATTGTCCCTCCGACGGTTTTGAGGTCGGTCGGGCTTTTCATTTGGACTGGTCTTTCTTGGCGAAGAGTTCGACGGCCTTGTCGACATCGATGATGATCTTGCGCCCGTTCTGGATGATGGCGTCGCGGAGGATGGTGTTCTTGTAGCGCTGGGCGGTGGCGTGGGAGCATCCGAAGAGGCTCTTTATGCCCTGGAGTCCATAGACGTAGCGTCGGGCTTCCGTTTCCTGTGGTTCCGGAGTCTGATTCTTGATGCCTGCGATGAGGCGTTTGAGGTCGGCAACTGTGAGAGCTGCGATTGGAGTGGAGTCTTCGTAATTCATCTCTTTGATTTTTAAGAAGTTTAACGTTGACTCAACCGGTTGGGCCTTATGTGCTAATGAAATATTTCAGAGGCAAAGGAAAGGATAATATGAATATATTCAAATAGCTGATATTTCGCTCTTTACAACATTTTCGCATTTCCCCTTTACTTGCAAACTATTGATAACGAGATACACTCAAATGCCAACGGCGTTTGACACTTTTTTCTGAAAGTGTCAAACGGGAAGTTCATTATTGTAGCCTTGATTACAATATGCTACAAATTGCCACTTCTGTATGCTGGGATGTGTCAAATGTAGCCGACAATGGAATTTACGGTCTCCCAGAGGAGGATGGTTTTCTTCAGGTTTATGTGATGGCCGCTCCCGGAGAATATGACCATCCCGTCATCTTTCCAGTTGTAGATGGTCTGGCGGCTGACTTTCAGGCACCTTGCGAATTCAGCTATGTTCATCTGCGGACGGAGGTCGGCTAGGTTTCTCAGGCGACTGACGGCGTCGTCGGAGATGCTGAGCTTTTTGGTGCCGATGTACAGAAGCATTGCGAAGTTCGTGTCGCTTGTGCCTTTGTCCTGGAGTTGCTGCAGAAATGACAGCATACGGGCCGTGTCCAGTCTTAACGAAAGGAGATAGCCTAAAGGGTCATCGTTGTTGTTTGGCATATGGTTAGTGTTTTTAATGTGGATGTCATCTCTTCAGGTTCTCGTCGAAGAGACTCATCGCGGCGGCTTTGGTCTTTTCTGCGATGTCGATGTAGGGGCGCATTGCCTTGTAGTCGGAGTGACCGGTCCATTTCATTACGACCTGTGGGGGGATGCCGCTGGCGAGGGCGAAACAGATGAAGGTCCTGCGTCCGGCGTGGGTGCCGATGAGCGCCCATTTGGGGTAGGTCTCCTCAACCTTCTGACCGGCGCGGAAGAACACTTTGGTAATCGGTGTGTTGAAGCCGCAGAGTTCGCAGAGGTCTTTGAGATAGGCGTTCATCTTCTGGTTGGTAATGACCGGCAGGGCGAGGCCGTGAGGGTGTTCGTCGTCCTGATATTTGTCGAGGATGGCTTTGGCGAAGCTGTTGAGGTCAATCGGGAGGCGGTCGTTGGTCTTCTGGGTGGTGACATAGAGGCAGTCTCCGACAATGTCGCTTCTTTTGACCTTGGCCATATCCGAATATCTGAGGCTGGTGAAGGCGCAGAAGCAGAATAGGTCACGGGTCTTGGCGAGGGCTCCTGCTTCCTGCACTGTCTTCTCATATTCGAGGCCGTTCATATCGGTGAGTTTGACCTTGGTTCCATTGGCCGGAATCTGATAGTTGTAGAGTTTGAGCAACTCGTCTTTGGTAAGGAAGATGACCGGCTTTTCGAGGATCTTGAATTTCGGGCGGTACTTGTTTATCTGCTCCTGCTTGCAGTAGTCCTTGCGGATGGCCCAGTTGAGGAACCATTTGAGGTTGTTGAACTGCTTCTGGACAGTCTTCTCCTCGAGGTTCTGCTTGACGCGGAGGAAGCGGACGAACTTGTTGATGCCTTCCTCGTCGAAGTCATCGTAACGGATGCGCTTGTTGAAGGCTTCGAGGTGATGACGGAAAGTCTTCCAGCACTGGAGGGTGGCGTAGGCCCACTGGTTGGCTATGCTTTCTTCCCTGACGAACTGGTCGAAGTCGTCGAAGAGGGTCTTGACGGCCACCGGGGCTTTGGGGTCATTTTCTTTCTTTCCGGATGCAATCTCATATTGATTTCGGAGTTCATCAAGGGTGGGCGTGCCGTCCAGATGGCCTTCGTAATCAAAGAAGTATGCCTGGATTTTGGAAATCAGGGTGTTGATTTTCGTGGAGGAGACTCCGCTGGAGTTGGTGTAGCGAGGCTTGACTCTGCCGTCCTCCCAGGCGTCTTTCGTGCAGTTGAATCCGATGCCGGTCATATAGCGCTGGCGGCCAATCGAGACGGATACTCGTATGGGGTATTCGTTCTTCTTGTTCGGGACCGGATAGAGGTAAAATCTTACGGGCATAGTTCAGAGATTTATTCGTTCGACCTGTGACGAAAGGTCCATCCTCTGTGTTGGACTTTCATCTAAACACAAAGTTAAACACAATATCACTAAGATACAAATAAATCTTACTGAACTATATTAAACATCATCTCGTTAAAAATCAGCGAAATAGATATTGTGTTGAATTAAGTTAATTACTAACTATATTCCGCCCATCTCCACGAATAACTATATGATAGTTAATAAGTTACTATTTTTACGCTCAGTTTTACGCTCAGTTTGAGGTAAAGTTGAGCGTAATTTCTTTCATTGAATTTTGGCATACTGAAAAGCCGTCAGACTTTGCAGAATGGCGGCGAGATTGCGAGATTTTGTCCGGATTGTCCCTTACCTCAACTTTATCGAAATGAACTTTGCGGCAATCAGCCCGAGCAGAAGAATCGTGCTGATGACTCCCACCCACATCAATGCTTTCTGCCACCAGCGGAGGATGTTGACTTCTTTCTCGATGACGGTTTCGATGGTCTGGACTTTCTGCTCTTCGCGGTAGCGGTCTTTGTAGGTGAGGTAGATGCCCATAGAATCTACTGTAGTTTTGGCGGTGAGTCGGTTGTCCTGGAGCGAGATGGTCTGGCGGAGCCGTTCAGACTGACGGAGTGTCTGGATTTCCTCAAGTCTTGCGCGGCCTGTGGAGTCGCATCGGATAAGAGCCTTGACTATTGAGGAGTCTGGCTGGACCTGGATGACGGTGTCGCGGGCGGTTTCCGTGACGGTAACGATGCGCTCGGTGTTCTCCGTGGTGTGGGGATAGAGTTTGGGACAGCAGCCCTGCGGGATTGCGAGCGGGACGGCAAGCGCAGCTGCCGCCAGTATGGATGTCGGTTTCATTTCGTCTGGATTTAT
>CAVAMP010000083.1:0-4912 GCA_963589825.1 Flexilinea sp. | reverse complement strand
CGCAAATGCCGCGTCCTGTATCTCTGTCACATTCTCAGGAATCGTGACGGTTTCCAATGGGGTTGAAGAGAAGGCACCAACTCTGCTAGAAGAATACGACCACCCGCACAGTTTCTCTATCTTGCACCCCTCCTCAAAGGTTACGGATTTCAGTCCGCTTGCGTGGAAAGCCCCGGCCTCAATCTCCTCAACCCCTTTCGGGATGGTGATGCTTTGCAATGAGGTACAGCTTTCAAAGGCTCCGCCATAAATTGACTTTTTTCTGCAGGTCGTCGTGGAGCTTGTCGCCGTCACCTGCCCTCCTATTTTCTTCAGTGTCTTCGGCAAAACGACAGTCTCAAGCGGAAGAGCGGCAAAACAGGATGACGGAATCTCCGTGATAGCAGTTCCATCCTCGAAGGTGAGACTCTTAAGGGAAGTTAGATTCGAGAACGCCGAATAGGTCAGAGCCAGCACCGAAGCCGGGATTCTGAGGGAGAGTATCGTCGGCGGGAGACATTTTTCCTCGAACTTTGTGAGCTGAATCCCGTCGGCAAGAAGGAATGACTCCACAAGTGTCCCGTCAAAGGCCTGTTTTCCGATGTAGGTCACAGTCTTAGGGACGCTTACCGCGCCGGTCATCCTTGAACAGTTGTAGAACGCCTTGTCGCCTATGCTCTGAAGGTTCTCCGGAAGAACAATCTGCACCACATAACTTCCCTCGAAGGCACTTTCGCTGATGGAAGTCTGGCAGGACGGCAGGATGACGAGGTCGAGCGTGTAAGTATGGTTCTTGAAATTCGGCTCAACTCCGGTTGCGCCCGACAGATCCAGTTTCCGCAGGGACACTAGCTCATCCTTGATGAAGGTGTAGTCCGCGTCATTGAGCGGACCGCTGATGGATATGCTCTTTATTGAAGCATAAGAATAGGAGGAAAGAGCGCTGGAGAGCGTGCCTTCGGCCGTGACGGTGATGGCGAGCTCACCAGTGAACGCCGCAGCCTCCTGGAGGATTTCAACCGACTGGAGAGTGTTGCCGTCAGTGTCGGTTAACTTCACTGTCGCAAAGCGCTTCTGGTAGTCCGTGTTCGGCTGAACGACAAGCGTCTTAATCTCGGTTACGGAGGTCTTGGTGGACTCTTTCACGGAAAGCCAGCTCTGAGCCTCGGCGGGAATCTCGACATTGTACGGCATATTCGTGGTGACAACCACATCTACATTCCCGCCGGCGGCGTTCACGGAATAATTGGTCTTAGCCACAGTACAATGCCCCTCTGCGCAGTCAAGCACAGCCATCACCGTCTGCCCCTCGCCGTCGCTTGCGAAAACGAGGATTTCCGAAGGCACGATCGGATTGGGAGCCTGGACGATTATCTCTCCCTTATCCTTGCTCCGGGGCTTAACGGTAGCCGTCCATCCGTCCTGGGCTATGGTCTTGACAACCGTCTTGTCGGTCGCCTTGGTGATTGTATAATTGACGGTTTTCGCCTCACCGGCATTGAGAACCGGAACGCTGTCGTAGTCGAAGACTATGTTGAACTTTGCCGCCGACGAGAGCGGGAGGGTAATTGTCGTCCCGTCGCTAAGCTTAAAATAAGCGTTCGCGGCATCCTGGGTCACTTCCTGGAAAAAGGAATCGCCGTCCTCTCCGGTTGCTTCGCCCGCCCGGGTCCAGGTCGCGCCGCTGTCCATAGAAACATACCACCATCCCTCCTGCACCTTGAGCTGCGGAGTCACGCCGTCTTTTGCGGAAGCGGCAATCTTTTCGCCGCTCTCGCCAAGCAGCCACTCTCCGTCCCGCGTCCAGTACCAGACGCCGTCAGTGTCCTGTTTCACGCTTATCGCCGGGGTGTGGCCGTCTGTCCCGTTATAGATTTTCACGGTCTTACCGGAAGTGAATTTGAGGACATAGCCCGCCCCGTCGCTTAAAGACGAAACGCTCTCAAGGTATTCCTTCCCCTGCAAAGCCTTCACGATTGTCTGAAGAGCTTCGATGTTGGAATTCATCTGCTCGCAGAGTGTCTCCAGATAAGTCACCCGGCTGTCAAGATCGGTGATTCTGTTTTTAAGTTCAGTGTCATCGTAAGAGTTCTCGCACCCGCAGACAAACAGCAGGGCGGCAAGTGAGGATGCGGTCAGACGCAGAAGCCTACTTTTCATATTCAAGTTTTACCTTGCCCCGGACCCCTTCGGACGGTTATTAGCAGAAAGAAAGTGTGGAGTCCCTGGTCAATCTGCAAGGAGGCTCTGGTAAGCCCAAGTACGGATAACACAGCGAAACTCCACACCCGTATATGCAATTATCCGATGATAACTTACAGTGATACAAGGTGATGAAGTTCAGCGCTTTGTCCTCGTACTTTTGAAAATTTACCAGATTTCCTTGCAAGGATAAAAGCCAAACACTTTCATCAATATGTCCGCCGCCATTCGGCAGCACCAACAAAGATAGAAAATGTTTTCGGGATATGAAAAATTCGCCGATACGATAAAAGGATTATAAGACGTTTTCGAAAAATTTGCTTCTTCCGTTTTATTTTCCGTAATTTGCGGTGTTCGGGCGTTTGACGCCCGGGCAAATGGACTTAATAAGAGTTGGACTCAGGATAAAAAACTCTTATTTATTATGGAAGAAAAGAAAATTGAAGAGAGACGCGACGTCTCCGGGGAAACGCAGGAAACTGCGGAGAAACCCAGGTACAACAAGACCTGGCAAGCGTTGCTGGATCATCCGGTGAAGATGGTCGTGTATGACAAGACGCTCTTTTATAGGTAGTTAGCTATGCGCTACCTCATTGACACCAACATCTTTATCTACCTCGCCACAGACGAAATGAGTTTATCCAAAGATGTTGCTTCTTTATTGTGGGCCTATGATGCGGAAATCTGTATGAGTATGGAGTCTGTGCGGGAATTGATTGTTGCCTATAACAAGAAAGGCTTTAATGTCAAACAATGGGACTCCGCCGAAGCGATGCTGAATTCCATCACAGACGAGTATTTCATCACCATACTTCCGGTAGGATTCGAGACGATGAAGACCTATGCACGGCTTCGCCTGAATGTGGCTGAGGATCACAACGACCCGAGTGACCACGTGATTATCTCTCAGGCGATAACGCACAACCTTCCGCTCGTTTCAAGCGACCGCAAGTTCCGTTTCTACATCAAGCAGGGGCTCGACCTCATCTACAATTCTTAAAGTCCGCGGGATTGCTTTTTCAGCAGTGAGGAAGCAATCCCGTTACACATCAATTCAAACTCCTGCTATTGAAAAACGATAAAAATAAAGACAACTAATTAATTTTCAATTAGTTATCTTTAAGACCCCGAGCAGAATCGAACTGCTATCTAAAGTTTAGGAAACCTGGGCACGAATAATGGAAGGCCCCGAAGAAAAGGCCCCCGAAGCCGACTGCACCCCCGAAGAATCCCGTCAAATCCTCCTGGACCACCTCACCGCCCTCTTCCCCGCCGAGCGGGAAGAGTTCAGCAAGATTATTTAAAAAGCTTGTGTTATAACGGAAACTTTATTACTTTTGCAGAAAAGTTTCGGTTATGACAGAAAATCTTAAACGCATCGCACGATACAATCCCTGGGGCGGGAACGACATCGCCGAAGGATTCCGCAGGGAAACATATCTGAGGAAAATCTCGCAATATACGGGAAACAAGCTGATTAAGGTTCTCACGGGGCAACGGCGGTCGGGTAAAAGTTTCATACTCCGACAAATTGCGATGGATCTGATCGGAAGCGGAGTGAAGGCGGAAAACATCCTCTACATAAGCAAGGAATTCACTGCATTCAATTTTCTTCCCACAAGCGCTGAACTGGACGCTCTCATTGAGGAATACCGGGCGGAGTTCCATCCGGAGGGCAAAACCTACATTTTTATCGACGAAATCCAGAACATTGACAAATGGGAGACAAGCGTCAATTCGCTGTCTCAGGATTTCACCTGGCCGTGCGAAGTTTTCATAAGCGGTTCCAACTCGAAAATGCTCTCGGGGGAACTTGCATCGCTGCTTTCCGGCAGATATGTGGAGTTTGAAATCCTGCCGCTTTCATTTCAGGAATGGGCATCAGCGCACTCAATGGAGGAAAACCGGGACTCATTCGAGCAGTATCTTAACGAAAGCGGACTTCCGGAGATGCTCCATCTGGGCTCAGACGAAGTCCGCAGAAATTATGTCTCGTCCCTCAAGGACACAATACTCCTGCGAGACATAATCGCCCGCTACAACATTCGCGACGCGCACACCCTTGAGGATCTGTTCACATTTTCCGTAAACAATGCCACAAAGATGTTCACCCCCAACACCATCGTGAAAGACTACAAAGGAAAGGGGAAAAGCATCAACTATGACACTGTCAACGCCTATCTCTCCTACATAGAGCAGGCTTTCCTCATCCACAGGGCGGAGCGATACAGCATTCAGGGAAAAGAGACCATTGCGGGCAACTGCAAATATTACATCAACGACCTTGCGTTCTACAATTATCTTTACCGCGGGTTCTCCTACGGGTACGGTTACCAGTTGGAAAATCTCGTCTATCTGGAGCTGAGAAGAGCCGGCTACGACATCTACATCGGCAACATTCCCTCCGGCCGAAACGGGGCAACTCTCGAAGTGGATTTTGTGGCCATAAAGGGCGAGGAAAGAATCTATGTTCAAGTCGCCTACGAGATGATGGATGAGGAGACTGTTTGCAGAGAATACGGTTCATTGGAACTGATTCGGGACAGCTATCCGAAATATGTCGTCACGATGGACTCCCGTCAGCTGCCCGTCAGAAACGGCATACGGCACGTTCAGGCCTGGAATTTTGGCCGTATGCTGATGTTTTAAAGTTCACTTGGAGTTTTAAATATGTCTACTCAAGTTTCGCAAGTGCGAAACTTGACAAGGGCTTCTGCCCGCCGGCCCTGAG
>CAVAMP010000082.1:0-5095 GCA_963589825.1 Flexilinea sp. | reverse complement strand
AGTCCACATAGCCGAAAGGGTAGAGGTGCAATGTCACGAAGTTTATTATCTTGCCGTCAATGTTGATTCTTGCCTGTCCGAAGCCGTGCACCACGACGCTGTCCTGCTGGTTTCCGATGCCCTGGACCACATTCTCGATGGGGTATTTTGAGGTTATCACCTGAGGGTAGTTGTCCCTCTGGCCGGATTTCCAGACATATTTGTGGCCGTAGCGGGCGGCAAGGGAGGCCCATCCGTCGGGAAGATATCTTTTCTCAGGCTCCTTGATGTTCTCTTTAGAGTCGGTCTGGTAGATTGTAGCAGCCTCGCACCAGATGCAGACGTCCGGGTTCTTTTCGTTGACCCATTTTACGAAGGTGTCGTAGTTGTCCCCCTGTCCGGACCAGACTCCGTTCTGGGTGTTCCAATAGAGCACGCGGAGGTTTTTCTTCCCCTCTTTCTTCGGCGAATTCGCCCCGGTGGCAGCAACTCCCGCAAAAAGCAGGAAAGATAGAAGAGCGGCTGTTTTGAGTAAAGTTCTTTGTTTCATTATGAGGTGTTTGTTTGTTATTTTCGTTTTGCTGTGGGGACCCGGTGCAGGAGTTATTTGAGTTTTATCTGGAAAAGAATCGGCCTGTGATCCGAAGGAATGCGGAAATTGCTCAAATCCGTTGCGGTGAGTTCGCTCCCTGCCCAGGTGTCCACCACCGTGGCGGCGTCCGTAACCCGGGAGTAAAGCCCTTGGGAAAGGAAAACATAGTCAATCCTGTTATATGGGGCGGAACTTATGAGCCTGTCCGGGTACATCCCGTGCATAAGGTCGGTGAGAGAGGGGGCGTAGGTGGCGATGTACTCATGGACGGCGTAGGCGCTCTCTGAAAGGTCGTAGTAGGACTTGTCGTAGTGGGACCTGGAGTTGAAGTCACCGGCGACAATCCAGTTCGTCCTGTCGGAGTATTTTGATGCGTTTACGGTGCTGGAGAGAATCTGCTGGATTTCGTAAAGGCGGTAGTTGTCGTATGTTTCTCCGCTTGTGGGGTTGAGGTGGACGGTGACAAGGTTAACCTGGGTTCCTCCGCAGTTTATGCTGAACATTCCCGCCCCGTGGGTGATGGGGTCGCCTCCGCTGATGTTTCCGAGCAGGACTTCGCGCGTAACGGGATAGACGGAGGTCACTATCTGAGGATAATTGTCCCCGCTGCGGTAGGCCACTCCAAGATATTTGTGCCCGTAGCGCGAGGCAAGCACGGCCCAGCCGGAGGTGGAACTGATGTCGCCGCTAAGGTACGGGCTCTTGTTAGTCGCACTGCTCCCGCTCTGGTAGTTGGACCTTCCCTCGCACCAGATGCAGATGTCGGGAGAGTATTTCTTCACCTCGGCGACAAAATTGTCGTAGTTGTTCCCCTGGTCGGCCCACATTCCGTTCTGGATGTTCCAGTAAAGGACTCTGAGCGAGTTCGATGCGCTTCTGTCCCAGGTGCCTGGGATTTGTTTGACCGAGAGGTCGTCAATGTAGTAGCCGTTTATCCTCTCGTCGTTGGTCTCGGAGAGCCAGGAAAGGACGGTGGTCTCCGATGCGCCCCTCACTGTCACCTCCACATTCTGCCATTTCATCCCGTCGGAGAGAGACACGGGGACGCTGAGCACTTTGCCGGCGCCCATAAGGAAGGTGGAGGTGGTTTGGGTGTGGGTGAAGTATTCCCCGGAGACTTCCACCCCGTCCACCTTCGCCCCGGTGATGACTCCTCCCGAGGTGGCGGTGAAATGTATGATGTCCGAGAAGCCCGGGCAGAGGCAGACTTTGAATTTTACGCTGATGTCGGAAAGCCCCTCAAGGACATCCTGACACTTGAGTCTGAGCCAGCCGCGGGTGTAGCCGTGGATGCCCACTCCGATGCAGCCGTCGAACTCCTGAACCCGGAGAAGGTAGCGGTAGCGATCAAAGCCTCGGCTCGCGATGTAGGAGGAACTCATATAGGAGTTTTCCTCCACGGTGGATGTCTTCTCATTAAAGGAGGACTGGACATAGCCTGCGCCAGCCGAGGAGCTTGTGCAGGAATAGGAGGCGTCTTCGTAGCCGGTGCAACTCTGCCCACCGGAGGTGGTGCCTGCGGTTTCAAACG
Source organism: Flexilinea sp. (assembly GCA_963589825.1). Classification (GTDB taxonomy): domain Bacteria; phylum Bacteroidota; class Bacteroidia; order Bacteroidales; family UBA932; genus Cryptobacteroides. Next base: position 2,993 of record CAVAMP010000082.1, on the reverse strand, counting down.
GGCTCACTCCGTCAGTCCCCTCCACAGGATTACCGCCCCATACGCAGCGGTCGAAGCCGTCGAAAAAGACGAGATTCTTTTCGGGAGAGTGGCTGAGAGTCAGCGTTTTTGCTTCGCCTGCCTTAAGGGAAATGTGTTCGGAGCACTCCGACATAAGGGAGGCGCCATCGCAAAGGCGGATGCTCACCTCGGCGTCCACGTCCGGAAGAAGCAGCACAGGGATGCCTCCTTTAAGGCTTTTTTCTGCTGTGCAGTTTACCTCCACGCGGTTTCGGGTGGATTTTACCTCATACTTTCCGCTGGAGCGGATGAAAGAGAATGTGCCGGAAAGGGGAGAGTCTGAGCTGAGGCGGGCGGAAACTATCCCCTCCGTGTCCGTCTTTATGCAGAGAAGAGAATAGGGTGCGGAGAAATGAAGAACAGCCCCGTCCCCCTTTTTCCATTCGCAGAAAAGAGGGATGGAGGCATATTCGGTTTTCTTCGATGGAATTATTGTCCCGGGAAGAGAGATGTCAATGTAGGGGGAACTTCCGTAGAAGGAGGCGGAGTTTTCGCCCAAAAGCGCCGCTGAATAGGTCCCGAAGGCCGATTCATCTACTCTGGTACAGTATTTGTCCCCCCCCCAGAGCTCTACGGGGTAATCCTTACCCCCGACTCTGAGAGTCCTTCCTTCCAAATTTTCAGAAAGCAGTCCGCAACTGAAAAATTCATCCGGAATTCCGTCAAGGCTGAGGGTAAATCTCACTTTGCCGTTTTCGACAACAAGTTCGTCCCCGTCCGTTTCCCCGCCGTGGTTTTCGCCCGAAGGGTCAATTTTGTCGGAGCAGGAGCACAACAAGAGGAATGGCAGAACTATAGCTGCCATTCCCATCAGTCTCAGTGCAAATGTCTTTTTGAATACCACGAATCTACCCTCTAATTATTTGGGGGCGCAAGTTACAAAAAAATCTTGAGACTATGCAAGTTATTCGGCATTTATGACGGCCTGGTTGGCCTGGCGAACGCGCTCGGAGTTCATCTTCAGCTCTTTGCGGTCGTAGGTGTAGAAGCCGTTCACCTCAATCTCCACGTCGGTGGTCTGGGTGTAGACCGCTGCGGCGCACTTGTCGTTTTTTTTGAGGCGGGCGAGTTGCTCGGCGTAGCCGACATACTGGTCGGTGACTTCGTCCTTGCTCTTGAACTGGATGTAGCCCCAGTTGCGCTCCGGCGCCCAGAGGTGACCCTCCATCGGGTAGCCGATTCCGCCGTACTCTCCGAGGACGTTGATCATCCGCTCGTCAAGGATGCGCATCCGTGGCTCCGGGTAATAGTGACTGTCGAGGATGTCTCCCGCGCCCTCAATCCAGTTTCCGCCTGATGCAGCGTTGACAAGGCGGGTCGGATCCTGCGCGCGGGTGAAGGCTACTACATCTTTGGTGTCGAACTGTGCCCATGCCTCGTTGAACGGCACCCAGACCACGATTGCCTGGAATTTCTCCTTCTGGGCGATGATTTCGCTCCATTCCTTATAATAGTTTGCCTTATTGGAGTCGTTGGCTGCCCAGTAGTCGGAGCCCGCTCCGTAAACGTCAACTCCCTGTGCCCATTCGCCACGGTTCTGATATTTTCCCATATTCGGCATATCCTGCCAAACCATCATTCCAAGGCGGTCGCAGTCGTAGTACCAGCGAGACGGCTCAATTTTGATGTGCTTGCGGATCATATTGAAGCCCAGATCCTTAGTCCTTTCGATGTCCCATGCCATAGCCTCGGCGGTTGGCGCGGTGTAGAGCCCGTCAGGCCACCATCCCTGGTCGAGAGGACCGAACTGGAAGAGGATTTCGTCGTTAAGGGCAAGCCTCCTTACGCCTTCAGAGTCAGTCTTTTCGGAGATTTTGCGAAGAGCGGTGTAGCCTTCCACTTTGTCGAGAGTCTTGCCGCCGCGGATGAGGCTGATTTCAAGAGGGTAGAGATACGGGGAGTCAGGAGTCCAGAGCTTGGCCTCCTTCACTTTCACGGTCGCCGCCTCTGCGGCAGGAGCAGTCGCGCTGACCTTTCCCCAGATGCAGCAGCCCGGCTTTTCGGGGTTGAATCCGATTTTCGCAGGGAGAACTTTCACACGGATTTCGTCCCCCTCTTCAGCGCCTATGCACTCGGCCTTCACAGAGATTTCGCCGGTGGAGATGTCAGTTGAAACATTGTAGTCGGCGATGTATGCCTTTTCTGAGACCGGTTCCATCCAGACGCTCTGCCAGATTCCCGTAACCGGGGTGTACCAGATGCCGCGTGGATTGCTGACCTGCTTTCCGCGAGGGATTGAATATGCAGGGTCGTCGGTCGGGTCCCAGACCTTGAGGACGAGTTCCGCCTTGCCGTCGGAAAGAGCGGAGGTGGCGTCAACGCTGAAAGAAGTGTAGCCTCCAGTGTGGGTGAGGGCAAGTTCTCCGTCAAGATAGACCTCCGCGGACCAGTCCACGGCGTCAAAGTTCAGAAGAATCCTCTTTCCGTCCCAGCCGCGAGGCCTTTCGACGGTGGTGCGGTACCAGAGGTTGTTCTCTTCGCCCACTCTGCGGCCCACTCCGGAAAGAGAAGACTCGGCGCAGAACGGAACGAGAATCTTTCCGTCAGCCTGAGGCATTTTGACGGTCTCCATAGGGGCTATCGCATAGTCCCAAAGTCCGTTGAGGCATTTCCAGTCGCCGCGGACCATCTGCGGACGGGGGTACTCTGGATGGGCGTTCTGAGGAGTGACCTCTTCGGCCCACGGGGTGCGGATATTGTTCCCCGCAGGAGCCCATGCGGAGGTGTCCTTCGTGGCGGGCGCTGCGCAGGAGACTGCAAGCGCGAGAACCGCGATGCTGCTGATTTTCAAGTGTTTCATTGTATTGTTTTTGTTTATTTGTTATTTATGTATATCGTGATTGAGGTAGACCGCTTTTATTCAACCTCAATCTGTCGGATCTCAACTTCGTTGCCGGTTTTAAGAACGGTGTTCTCGCTGCGGCAGTGCGGGC
>CAVAMP010000081.1:0-5160 GCA_963589825.1 Flexilinea sp. | reverse complement strand
ACTGAAATGTCTGGGGCGTGGATTGGAGAATTATTGCGATATGGAGAGTTTGCCCCGAAAAAAACGATGGATATGAAATATTTATATAGAATATCGGCTCTATGTGCCCTTGCAGGGGCCATTCTGGGCTGCGGACAAAGAACAGGGGGAGCCTCATCTGAGGGTAACGATGTTTTGGAAGAGGAAAAAGTCTGGCCTCTCGGCTTTGCAACGGACACTCTTCAGGTGGACACGTTAAAGGTCCGGGACGGACAGACCCTTTCGGTTCTTTTCACCTCCCTCGGCCTAACCGACCGCGAGGCTTACGACCTCACCCAGGCGACCGACTCGGTTTTTCCCGCCCGGAGCCTTCGAAGCGGCAAGCGCTGCTACGCCTACCGCTCTGACTCTCTCGGAGTTCGCTATCTCGTGTATGAAAAGGACCGCGTGGGCTCGGTGGTTTTTCGCTGCTTTCCTCCCTACGGGGCGTGGAATGTGGAAAAGGAAGTCACCACCGAGCGGAAATTTGCCGACGTCACCATCAACTCCTCGCTCTGGAACGATATGCAGGCGGTGGGAGTCTCTCCGCTCCTAATCCTTTCGCTCTCAGATGTTTATGCGTGGACGGTGGACTTTTTCGGCCTACAGAAGGGAGACCGGTTCAGGGTGGTGTATGACCTCAAGTCGGTGGAAGGGGAGCCTCTCGCCGTGGACACGATAAGGGTGGCGCAGTTCATCCGCTCCACGGACACCCTCGCCTGCTATATGTTCAATCAGGGCGACGGCGGCAACATCTACTGGAACGCCCGTGGGGAGAGCATGAGAAAGGCCTTCCTGAAGGCTCCGCTGCATTTCAAAAGGATAAGTTCAGGCTTTTCATACGCGAGAAAGCACCCGGTGACGCGCCGTGTCCAGCCCCACACGGGAGTGGACTACGCGGCCCCGAAAGGCACTCCGGTTATGTCCATCGGCGACGGCACTGTCCTTTCGGCGAAGTATGAGGGCGCCGGCGGCAACACGGTCCGCATCCGCCACAACAGCGTCTACACCACAGCCTACCTTCACCTGAGCGGTTACGGCAAGGGTATCCGCGCCGGCGCCCGTGTTCAGCAGGGTCAGGTAATCGGCTACGTGGGCTCCACCGGCCGCTCCACGGGACCGCACCTTGATTTCCGCGTCTGGAAAAACGGCTCCGCCATCAACCCGCTAAAGATGCAGTCTCCGCCCGCCGAACCCCTCAGGGAAGAATTCCGCGCCCAGTTCGACTCCACAAAACTCGTCCTCAACGCCCTCCTCCCGAGGGAGTAAAAAGGTAGCTGATGCTGTCGGGGCCTTCGTTGAAGAGAAGGTCCATTATGGAGAGGCCTCCGATGAAGCCTCCTTTTGGGGAGAATACCTGATAGTAGGGCTTTCCCAGGCCGAGGTCCCTAAGAATCGTGTTGGGGCGCTTTGGGTGGATGGCTTCCCTGAGGTCCAGAATGCCCCCAGAGGTGCCCTCCGCGCTGCTTTTGAGGGCGTTTCCATTTTTGTCCTCTTGACCCGCCCCTCCATCGGGAAGAGCCGGCGTCTGTGAGGGCGCGACCCACTCCGCGGTGAACCCGACATTTGCCCTGAGTCCGCACTTTCGGAGGAAAAACTCCGTTATCGCCGTGTTGAACTCCAGCATCCGCTCGGGACGGGAGTCGAGGATGGCGAAAAGCTCGTCCTGGTAGTACTCGAAATAGGGGGAGGTGCGGTAGGCGGAGACAATGGCCCTTTTGTGGCGGATGAGCCAGGGGGTGCTCCAGTCGATGCGAACTTCGCTTATCGGGAGGGCAAAGTCACTGTGGCGGAGGGGGTAGTTGAGCGTCTGGGGCCCGTCTGCGGCATAAAACCGGCAGCGGTTTCTCCAGGACTGCTTCTGGTAGTGCTCGCAGGCCTCAATCAAAACCGACGCAGGTTCAACCTCGGCCGAGCCAGGATTAAACCTGCACTGTGATGCTATTGCCGCGAAATATTCTATCGGCGGAAAATATGCGGTTGTAAGGAGTATCAACGCTGAAGACTCGTCTGAGGGAGGAAATTTCCCTTAGTCCATTTCGGACTTTGAAGCGATGTTAGGTCCCTTGATGATGCCGCGGCTGGAGTTCTTGATGAAGTCCACGATTGTGGTCTTCTCCTCGCACTCCGGGAATCCGATTTTGATTTTCTCAAGCGCGTCGCTCACGTTCATCCCCGAGTTGTAGATCACGTCGTACATATCCTTGATGTTGCGGATCTGCTCCGAGGTGAATCCCCTGCGGCGAAGTCCCACGAGGTTGATTCCGGCGTAGGTGAGAGGCTCGCGGCCGCAAAGAACGTATGGCGGGATGTCCTTGTTGATTTTGGAGCCGCCGCCGACCATCGCGTGCTTTCCGATCTTGGAGAACTGGTGTGCAACGGTGCTTCCGCCGAGGATGGCCCAGTCATCGACATCGGTCTCGCCGGCTATTCCGACATAACTTACGAGGATGCAGTGCTCGCCCACACGGCAGTCGTGTGCAACGTGGGTGTAGGACATCAGCAGGGTGTTGCTTCCGACCTTGGTTACGCCCTTGCCGCTCGCCTTGGTGCCGCGGTTGATTGTGGCGCACTCGCGGACGGTCACGTTGTCGCCGAGCTCCACGTAGGTCACTTCTCCGTCAAATTTCAGGTCCTGAGGGATGGCGCCCACCACTGCTCCCGGGAATACCTTGCAGTTTTTACCCATTTTTACATAGTTGAAAATCGTGGCGTGCGGAAGAATCTGGCAGCCGTCGCCGATTTCAACGAATTCGTCGATGTAGGCGTACGGTCCCACTTCAACACCCTCGCCAAGTTTGGCGCCCGGGTGCACGCAGGCAAGTGGATGAATTTTTGCGCTCATATTATATGTCTTTTAAATTTACTCTAAATTATTAAATGTAATATGTGGAGTGGAAATGGTTAAAGAAGAAGATGGGATACGAGGCTTGCGGCGACTCTAAACCGGAGCAACCTTGGGGTTGTGAGGATTTAGAGGAGGCGCGTAACAAAGTAGACCGCTTCTTATTTGACCAGCTCTCTAACTAACTTAGCCGTTTTTGTATTGATGGTATGCCCAGACTTGTAGGCAGTTACCTTCGCCTTCAGGAAGCCTCCCGTAAGGCGCAGGTCTCCGATGAGATCCAGCATCTTGTGCCGTGCGCACTCGTTCTCGAACTTCAGCGACTCGTTGAGATAGCCGTTTGTAACCTTCATCTCCGGCTTTCCGAGGTGCTGGCAGACGCATTTGATCTGCTCCACGCTGATCGGGTACTCCACAATCACGAGGGCATTGTCCACATCCCCGCCCTTGATGAGGTTGTTCGTGAGAAGGTATTCAATCTCGTGGAAGAAGCAGAATGTGCGGCAGGGGCTGATTTGGCTTGCGTAGTCCGTCTTTTCCGGAGACCAGTCGGCGTTCTGCACTCCGAGGATTTTGGAGTTGAAGTCAATGGTGAGGTGGTAATCCGCTTCCTCTGCCGGTTCGAGGCGGAGGAAGGCTCCGGTTTCCTCGTTTTTGAACTCGACCGCGTGGGGGAGAGTAATGTAGCGGCGCGGAGCGTCCTGCTCCTGGAGGCCGTCCCCCGCGATTGCGTCAACGTATGGTTTTGCGCTTCCGTCAAGAATCGGAACTTCCTGATTGTCAATCTCTACAATGCAGTTGTCAACTCCGAGGCCCGTGAGGGCTGAAAGAAGATGCTCGATGGTGCCGACTGAGGCTTCTCCGCAGGAAATCGTGGTGCTGCGGGCGGTTGAGGAGACGTTTTCCGCGAGGGCTGGGATTTTAGCCTCAGACCCGATGTCGGTGCGGACAAAGAGAATGCCTGTGTCGACCGGAGCCGGCTTCAAGGTCATCGAAACATTCTTGCCGCAGTGGAGTCCTTTCCCCGCGAATGTGTAGTCTTTTTTGAGTGTATTCTGTAATTTCGTCATATCCTGTTAGTTGGCGCCGTGCGCAAAATGGGGCGCAAAATTAAGCAAAAAAAATAATATCGCGGTAATTCGCTTTTTCTGGCGCTCCTATTTGCCTTCTTTACCGTTGCGGCGGAATACAGCATAGCTGCGCATAAACTCCCTGTGAGGCAGCGCCGGAGTGCCGAAGAGAATCTCGCCTTCCTTCTTGAGGTTGCCGATAAGGCCCGTCTGCGCGCCCAGAATGGTGTTCGCAGGCACCTTGAGCCCGTTCGCGATGCCGGCCTGACCTGCGAAAATGCAGTGTTCGCCCACTTTTGTGGAGCCTGCGATGCCCACCATCGCGCTCATGACCGTGTTCCTGCCCACTTCCACATTATGCGCTATCTGGCAGAGGTTGTCGATCTTCACGCCCTCGTGGATGATGGTCGAGCCCATCTGGGACTTGTCCACGCACGAATTTGCACCGATTTCGACATTGTTCTCTATGATTACGTTTCCTGTATGTTCGATTTTGCGGTAGCTTCCGTCCTCAAGCGGCGCGAACCCGAATCCGTCCGCTCCGATGACTGCGTTGGCGTGGATAATCACGTTGTCGCCGATGACCATCCCCGGGTAAATCTTCACGCCCGGATAGATGATGCAGTTTTTGCCCACCGTGCTGCCTTCGCCGATGTAAACCTGCTCGTAGATTTTGCTGAAATCGCCAACTGAGGCCTTCCTGCCGATGAATGCGCAGTCTCCCACATAAACTTTCCTGCCGATTTTCGCAGAGAGGGCTATGTGGCAGTGTCTTCCCCTGTGGCGGTAGTATTTCTTTTTCTGGGAAGTTATGTAGTCAAGAAGCGTTGCCACTGCTGCGTAGGCGTCGTCAACCTTCACGAGGGTGGCGCTCACAGGTTGCTTAGGTTCGAAGGTCTTGTTCACAAGGATGATTGAAGCCTTGCTTTCATAGACATATTTTTCATATTTGGGGTTGGCATAGAAGCAAACCGAGCCCGGTTTTCCGCTTTCGATTCTGGCTGGCGACGTTGCGACGGCGTTTTTGTCTCCCACGACTTCGCCGCCAAGTATTTCTGCGATTTTTTCTGCAGTCAATTCCATAATTATGACCTATAACTTATAATACCTTATATCTCTTGTTAAAACTCCCGCTCCACAGCCCCGAACCAATATCTTTAAAATTCCCGCCGCACTGCCCCGAATCTTGTTTTTTCACAATAATTTGCAAAGGTAATACATTTTTCC
>CAVAMP010000080.1:0-5204 GCA_963589825.1 Flexilinea sp. | reverse complement strand
GGCATAAATATGACCATCTCGGGGGCCTTGTTGTAAGTCATAATGTACGCTGTTCCTCCGTCAGGCGAGAATGCGAAATTGGTGTTTTTCACCTTCACACTCTGGTTGCTCCAGTCGTTGAAGTTCACGATGATTTTGGATGTGAGGTGAGCATCGGTGAGAGTGAGACCGATTGTAGCCATCTGTCCCTCCGGGAATACGATGTCTTCAGAGAGAGTAATCTCCTTGGAGAAGTAATAGTCTCCCGTCTCGCCGGAGAAGGTGAGAGTGGTGCCCGCAGAGAGTGTCGTCGGATTTACGACGAGATAGACTGTGTTGAGAAGTCCGTCAGCGTCATAAAGCGCCGGCCTATCGGCCTCCGCAGAGTACTCTGCCGCAGCCGAGTTGCTCCCTTCGGTCCAGCCGGCAACCCTCACAGAAGTAACGTCGACCTTTGCCTTTCCGGAAAGGACAGCAGATGAAGAGGTCATCTTGAAGTTGCTGATTTTCTGAGCCGAGAGAGACTCCGGACCCTTCACGTTAATCTTCACAACCGACATCACCCTCTTGAAGTAGATGTCGTCAAGAACGACTGAGGAACCGTCAGAGGTGTAGGCGGTCGGTTTCGACACGAGGATGTCGGATGCCGGGTCAATCGTCTCATAGGTAGGTTTCTGCACATAGCCGTTGTCCGGGTCTCCGAGAGAGACTTCGACAATTTCGCTAACTTCCCCAGGAGCGCAGCCTTTCAGCACTCTCGCCGCAGGCGCTACGGCCTTGAACTCGCCTTCATCCGCAGCGGCGAGCGTTCCGTCAAAACTTGCGGCAGTGCCGCTTTCGTTCTGATTGGAGAGCGTACCGTCCGGGGCGGTGTCCGCGAAGATGCCTCCGGTAAACACTGCGATGGCGTCGCCCTTGCTCCATTTAGGAGTGTAGGTGCCGTCGAGGTTGTTGTCAAGATAGGATTTCGAGACAACCGGAGAGGTCGCTTCGGAAGTGACAGTAAAATGGAGTTCCCTGATTTCCGGGGCGGTCTCCGGGTTCATCTGAGCAATTTCCTTGCTGCACGAAGGAGCGAAGGAGAGCGCGAGCGCGGCTAAAGCCGCATATTTCAATGTTGTAGTATTCATGGCCCGCACGATTAAAGTTCATAGGAATACCTGGAGTCCTCGGAGACGGTATCTCCCGCCTTGTTTGCTTCGCCGAATCCGCTACCGGCGAACCCGTACTCGGTTGAGACGGTCTCTTCCACAAGGAGAGGAGTCTCATAGATTGTTTTCTTTTTCATTTGAGGTGTATTATTTTTTCAGTGTTGCATTTTCGCCGATTTCCAGCAGGAGGATCTCGGGACGGAGAGCATCGTCATCTCCTCCCAGCCTGTCCTTTCTGGAGAACAGCTCGCGGAAAGACTCCCTGTGGTCCACCGTGTGGGTGAACTCGTTTTCGTGCTCGGGGATGCAGATGACCTTTGTCCTGTCAAATCCCTTCATCTTCGAAACCGCCTCGAAGACAAGATCCATACGGTTCCAGGAAGGGACGAGGATGAGGTCCGGAGCTTCGAGCGACGATAGTTCGGAGAGCTTTTCAAAATTATGGCTTTCGCCCGGAAGGAGCACCTTCCAGCCGTCAAATTCAAGATAATAGAGGTTGTTCGGGGCCTTCTTCTGATAGCCTTTCTGGATTACGGTCTTTATCCCGTTCACCATAACTGGCTCATATACGTCTTCGTGGATGAGCATCTTCCCGTCCCACTGCCGGGTCGGAGCCACATCCTCGGAGAGCACCGTCTCCACCCCCTCGTCCGCAAGAGCCTCCATCATAACGTCGTTGTAGTGGTCGTGGTGAGGATGCGAAAGGTAGAACACGTCCGCCTTCGAGGCGATCGCCTCCGCCCCCTCTGAATCCCCTTCCCACTTGATGTCGATGGCGATGGTGCGCTCGCTGTCGCGGAGGATGATTCCGCAGTTGTAGACCTTAATTATCTGAAGCTCCCCGGGCTTTGCGGGCGCTTGAGTTTCAAGGAATTTCAGCACTTTCTCCCTTGCCTGGGCCCTGTACGAGTCGGACATCCTGTCGAACTCGGCCTTCAGAGCCTCGGAGGCTCCCGGAGCGCGGTTGTCCGCGTGAAGCGGATAGTCCAGAAGGAGGAACATATCCCGGCGGGTCTGAGCCGCGTGAGAGCCATCATCCACAACCGGAGGACAGATCTTCTCCAGCTTGAGGACGACATCCTTGGTGTCGGAGATCCACGCGAGCGAATCCTTGTCGCAGTAACGCTTCTGCTTCTTCACGAACGAGTGCAGGATCCTGCCGGCCGGAGTCCCTTTCTCACGCTGAGCAAAGCCCTCGGCAAAGGTCAGCATATCGCGACGAAGGGCCTCGTTGCTCTGCGAGACCCAATCACGCCCCTGTGCACTGATGCACAGGAGCATGAAAAGAATGACTAAATATTTTTTCATTATCTGTATGCCCATTGAACGCATTTAGTACAACAAGGGTCACCGCCACAGCTTGACCATCCGTCGGCGCGGGAAGTCTCCACGCATTTGGCCACCACGATTCCAGGGGCTTTGTTGCCGGCAGTCATAACCAGACTGCCGCACATTCCCATCGCTCCCTGAAGGCCCTGAGGACCGGCGAAAATCTCGGAAGCGGAGCCGGTGGATGAGACGCACCAGACCTTGCCGTTTCTGTCGGAGATGAACAGGCTTCCCTCCTCGTCCACTGTCGGGCAGTTGAAATTGAAGGTGTTCTTGTGCGATTCCGGAGCCCAGTCCCACTTCTTCGACTCAAGACCTGCGGAGAACAGGGACATATAGCTCTGTGCTGACGCCGAAGCGTACACCACTGCGACGTCCCCGCTCGCGGTTACGACGCTTCCGCCCACGATGTAGCCGGACTCGTCAGATGTTTTTACCGACTTTATGATTTCCCGGGTCGTGAGGTCGACGCAGTAGAAGTTCTGGTCGGCGCTGAAATAGAGTTTCTTCTTGTCCGGGCTCACGCTGGCGGAGGCGATGTCAGCGCCTCTCGAGTCGAATTTCAAAGTCTTGAGCGTGGTGATTGACGTCGGGTCGCTCACGTCAAAGAAGAAGGCGTTAGGATCAGCTTTGAGACGGATCGTGACAAAAAGTGTCGTCCCGTCCACTACTATCGCCGCGAGGCTTCCGCCAAGAGCGACCGAACCCAGCTTCGTGCCGTCATCCGCTTTGATCGCCCACAGGTCGCCGGAGGAGTTACCCACATAGACCGTAGCGGCGTCAGGGCTGAAGGCCGCACCGTCTCCACAGGAGGTCCCGAATCCATCGATGGACCAGCGCGCGGTGCCGTCAGGCTTGATGCAATAGAGCACCTTGTCGGAGCTTATGACGACGTCGCCGCTCACAGGGTTGACTCCGAGATGGGCGCCGTTCCCCTGTCCGCCGCCGAGGTTGAAGTACCACTTCTCCTCGCCGGTCTCAAGGTTGATGGCTTCAAGCCGACGAGCCGAGCCATAGCTGAGCACATACGCGGTCTTCCTGTCCGGTGAGTAGGCGAAATTGGTGTTCTTGAATTTGATCCCCTCATCAGACCACGAGCCGATATTCAGAGCGTATTCGTGGATCTTTACATAGAACTTATACTCGACGGCCGTTCCGTTGATGTTGACGTTCAAGACTATCTGAGCCTCGTCCGTTCCCCAGATGCGGTGCTGCACCGGCGTCCCCGTGGCCGTCTGGCCGTCGTTGAAGGTCCAGGTTATGTCCGTCGCCGTCGGATAATCCGTCGAGTTGAAGGTGAAGGTGTTGAGCTGACCGGAGTAGACCTCGGAATACAGAACCGAGCAGAGGGCAGGACCGCCGACAGGGGTCGCCTTCGCGCTCACAGGCTCCGACGGGCCCTTCTTGTACTGCACCTCGACAGTCACCTCGTATTCCTTGTAGTTGGTGAGCCCCTCAATCACGCACTCGCGGGACGAAGCGGAAAGGGTCTTGGTCTCAACCACCTCGTCACCTACCTTGCAGACGAGAGTAATCCCCGTGCAGTTCTCGCTCTGGGGGAGAGTCCAGCTGGCGGTGATTTTTCCGTCTGTCGCGTCGAGCTTGTATTCCGACACGGCGATGCGCGAAGTGACCGGAGTGGCGCTCGCCTTCACTGAACCGGAGAGTCTGTCGTCGCTGTACACGGCCTGGACAGCGAACACATAGTTCACGTCGTTCTCAAGGTCGGAGACCGTGTAGGAGGTCTCGGTGCTGCCCGTTCTGAGGCTCACCTTCTCCCCTTCCGCGTCATTGTAGCTGACAAGATAATCCACCGGAGACCATCCCTCCTTCATCGTCCATTCGAGACTGACTTCCTCGTCACCTGGGACGGCTTTCAAGTCCGTAACGACATACCTGTCGGAGTCAGCGTGATATTTCGTTTCGGGGTTGCAGGCGGCAGCCATCAGGGCGCCCGCAAAGAGTGCAAAGTAAAGTATCTTTTTCATCGTCTAAAATCCTGGGTTTTGCCAAAGTATATCAGAGTTGTCAACAATGTGTATCTCCTCCCACGGAATCGGGAACAGGAGGTTGTGATTGTCAATCGTGTAGCCGAGGTCCTTGAAGTGATCGACCGCGAGGCCGAGACGCACGAGGTCGTACCACCTCTGGCCCTCGAGCGCGAACTCCTTCCCCCTCTCATCGGCAAGCGCCGCAATGAACTGGTCCTCGGTGGAGATGTCGGACGCAGTGTATTCAGCGAGGCCTGCACGGACCCTCGTCTTATTGAGGTAAGGCAGAGCCTGGGCGATCTTGCCCTGCCTGCCGAGGGCCTCGGCCATCATCAGGACGACGTCGGCGTAACGGATGTGCGGGAAGTCGGAACTTACCTGAGTGGTGTACACCGCATCGAACGGGGTGTACCACTTCGTCATCAGATGATTGGTGGAAGAGACCGTATGATAGGTCGAGATGAGCGCCTTGCGGTTGTCGTTTCCGTCATAGATCGTAAGGAACTCCGGATCAGGGTTCTTGATGTCCTTCAGGCTGCTCACCGTCCACCACGCGCCGTGACCGGAGTCGTTGGCGTTGTTGAAGTAGACGAAGAATATCATCTCCTTGTTCAGCTTCTGCGTGTAGTCGAACGCGTCGGAAGTCGTCGGCATAAGGCCGTAGTAGGAGTCGGTCTGGATCGGGGAGAGAACCTGCTCGGCTGCGGAGTACTCGCCGAAGGTGAGGTACACCTTCGCGAGCAGAGCCTTGGCG
>CAVAMP010000079.1:0-5214 GCA_963589825.1 Flexilinea sp. | reverse complement strand
CGCCGATGGTACTGCACTACCATGTGGGAGAGTAGGTCGCTGCCACTCTTCGAGAACCTCGATTAACGAAAGTTAACCGAGGTTCTTTTTTTATCCCCCTCCTACTCTCCATTCCTTTTCTCCCCATCTTTCTCGCCGCTCTATCTTGCATTTTCGGCATAAATTGCTAACTTTGTTCCCGTTTTTTGGAAAATAATAACCAAATTTATATTAACACTAAAATCATTTCATTATGAAACAATCACTTAAAGTACTTGGGGCTGTTGCTGTCGTTGCGGCGCTTGCCCTTTCAGGATGCAAAAAAAGCGAAAGTGGAAACGCTGAACCTATCGACGCACTTTCTTACACGACATTTGAGGGTGTGAACTGGGGCAACTTCAATGTCGGAGCAGTCGCAGGCGACATCTACGGCAATAAATGCACTTATTCTGAGGCCACATCCGCCTGCCCGGACGGATGGAGACTGCCGACTAAAGATGATTTCAGCGCATTGGCAGGTACAACCTGGGGCGAATATATGGGCGCTCAGGGAACCTGGATAAACGTATACTACTCTGCCCAAATTTTCCTCCCTTGTTTTAAGGAAAACGCTTCTGACGAGCTCAAAACCGGTGCATATTGGACTTCGACCGCTACTCAAAGGCAAGGCATCTATTATGCTCTCCAAATCAGCAGCGATGATGATCCCATATATACTGAGATTGACGGCGGAGACGTCTGCTATGTCCGCTGCATAAAAAAATAACAAAGGTGAATGCCTTTTCCTATTGACCGGTTGTCGAAAGACTGCCGGTCATTTTTTGAACTTACAGCGTCTCTCGAATGTTGTAAGTGTTGCGCTCGGAGCTGTTGCGGGAGATCATTTCGCAGATGAAGCCGGCGAGGAACAGCTGCACTCCGATCACCAGCGCCACGAGGGCGAGGTGGAAGAGCGGCTGGTCGGTGACAGGGCGGAAGGCCTCGTGGTTGGCCTGCTGGACCAGCTTTTCGATTATGACCCAGAGGGCGATGACTCCGCCGATGAAGAAGGTCACCAGGCCGGTGAAACCGAAAAAGTGCATCGGTTTCTTACCGAACGTGCTTAGGAACCACAGCGAGAGAAGGTCCAGAAAACCGTTCACGAAGCGGTTCAGACCGAACTTGCTTTTGCCGTATTTGCGCTTCTGGTGATGGACGGGCTTCTCGGTGATTCGGGTGTAGCCGGCGTTCTTTGCAAGATAGGGGATGTAGCGGTGCATCTCTCCATAGACCTCGATGTCCTTCACAACCTCGTTCCTGTAGGCCTTGAGCCCGCAGTTCATATCGTGGAGCTTTATTCCGGTGATTTTCCTCGCGGTGGCGTTGTAGAGCTTCGACGGCAGATTTTTCGTCAGTTTGTTGTCCTGGCGGTGCTGCTTCCAGCCCGAAACTATGTCCCAGCCCTCCTCGGTAATCATCCTGTACATCTCGGGGATTTCCTCAGGGGAGTCCTGCAGGTCCGCGTCCATTGTCACCACGACCCTTCCCTCGGCGGCCTTGAAACCGCAGTAGAGCGCGGCGGACTTGCCGTAGTTGCGGCGGAACGAGATGCCCCGGATGCGCGAGTCTTCCTTCGCAAGGGACTCAATCTCGGCCCAGGAGCCGTCAGTGCTGCCGTCGTCCACCATAATGATTTCATAGTTCCAGCCCTGAGAGTCAATGGAAGAATGAATCCATTTCACAAGCTCCGGGAGCGACTCCACCTCGTTGTAGAGGGAAATTACTATTGAAAGGTCCTTTGCGTATTCCATATCTGTGCGTTTACAGGTTTATTGTTCCTCCACATTGCTGTCCTCGTCCCTTTTCCTGAACTCGGCGAACGGGTCGCGGCGCGGGATGTAGCGGCAGAGTATTCCGGAAAGGGCTGTGCCGTAGAGGGCGCAGTAGACCAGGTTCGAGAAGAAGGAAATCTGCGGAATCCTGTCCTCCACAGACTCCATCGCCGCAAGGGAGTTGGAGTCAAGTATGGATGCGTACTGGCTTTTTACCAGTGCGAACGCCTCCTCGATGGATCCCGGGTTGATGTAGAGAATGTAGGCGAGGTTAGCCCCGGCGAAAATAAGCGCCGAGAATATTGCCGCATACATCCCCATTCTGAAGGTGTGGGCCGCGGTGGCTCCGCTTTCTGACAGAACCAGTTTCTGCATAAATATCTTCATAATAAGTATGCATCCCACAAACTTCAGCCCCCAGAGAACCGTGTCTATCGCAGTGACTGCGACGGCTGAGTCTATGAACTTCGGAAGATACTGAGTGATAAAGAAATAGGCAGTGGAGACCGCTCCGAGGGCAAGGCCCGCCACTGAAGCCCAGTTGAGTATCGAATTTTTTGAAACCTCGCTTTTTTCCATAATCAGATTTATCCCTTTAAGGTGTGCAAAGATAGAAAAAAATTCCTACCTTTGTCCGCTTATTTGAAAACATTGTCCGCCGTGTTTGTAGATGGCGGGATTAACCAGTCGCCGAGTTTGTAGTCGGCGGCATAAAAAATTCAAGTATTATGATTAACATTACATTCCCCGACGGTAGCGTAAAGTCCTTTGAGAAAGGAACTACCGGTTATCAGATTGCCATGGGCATAAGCCCCAGGCTCGCTTCAGATGTTCTTGCTATGTCCCTCAAGGCAAAAGACGACTCGACCCAGGGGAAAGGGACGATATACGACCTCGACCGTCCTATAAATGAGGACTGCTCAATCGTTTTCCACAAGTGGGAGGATGAGGAGGCGAAGAAAGTCTTCTGGCACTCAACCTCTCACCTTATGGCCCAGGCTCTCGAAGCTCTCTATCCGGGAGTGAAATTCGGAATCGGGCCTGCTGTCGAGAACGGATTCTACTACGATGTGGACTTCGGCGGAAGGCAGATCGCAGAGGGCGACCTCAAGGCCATCGAGGACAAGATGATGGAATTCGCACGCACCAAAGAGGCGTTCGTGAGAAAGGAAGTTTCCAAGGCTGACGCCATCAAGGCCTTCACCGAGAAGGGCGACGAGTACAAGCTCGAGCTCATCAGCGAACTTGAGGACGGCCACATAACCTTCTACACCAACGGGAGCTTCACCGACCTCTGCCGCGGACCTCATCTTCGCGACACCTCCGTCATCAAGGCAGTGAAACTCACCGCCATCGCCGGAGCCTACTGGAGAGGCGACCAGAACCGTCAGCAGCTCACCCGCATCTACGGTATCTCCTTCCCTAAGAAGTCGCTGCTCGACGAGTACCTCGTTCTTCTTGAAGAGGCCAAAAAGCGCGACCATAGGAAGATCGGAAAGGAAATGGAGCTCTTCACCTTCTCTTCAAAAGTGGGTATGGGACTTCCTCTGTGGCTTCCTAAGGGCGCAGACCTCCGTTCCCGCCTCGAGGAGTTCCTCAAGAAGATTCAGAAGCAGTACGGCTATCTCCCTGTCATCACTCCGCACATCGGAAACAAGGAACTTTATGTGACTTCAGGTCACTACGCAAAATACGGCAAGGACTCGTTCCAGCCGATCCACACTCCGCAGGAAGGCGAGGAGTACCTCCTCAAGCCTATGAACTGCCCTCACCACTGCGAGATTTACCGCAGCAAGCCGCGCTCCTACAAAGACCTCCCGCTGCGCTTCGCAGAGTTCGGAACCGTCTATCGTTACGAGCAGAGCGGTGAGCTTCACGGACTTACCCGCGTGCGCTGCTTCACCCAGGATGACGCCCACCTTTTCGTCCGTCCGGACCAGCTCAAGGAAGAGTTCGAGAAGGTGATCGACATCATTCTCTATGTGTTTAAGACCTTGAATTTCAAGGAGTACACCGCTCAGATTTCACTTCGTGACCCTAAGAATCCTTCCAAGTACATCGGAAGCGACGAGAACTGGGAGAAGGCTGAGTCCGCAATCATCGAGGCATCCGCAGAGAAGGGGCTCCCGACCGTCGTTGAGTACGGCGAGGCTGCATTCTACGGCCCTAAGCTCGACTTTATGGTTAAGGACGCAATCGGAAGAAAGTGGCAGCTCGGAACAATCCAGGTGGACTACAACCTCCCGGAGCGTTTCGGCCTGGAGTATGTGGGCGCAGACGGCCAGAAGCACCGTCCTGTTATGATTCACCGCGCACCGTTCGGCTCACTCGAGCGTTTTGTGGCTGTGCTTCTCGAGCACACCGCCGGAAAACTTCCTCTGTGGCTGACTCCGGACCAGGTCAACATAGTGCCTGTGAGCGAAAAATTCAGCGATTATGCAAAAAAAGTTTGTACTTTGCTGAATAATTCCGATATTCGCGCCTCAATAGACGACCGCAATGAAACGCTCGGCAAGAGAATCCGTGAGTCAGAACTCAAGAGGATTCCTTTCCTTGTCATCGTAGGTGAGAAGGAAGAGGCCGAGGGACTGGTTTCCGTGCGCCGTCAGGGTGGAAAAGATGAAGGCTCAATGAAGGTTGAAGATTTCATCTCGTTGGTTACCAATGAGGTGAAGGCTCAGCTCGCTTAAGCCTTGCAATATATTTTATTAACTAATTTATAGGAGGATTTACCTATCGCAGCACCATTTAAACCTACGCCGCGCCCCGCTGGTCCAAGACCGCAGCAGAGCCGTCCTGCTCCTCAGCAGCAGAAGAAGGATGAAGGCGGATTGAGAATCAATGACGAAATCAGAGGAGTACCGCAAGTGCGGCTCGTCGGAGAAAATATCCCTGAACAGGGTGTCTATCCGATTGCAAAAGCTCTGAAACTCGCTGATGAGCTCGAACTTGACCTGGTGGAGATAAGTGCCAAGGCTGATCCCCCGGTTTGTAAAATACTTGACTACCAGAAATATCTCTATCAGCAGAAGAAAAAGGCCAAGGAGATGAAGTCCAATGCGGCTAAGGTGGTCATCAAGGAAATCAGGTTCGGCCCGAACACCGACGAGCACGACTTCCAGTTCAAACTGAAGCACGCTCAGGAGTTCCTGCAGGAAGGCTCGAAAGTGAAGTCTTCCGTGTTCTTCAAGGGACGCTCCATCCTTTATTCGGAGCAGGGGGAGAAGCTTCTCCTTCGTTTCGCCCTTGAACTGGAGGAGTACGGAAGAGCCGAGCAGATGCCTAAGCTTGAGGGTAAGAGGATGATTATGATGATCGCCCCTCTTCCCAAGAAGAAATAATACGGCTGTCCTAAAAAGCGCATTGCTTCGTTACGCGCCTTGCCCAAATCCTCACAACCCCAAGGTTGCTCCGGTATTGGGCT
>CAVAMP010000078.1:0-5524 GCA_963589825.1 Flexilinea sp. | reverse complement strand
GGACTTGTGTGAGGGAAAAAGTGCGTGGGATTTGAGAGGGTGATTAGAGGGGAAAGGGTTATATATAAATAAGTTAGATACTTGCGAAAGTTAAATGAATATATGATTACAGAAAAGGAAATACTCGAAATGCTTTCGGGGGTGCAGCACCCCGCGAAGGGCGAGAAGAGCGTGGTGGAACTCGGGATGGTGGAGCGCATAGGCGTTGAACCTCTCGAGGGGAAGGGCGAAGGCGCCGTGAAAGTCACCGTCACTCTTCTCTTCAGCCGCCACCGCGACCCTCTTGCCGAATACCTCATCGGAAGCACCCGTGCGGCCATCATCCACGGCTGTCCGAAGGGAACTGAGGTGGAAGTGCTGACGGTGGTGAAGGACGAACCCAAGCCGAAGAAAAAGCCGGGGCTCGACCTCGGACTTGAGGAGCTCGAAGGGGTGAAAAACATCATCGGAGTGGCTTCAGGCAAGGGCGGAGTGGGCAAATCCACAGTCGCAGTCAACCTTGCGGTGGCTCTTGCGCGCCTCGGCTACCGTGTGGGCCTTGCGGACGCGGATGTCTACGGGCCTTCGGTGCCGAAGATGACCGCCACGGAAGGCGAAGTGCCGGGCTCGTTCCAGGTGCCTTCCAAGGAGATAGGCGGAGAGCCGCGCGATGTGATTATGCCGATTGAGAAATACGGGGTGAAGTGGATGTCCATCGGATATTTCGCAGCTCCGGAGCAGGCCCTTATCTGGCGCGGACCTATGGCCTGCAACGCCCTCAGGCAGATGATTCTTCAGGTAAGGTGGGGAGAGCTCGACTTCCTTCTCATCGATATGCCTCCGGGAACGGGCGACATTCACATAAGCCTGGTGCACGACATCCCGATAACGGGGGCGCTGATTGTGAGCACCCCGCAGGCCGTGGCGCTTGCCGACGTGGAGAAAGGAGTGAATATGTTCAGGAACGAGAATGTGAACAAGCCGATTCTGGGTCTTGTGGAGAATATGTCCTGGTTCACCCCCTCCGAGCTCCCCGAGAACCGCTACTACATTTTCGGGCGCGACGGCGGAGTGAAGATTGCCGAGAAATACGGCATCGACCTGCTGGGACAGATTCCGCTTGTGCAGGGCATCCGCGAGGACGGCGACAACGGCACTCCGGTGGCGCTGGGCTCCGGCCCTGAGGCTGTGGCGTTCACGACCCTGGCCAACAAACTTGCAGAAAAGGTTAAATAAAAAGCGGATTACATTTTTGATATACTCCCGTTATGAAAACGCCTCGCCTTACAGCACTGCTCCACTCTCTTGCGGCCCTTGCGGCGGCTATTTGCCTCGCATCCTGCGCCGAAAAATTTGACGTTGCCGTTGTCGGCGGCGGGGCGAGCGGAGTGGCTGCCGCGGTGGAGGCGGAGCGCTGCGGTGCGAGTGTCGCGCTTGTGGAGGAGACTCCCTGGCTCGGCGGGATGCTTACCTCGGCGGGCGTGAGCTGCACGGACGGCAATTTCCGCCTGCGCAGCGGCCTTTTCGGGGAGTTTGTTGACTCTCTTTCAGCGCGTTACGGCTCCCTCGAAGCCCTTCACACGGGGTGGGTGAGCCGGATTTGCTTTGAACCCCAGATAGGCGAGACCGTTTTTGAAAATATGGTCTCGAAGTGCAGGGGAATAAGGCTTTTTAAGCAAACTGTTCTTGAGAGCGTTGAAGGCGGCCCGGGGGACTGGAGGCTGAGCATTCGCGGCAGCAATGGAAAGCTAAGGAAGGTGCGTGCAAAGGTCATAATAGACGCCACGGAGCTTGGCGATGTTGCGGCCTCCCTCGGGGCGGAATACCGCCTCGGAATGGATCCGAAGGCAGAAACCAGAGAGGAGTGGGCCCACAGCGAAGGGAACTCCATAGTTCAGGATATGACATACGTGATAACCCTTCAGGACTATGGCCCCGATGCTGATGTGACCATCCCCGAACCTTCGGGATATGACCGCACGGCATACCTCAACTCCTGCCTCAACCCCGGCAACACCCCCTCGGACATCAAGACAGCGCTCTGGAGCGTAGATATGATGCTCTCCTACGGCCGTCTTCCCGGCGGGCTGTATATGCTGAACTGGCCCATCTTCGGCAACGATTTCTACGCCAACCCGGTGGAAATGACCCGCGGGCAGAGAGACTCGACCTACTCTCAGGCAAAGAATTTCGCTCTCGGCTTTCTCTATTTCATCCAGACGGAACTCGGGCGGAAAAATTTCGGCATAGCCCCGGGGATTTACCCCACCGCCGACGGCCTTCCGCTCTATCCGTATTTCAGGGAATCAAGAAGAGTGAAGGGAGAGAACTTCCTGACACTCAACGAGATAAAAAATCCGTACAGGAACAATCTCTATCGCTGCGGAGCGGCTGTCGGGGACTACCCCGTGGACCATCACCACTACGCCTGCCCGGAGTACCGCGAAAAATGCCTGATTGATTTCCCGAGCGTCCCATCGTTCAACATCCCGCTCGGAGTGATGCTTCCGAAGGGCCGCGAAGGGCTCCTGGTTGCGGAAAAATCCATTTCTGTGAGCAATCTTGCCAACGGGGCCACAAGACTTCAGCCGGTAGTGATGCAGCTGGGGCAGGCGGCGGGAGTCTGGGCTGCGATGGCCTCCCGTGAAGGAAAAACTCTCCGCGAAATCCCGGTGAGGGCCATCCAGGCAAGGCTGCTCGAAGACGGGGCGTACATTATGCCGTACATAGACGGTTATTTTGACAAGGGGGAGATTTCAGTTGAAGGCTCGGAAAAGACTTCCTCCGCCTCCGACCCGGCAGGAGAGCCCCATTTCAAAGCAATTCAGAGAATAGGCGCCACAGGAATCCTCCGGGGCGAAGGCCGCAGCATCAACTGGACCAACGAAACCCGTTTCCGTCCGAACGACCCGTTAAAAATCTCAGAACTCCATCTCGGAGATTACTACCTGTTAAGTGAAAACTCCCTGAAAGCCCTGGCAGCCGACACCGAAGGCCAAGTTAAGGCAAAGGATTTCCTTAGTTTCATTCTCTCTCTGGGCGAAGACAGAGAAGCTGTCTCTTCCGTCAAGGGGGCAGGCAACAATTCAGGCAAGGAAGCGGACAAAGGAAACCTCAACACTTGCGCGAAGGCTCAAATCTGGGCTCAGTGCGACCTGGGAGAATATGCCCCCGAAAGCCTCATAACCCGAGGTGAAGCCGCAGCGCTGATAGACGCCCTCCTCCACCCGTTCGACCGCCCAGTAGACCTAAACGGCAACCTCAAATAATTTTTACACCCGTTTGATTTCCATATAGGTGGCGCCGATCTGGGCTCCGAACACGCCGCCTATGAAGCCGACGAGGTCGCCCTGGGAGATTTTGCCGTCGCGGGTCAGCATTTCGATTGACCTGGCGGAAAATTCCTCCTTGTCGCTTACTTTTGAGAACGGATATGCCTCGATGCCGAAGACAAGGGCCAGTTCCCTCATCGTGTAGCTGTTGTAGCACATCGCATAGACAGGGACCTTTGGCCGGAAAGTGGAAAGGTAACGTCCTACGCGGCCGGTGTAGGTGTCGAAGACAATCGCCTTGACCGGAAGCTCGTGCGTGGCGGCCACAAGCGAGCGGGCCAGCACGACAGCCACAGGTTTGACCACCTTCCGCAGATTGAGTTCCAGATTGACATCGATGGTCTTCTCGGTCTGCACAGCGATTTTGGTCATCGTCTTGACCGCCTCAACAGGGTATTTGCCGTAGGCGCTTTCGCCGCTGAGCATTATGGCATCGGCGCTTTGGAATATGGCGTTCGCCACGTCGGTCACCTCGGCCCTGGTCGGACGCGGATTTTCAATCATACTCTGGAGCATCTGAGTGGCAACGATTACAGGCTTCTTCCTTTCCCTGCAGGCACGCACTATATCTCTCTGTATCAAAGGGATGCTCTCCGCCGGAATCTCGACTCCCAGGTCTCCGCGCGCCACCATAATGCCATAGCAGTAGGTCAGGATGTCGTCGAGGTTGTCGATCCCCTGCTGGTTCTCTATCTTGGCGATGATTTTGAGGTGGCTATCGTGTGCGTCCAGGATTTCCTGGATTTCGTGCAGGTCGCGGGCGCTGCGCACGAACGAATGTGCGATGAAGTCGATGTCGGCGTCAATTGCCCATTCGATGAACTTGCGGTCCTTCTCGGTCACGGCCGGAAGGTTGATGTTCACTGAAGGCACGTTGACGCTCTTGCACCCCTTGATAATCCCCTCGTTCATCACTTTGCAGATAAGCTTCCCTTCCTCTTTCCCGATTACGGAAAGGTCCACGGAGCCGTCGTCAATCAGGATGTCGGAGCCGACCGGAACATCCTCGGCCATATGCGGATATGTGGTGTAAAGGGCAGTACGGCTGCAGCGCTGGGAAGGATCGTCGATGATTTCGATGGTCTGCCCGGTCTTGGCTACGAAGCCGACCGCGTCCGCCATCTGAGTGAGCCTGATTTCCGGGCCTTTAGTGTCAATGAGGATGCCGATTCTGTCAGAGACTTTCCTGACATTGTCAACAACCATCTGCGCACCTTCTATCGTTGCGTGGGCGGAATTAATGCGCACGACATTCATCCCGTTTTCGTAAAGATCCCGTATGAAATCCACATCACAGCGGTTGTCCGCTACGGTGCATATTATTTTAGTCTTTTTCTCTACCATATTGTTATAACTGCTGCCCGGAGCGGGTCACTACACTAAATTCCCTCCCCTTCAGGCGAATAAGCCGCAAAGGTAGCTAAATTCAGGCCAATCTGAATAACTTATTTCGATATGGCATCAAGTTATTTCAACAGGCAGTCGAGAATGGGATATATCTCCGCTTCGGTGCTGTAGGGATGGAGGTGGAAACGGCGGTTGCCACCAAGCATTGCGGAAAGGCTTGCGCCGCCCTCGGAACGATGGAAAATGTGCACGGGAACAGAGTGTGCCTCGGCGTAGGCAAGTTCATAACCCACTCCGAGCGAAGGAGTGGTGCACTCGGCAATCAGGATGTCCGCCTCCCGGAGCCAGGCGGTGTCCTGTTCGTAAATCGCCGCATCGCTCATTCCCTTCTCGTTTTCAAAAAGCGCAGGGTCGCCGATGTGCTCGGTGAGCACGGTGTTGTTCCGCTGGATGTAGGCAATCAGCCTTCTGTAAAGTTCCGCGTCAGAGCGCCCTCCGCGGATGGACCCCGCAAAATATACTTTCTTTCCCATAATTTCAGCTTCTTAATTCATTTATAATCAGGCACTATCTTTCTTCCAGCTTACATTCCCGCGCAATTACTGTAACAGCCGTTACAGTAACCGCTGTTACAAAAAATAAAGATGGGGAATTTTGAGAAAAGAAACAAGTAAATTTTCATAACTTTATCCATATCCATAATGCCGGACCACTGACAGATTTTTCGTCAAATGCACTTTTGCAAATTATCGCTTTTATTATAGTATTTGTTGTATGTACAAAATATTGTACATACCTTTGCGGAAAACAATAATCAAAGATATGACTGTAGCGACTATATCAGAATTTCGCGCCAATGTCAAGCG
>CAVAMP010000077.1:0-5630 GCA_963589825.1 Flexilinea sp. | reverse complement strand
TCTATGTCGGCGGGCTGGTTTTGGTCGTCAACATAGGGGGCGAAGCAGTGTTTGCGGCCACAGGAGGGGCAGGTGAAGCGGGTGCGGATGCCGGCGTATTTTAGGAGGTGGTAGCGGTAGTTCATATTCATTCTGTGTCTTTAAAGGGGAGGCGGATGTCGGTGTCGTGTATCGGGTGTCTCGTTTGTATCGGGGGCGATACGGTCGATACATCCGATACAGGCGTTTCGTCTTTGGCACCGAAGGATTCGAGGGTGAGATTCTGCTCTTTGGCTTTCTTGAGCTTGCGCTGGACTTTGCCGAGGGAGATGCCGAGGGTCTTGCCGATGTCGCGCAGGGATTTGCCCTGGGCTTTGAGCCTGAGGATGTCTTCAATGTATTGGAGACCGTCATCTGGTTCGGCGTTCTTGAGGTGGTTGGATTCCTGGTCGAAGCCCTGTGGTTCGAAGCGGAGGAAGCCGCCTTCTTTGTTGATGTCATAGACAATGACATTGTCGGAGTCGTACTGGTAGCTGCCGGTGCGGACTTTGACTTGCTTGAGGTAGCGGAGGTCGGTGTCTTTGGCGCTGCGAGCGAGGGCGATGCCGGCATCGAAGAAGTTGATGAGCTTGGCACTGCCGGCGAGGTCGTTCTGAGTGATTGGCTCCCAGCCCCGGCGCTTGGGCGTGTGGGCTATGATGATGGTGGTGAGGTTGTATTTGCGTTTGAGGCGGATGAGTTTCATCATAAAGCTGCCGGCGGCGGAGCCTTTCTCGGAGTCGTTGCAGATGAAGGTGATGTTGTCAACCACTATGAACTGCGTCCCCTGGGCTGCGGCTTCTTCGATGGAGGCGAGGATTTCTTCTTCGAGGTCTGAGCCTACGATGAGTTCTGGGTCGATCTCGGCGCGGGCGAAGTTGTCGGGGAAGATGTGGCGGTAGCCGGTGGCGGGGTCGGTGTAGCGCATCTGGAACTGCTTGCCGGAGAGTTCGAGGTCCACGTAGAGGACTTTTTCTTCTCTGGCGATTTCTTCGGCTATCTGGGTGGCGAAGATGGATTTGCCGACGTTGCTGGAGGCGAAGATGACAGTGTTCTCGTACTGGACTATGAGGCCGTTGAAGTAGGTCTTGGGGTCTGGGGTGTTGAGGCTGTCTTCTATCCAGGTGTTGGCGGGTTTGATGGAGAGGAGGCCGACTCTGCGCGGGGCTTTGACGGCGTTGTCGACTTCGGCGAGGATGGCTTCCACCGGGCTGGGTTCTGTCCGGTGGAGGTTTTCCTGGGTGTTGGCGGGGTTATTTTCCATTGCGTCTGCGGTGTTTGATGGTGAAGTCGGTGGTGCCGAAGTATTTGAGGAGGTCGGCGTTCTTGGCGAGGATGCGTCCGGTGGATTTGTCGCGGACGTGGTCGATGTGGCCTTCGTTCATCAGTCCTTCGAGGGTGAGGGCGCGGATGCACGGGATGCGGAGGAAGTCGGTGACATCGGTCCATTCTTTTTCGATGGTCTGGTCGATGTCGTGGCGGAGGAGGTCTTCGAGGATGGCGGCGATGATTTCGCCGATGAGGACGGGCTGTTTCATTTGTCGTTCCTCCTTTTGTTGAAGAGTTCGAGGGCAAGGTTGGCGTCCACGATGATCTTGCGGCCGTTCTGACGGACGGCTTCTTTGATGATGGTGTCTTTGTAGCGTTGGGCGGTGACGTGGGAGCAGCCGAAGAGGCCGCGGATGCCCTGGAGTCCGTAGACGAGGCGGTGGTTGGCGTTGAGGGTTTCCTGCTTGGGTGCAGGCTCCTGCGACAGGACTGCGCGGAGCCTGTCGTCGATGAGGTCTGTGAATTCTTCTACTGTCAGCGAGTAGAGCGGGGTGTCATTTCCGATTCCCATAAGATTCGTATTTGAAGGTTATGGCTTCGGAGAAGGGTGACAAGCGGTCTCCTCTGCCACTGGGAAGTCCGTGCAGGTGATGTCACTTCGCGCTGCAGCTTCCGTGTGGCAAAGTTCAGGAGAATAAAATGGGATTTGGGTTACAACCGGGTTGTGTCAGGGTTGTAATCGGGTTGCCTTCGGGTTGTGTTTGTTGGTAACTTGCTTATTGACTAATGGTTATGATATTCTGGATATAGGTCGGTAATGGTTTCCGAGATTGCATTGCCATTCATTTTGTCGTAGGCTTGGCGGAGATTGGAGACATTCCAGAGGCGCTCGAATACATTCCAGCAGATCCGTTTCCCTTTGTCGAGGCCGAGCAGGCCGGAGAGGATGAATGCCACTCCAGCCAAGCTCTGTTTGTCGGTCTTGTTTTTCCAGTCGAAATCTTCGCTGCAGAATTGGGGTATGAGCCGGCTGAGATATTCCCTGGCTTTGTCGTTGTCCAGCTCTGCCGGGAACGGGATGGCGGGTTTCGGCTTTTTGAGGATGGCGGCGAGGTCGTATTTGCCGGAGTTCTCGATCTTCTGGCGGAGGCTCTGGGCGTAGCGGTAGAAGGCTGCTTCCTCTACGCCATATTCTTTGCAGTCCAGAGGGCATTCGCTCTGGATGTATGGCTTGAATGAATCCAGGCAGTTGTCAATCAGTGCGAGCTGAAGTTCGGCTTTGCCGTCAAGGTCTTCGGGGTCGAAGAGGCGGATGAAGGCGTTGAGGGATTCGTCCTCGTAGCGGTCGGTGATGCGTTCCCAATCTATCAGGTTGAGGCTGGTCATCGTGCCGTTGAGGATTTGGGCTTTGACTTGAAGGCGGTAGCGGGCGTTGTCTTTCCGCTCTTCTTCGGTGTTGCGCAGGTGTCCCATATTCATTGTTCGTTTAATCCCATTTCGAAGACTGCCATTTGCTGTGCTTTGACTTTTTCGGCGATGTCGATGTAGGGTTTCATCGCTTTGTAGTCGGAGTGGCCGGTCCATTTCATCACGACCTGGGGCGGGATGCCCTGGGAGAGGGCGAAGCAGATGAAGGTGCGGCGGCCGGCGTGGGTGCCGATGAGGGTGTATTTCGGGACGAGTTCTTCGACTTTCTGTCCGGCACGGTAGAAGGTGCGGGAGATGAGTTCGCTGAATCCGCAGAGTTCGCAGAGGTCTTTGAGGTAGTAGTTCATCTTCTGGTTGGTGATGACCGGGAGGGCGAGGTTGCCTTTGTAGATTTCGCCTTCGTATTTCTTGAGAATGGCCTGGGCGTATTTGTTGAGTTCGATGCTGATGCGGTCGTTGGTTTTCTGGGTGACGACTGTGATGGTGTTGTTTTCGATGTCGGAGCGGCGGAGATTGGCCATATCGGAGTAGCGGAGACTGGTGAAGCAGCAGAAGCAGAAGAGGTCGCGGGTCTTTTCGAGGGCTCCGGCTTCGTTGACGCGCTTGGTGTAGGTGTTGCCTTCGGCATCAGTGAGCTGTACCATCGTTCCGCTCGGCGGAATCTGGTAGTTGTAGAGCTTGAGGAGTTCTTCTTTGCGGAGGAAGATGACCGGCTTGTCGAGGACCTTGAATTTAGGACGGTATTTGTTGACTGCCTCTTCTTTGCAGTAGCCTTTGCGGATGGCCCAGTTGAGGAACCATTTGAGGTTGTTGTATTGCTTCTGGACGGTCTTTTCTTCGAGGTTCTGCTTGACGCGGAGGAAGTGGATGAATTTGTTGAGGCCGTTTTCATCGAAGTCATCGAAGGTGACTCGGCGGCTGTAGGCTTTCAGGTGGTTGGTGAATGTGTTCCAGACCTGGAGGGTGGCGTAGGCCCATTGGCTGGCAATGCGTTGCTCGTTGATGAATTCTTTGAGGCGTTCGAAGATGGAGACGGATTTCGGGGCTTCCTCGGCGATTTCTTCTTTGAGTTCGGCACGGCCGAGGGCGATGTCAAGCTGCTCCATCAGGGAGTCTTTGGTGGGTAGCTTGGTCAGTGTGTTGTCGTAGTTGTCGAGGCGCGTCTTGATGGCGAGCATCTTGGCGTTGATCTCGTTGGTCTTTACGCCCGATGAGTTGACGGAGTTCGGGATGACGTAGTGGAGACATTTGGTCTCCTTGGCCTTGCGGACGGGGTCGGTGAGGGCGGCGACCCATTTGTCCTTAGGGACAGAGTAGCCGATGGAGGTGAGGAGTCTGACACCTCTGACGCATATTGAGACCCTTATCGGGTGTTCGCCGTGTTTGTTCGGGCGGGCATCGAGCATAAATTGAACTGCCATAGTCGTTTACATTAGGGTTACTGTCCTTTATTTTTACGCTCAAATTTACGCTCATTTTTTCTTATATCCTAATGAATTCTGATAAATCGTACTTTATTGTAAAATGTTGGTAGATAGGTGGTTGGTTTACTTTGTTGGATTGGGGTTTAGGGGTTGGATAGTCCGCCCATCTCCACGATATTGATTACATATCAGCGAGTTAGAGGTTTTACAAACAGATTTACAAACAGATTTTGTGAGTTTGTGTTTGTAAAACCTCATTAGCTTTCGCTGAATTTCATCATACGGAAATCCCCGCCATTTTTCGCGATGACGGGGATTTTTGTTCTTCCGGGGAGTATAGTTGCCGGCGGTCATCAGGGTGCTCCGCTTATTTGGCTTCTTGTTCCGGTCCTGAAGCGAGTGCGTTGTCTTATTGCCGGAGAATTTTCAGGGTAATCAGCCCGAGCAGTAGAATCGTGCTGATGCCTCCCGCCCACATCAGGGCTTTCTGCCACCAGCGGAGGATGTTGACTTCTTTCTCTATGACGGTTTCGATGGTCTGGACTTTCTGCTCTTCTTTATATCTGTCTTTGTAGGTAAGGTATATGCCCATCGAGTCAACGGTGGCTTTGGCGGTAAGGCGGTTGTCCTGGAGGGAGATGGTCTGGCGAAGCCGTTCCGACTGCTTCAATGTCTGCATTTCTTCAAGTCTTGCGCGGCCTGTGGAGTCGCAGCGGATGAGTGCATGGACTATTGAGGAGTCTGGCCGGACTTGGATGACGGTGTCGCGGACGGTTTCCGTGACGGTTACGATGCGCTCGGTGTTCTCGGTGGTGTGCGGATAGAGTTTGGGGCAGCAGCCCTGCGGGATTGTGAGCAGGGCGGCAAGCGCAGCTGCCGCCAATATGGATTTCGGTTTCATTTCGTCTGGATTTATGCGGTTTGACTTTCGGATTTTCGGGTGCCGACCTGTTCCCTCAGCAGCCTGATCTCGTCCTGCAGCTGTGCGTTCTCGGCGCAGAGCCTGTCCACCGAGGCTTTGAGTTCCTCGTTTTCCAGGGGATTTGCCATCACGCAATTGAGATAGAGCTTGCCTATGGACGGCTCATATAGAGCAATGTCATTCTCTTCCATAAAGGCAAACAACTTCCGCAGGGATGAGATGTGAGCGGATATTGACGAACTGCATAGGCCATAGCCTTTCAGCACTTCCGTAAATGGTGGCACAAGCTCGTTGCGAGCTATTGGATAATGTAGCATAGCATAAGATTTTGAAGTGAAACATTACCCAAATGAACAAAAATGGCGAATAATTATGAGAAAATATTATCAAAACTCGCGTTGATAATCAACGGGATATAGCAGGTTTAGCAATTGAGTTGTGATAATGATAAAGTTGGGATAACTCTGATTATGTTAACTTGCGGATTTAGAGGCACTTGGGTTGCGCTGCACCAATGTAGCGAGACGGTTCATCTCCCCTCCGGGGTCGGGGGCATAGACAGGGTCGAG
>CAVAMP010000076.1:0-5778 GCA_963589825.1 Flexilinea sp. | reverse complement strand
GTCATATCCCCGGACCATCTCCCGGGCAATCTCCCCGGTGCGGGCGCTGTCCTCCCGTGCTGCAAGGCGGAGAAGTTCATAGTCCCGGATTCCTTCCCTCAAGGCACAAAGGCGAATTGAAGGATAGACTTTCCGGTAGCCGGGGTAAACGATGTAGGCGTCTCCTCCCGGCCAGTCGTTAACCGGGGCTGATGCGTCCACCGCAGGGTCCCCGTTCTGTCCCCAGTAGTTTAGACCCCAGTGCAGGAACCCGCTTGCGCCGTAGCGGAAATTTATCCACTGGAGGATGCGGGTTTTAAGCAGCGGGAGGGTGACATAGCGGTTGGCGTATGAGCCTCTCGGGTACATACAGGTGTAGAACCACAGCTCGCTTCCGACAGGAACATTTTCGTAGGAACTCCACTCCAGCTCGTCCAGCTGCGGCACGATGACATCAATCAGTCCGTCCTTGAATGTGTGAGCCCTGTAAGCTTCGATTATCTTAAGGCTCGGGCAGGCTTCCTTCGCAATCCCCGCGAGAGCCTCCCAGCTCTCCCTGTTCTCGTCCACAGGCTCGTCGGCGATGTGCTGAAGGTATATGTCAAACCAAGTTCTGCCATCGGGAAGAGTCCTGGAGCGAAGATGCTCCTCGAGCGCGTGAAAATACTTTAGAAGATATTCCCTTACTCTCGGGTCCTCGGAAGGCAGTCTGTCAGTTGTTACTCCTCCCTTTCCGTCCGGCGTTGAAACGGCGGCCCAGAACGGGTCAGCCCATTTGTTGTGGGCGCGGTTTGCTATGTGCGCCCCTTCGATTCTGCGCACATTGGCGTTCTCAAGAAGGAACTCCACCTCGGCGTCGAAGCGGCTGAAATCCCAGTCAATCTCTCCGTCGGAGCCCACTGTAGGCTGCGGGGCTTCATAAACGATCCAGGTGTTCTGTCCATACTCTGATGCGGTCCCGACAAGGCTCCTGAAGCACTCCCAATACTCCGGAGAGCCGTATTCTGGCTGCACTCCGCCATTCATATATGAAAATTTGTCGCTGAAAAACCAGTTGGTGACATTAAGGCTCTGCTTCCCGAGGGTGGCGGGATATACCTTAATCTCCAGCGGCCTTTCTATGCTGACTTTTTCTCCGAAAAAATTTCTGCCGCTAACGCTCACAGTGGCGCTGTACTCTCCGGCCTTAACCTCCGACCTCACAGGCACATCCACCCAAAGCACGGCCCGGCCTCCGGCGGTGATGTCCTCGGATTTGTCTGTTATAATCGGGTCAGGGTAGAGCCCTGTGGCGCTCTGAAGAGAGTCCGGCGCGCCCGGGCGGTAGTGATGCTCCGAGCGGACATAGTGCACCCAGCCCGTTCGGACGCCCTTTTCCAGAGCGCGGCCCGCTCTTGAATTGAATTTTACGCTGGCCTCCAGACCGAGAAGGTCCTCTGGTGAGTCGATAACGAACTGAGCCACAGCGTTCTCTCCCTTTGCAACCCGGAGCGTGTCCCCGGAGAGGTTTGCCGTTTCCTTTGATGGGCTTGCCTGACCTGAGACCTCTACGCTGATAGCCTCGGCGTCCTTAAAACTGCCCAGCTCAGTTTCCGGAAGCACATTCACCATCTCGTCCACCTGGGTCATACTGAGGCACTTTGCCCCGTTGCCGACAGTAGGAAGAAGCAGCGAAGGTAAAACCGTAACGCGGAGTTCCGTGCAACCGTATGGGATGAGAGTTATGTATTCGGTGCTGTCCGAAATTGTCTTTATGTCTTTCTGTGCCGGGAGACGGGGGGTGTACCGTCCTTCCTCCAGGCTCCAGTCAATCTTTCGCGCCGGAATCCTGAGGCACACGGGCGCGTTCTCCTTCTCGAAAGGATAGCCTCTCATCCTTTCCCCGCAGGCTTCCTCCCCGCAAGTCTTTGTCTTATCACCACAGTCATTGCTCACTTCAACACACTCATTGACAATGACTTCAATATCTCCGACGCTCCGTCCGGCCCAGGCCCAGTTCCAATCTCCCGCAGGAGTAAGGCTCCAGCACTCGAATCCGGGACACTCCGGCACTTTGCCGTTCATATTCTCGTAAACAGTGTTGTCAACGGTTTTCTTCTCTGGCACAGGGTAGCTGTAAAGAAGCGGTCCCCGCTGGAAATACACTCCCTGGTCCTTGAACGGAATGCAGTGCGGCTCCATCCCAAAACTAATCGTGAGGCAGTCTCCGTCGCGGAATGTCCGGTCCAAAGTCGCAAAGGCCCCGCGCTTCCAGTCGCCTTTGAGAGAGCGCCCGTTGAGGCTCACGCTCACTGCGGTCGCCCACTCCGGCACTCTGAACGAGAACGGAATCCTGGCTTTGCCGCTAAGAGAAAAGCGGAAACGGATGTCCCCCTCGAACGGGTAGGCGGTGTCCTCCTCAATGCTGCACTCTGTTCCTTCTGAGGAGGTGAAAGCGAACTTCGACGGCCCGTAGAGCGCTGCTGCAACCGTGTCGATGCCCTGCCGGAGCCACATCCTCGAAACATAGTTCGGCATAATCCTGTGCACATTTCCCGAGCAGCACTCCGTCTGGTGGGTAGGCCTGTAGGCCATCCAGGTGGAGCCGTGGAAGAAGTCGTTGTGGTTTGACTCCCCGGTCGCTATCACCTGGTTCACGGAAGAAAAGTACTGAAGGGCGTCAAATCCCTTTGTGATTGCTCCCGGGCAGGCGTTGAAGACGGCCTTTTCAATCATATCCGCCCATTTCCCCTCGCCGGTCGCCATCAGAAAATAGCCCAGCGCCCAGGTGTAGTCGGCAATGTCGCAGGTCTCGTGGCTGTTGATTACGTTCCCGCTTCCTACAAGGGCCTCAGCACTTGCGATGACTCCGTCCGGAAGAAGGTCGTCCCGCTCAAGTTTCGCCTGTGCTCTGAGGGCAAGGTCGAGATATTCCTTTTTCCCCGTGTAGGCATACAGCATCACAGGAAGTTTCAGCTCCTCGCAGCAGGTCACCCCGTGCATCCACAGCTTTTTGTCCGAGCGGCAGGCCTCGGGCGTGAGGTCTATGTGCTTTCCTGCGTTCCAGGCCGTCTCGCAAAGGTCCAGAAGCCGCCTGTCCCCGGTCTTTCCGTAGGTCCAGAGCAGGCCCTCGATGCTCACGATTGCCCTCCATGTCTCCACCTGCTCGGGGGTGTAGGTGAGGTAGTGGCGGTGAAGCGCCTCGACGATCCTCTCGTCCCCGGTCTTTTCGTAATAGGCTTCCAGGACCCTGAAATACACGCAGAGAGGCCACATTGCCGCGACTGTTTTGTCGATATGGGGGCCGAGTCTTCCGCCTTCCCCGGTGTGGGCGAGAGTGTAGTTGATTCCGTCCTCGGCCGTGCGGATAAAGTCTTCGATGTCAAGAAGATACCCGGTTTTCAGCAGGCCGTCGGTGTAGTAGGCGGTCTGTTCATATCTCCACCATTCGCTTCCGTATGTTTCCGTGTTCCTGCGGATTTCCCCGTTCCAGAGGCAGGAATTGTAGGGGTAGGACATCGCCCCGGGGTGTCCCGTGAGTCCGTCCACCTGCCTAAGGAGAAATTCCCGTGTCCAACCCTCCGGGGTTATGTCCCCAAGCAGGCCGTCCGACATCTTTGCATACGGGGCGGGGAAGGATTTCTCCGGAAGGGAGTCTGTTGCGGCGGGAGCGTGGGAGCAGGACGCTGCTGCGAAAAGGGCGATGGCCGCAGAGGCGAAGATTGAAGGCAATGTTTTGATATTCATATAGATGTGGTATATGTGCAGTTAATATTTCTTCTATCCGAAGACTTGCGTCTGTAACCCCTGTCAGGCGAATCTTGCACCCCAAGCGCGATCACTTCGGGACTTTTAGTCCACCATCCAGAGGGGGGGAATTTTTCCTATATACAAAGATAGCGGGTATATGTCGGAGCAGGGTAGAAAATCTTCCGCAAAACTCCCTTTTCCGAAAACTTTTCCCCCTCCCGAAGGCGGATTTCGCATAAATTTGCACTTGTATAGTTGCAGGTTTGCATATATGTAAACCTGCCGTTTTTCAGATTACTCAATAACCGCAGATTATGAAGCATCAGATACTTTCCATTTCCCTCTTTTTTGCCCTCTCTCTCGCGGCCGGCGCCAGGAGCGTTCCTGCAACTGCCGGAGCCTCATCCATAGCCCTCGGGACCATAGTCTCAGACTCCACTGTGATCCAAAGGCCCGCTTTTGACCGCTCGCTCATCCCGGAGCCCGTTTTTGACGCCGAGCCGGGCTACATCGAACTCTACTGGAAGGCCTGGGAGTTCGCCTACAACCATCTCAAACTTCAGGAGGGCCTCGTGCAGCCGCTCTATATGGACGAAGGTCTCTGGGACGACACCATCTGGATCTGGGACTCCGAGTTTATGGTGATGTTCTGCAAATATGCCCCCGCGCTTTATCCCGGAATACAGACTCTCGACAATTTCTACTACACTATGCTCGAGAACAGCGGCTCCTCGCTCCGCATCCAGCACCCTGACAATCCGCCGTTTTTCGCCTGGGTGGAGAACGACTACTACAAGTTTACGGGCGACCGTGAGCACCTTCGTTCTCTGCTTTTGGAAAAACGCTTTCTCCAGAGGTACTGGGACTGGTTCAACGCCCTCCGAAAGGACATCGATCTGCCTTTTGACCACGCGCCGATTGCGGTGAAATACATCGAAGGGATGGGTTACAGGTGGAACGGAGTTTCGAGCGGAATGGACAATACCCCGAGAATGAGGGGAGGGGACGGGATGCTCTGGGTGGACGCGATCTCCCAGCAGGCGCTCTCCGCGCTCTACATTTCCCGTCTTGCGCGTATCGTGGGCGACCGGGCGACCGAGCGCGAGTTCAGGAAAAGGTGGCGCAGTTTCAGGGATATAGTCAACAAATACTACTGGGACGACTCGCTCGGATGCTACTTTGACATCATTCCGGAGGCTGAGAACTCTCAAAATGGCTCTGCAGGGGCTCCTGATGAAGGCTCTTCCGAGGGCTCTTCTGAAGTTCTTAATGAGGGCTCTTCCGAGGGCTTAGGGAAGGCTTCCGCTGAAGGGGGCGTCAAGTCCGAGGACGGGACCCTCTGGAAAACGACCGGAGTGCTCACCCCGGCATCATTCTGGCCTCTTCTCGCGGAGATCCCCTCCCGGAAGCAGGCCGCCCGTGAGGTGGAATATGCCCTCAGCCCTTCAAGGCTCGGAGGAAAAGTCCCCTGGACAACGGTTTCCCGCGACGACCGCGAGTTCAACAGCGTTGACGGCCACTACTGGACCGGCTCCGTCTGGCTCCCGACTGCGTATGTCGGCATAAAGGCGATAGAGAAATACGGCTTCACCGAGGCTGCGGACACTACGGCCCAAAATGTCCTTGACTGGATGCTCAGAACCTACCGCGAATACACCCCGCACACAATCTGGGAGTGCTACTCGCCCTCAGCCCCTGTCCCGGGCCGTAACTACAGCGAAAGGGTCCGCCCCGATTTCTGCGGCTGGTCGGCTCTCGGCCCGATTTCTCTCTTCATTGAAAATGTAATAGGCATCCGCGAAGTAGATGCCGACGGGGCGACCCTGCGCTGGGACATCCACCAGAAGTGCCGCCACGGGGTCCGCCGCCTCCGTTTCGGAAAAATCACGACCGACCTCCTCTATGACCCCGCAACGGGTTCAGTCACAGTAACTTCCAACGCTCCGTACAAGCTCATCCTGAACGGCAAATCCCGCCGCATCAAATCTGGCGAGAACAAAATCGACCTATAGGTTAATAATTATGCTCCGAGAACATAATGTTTCCGGAGCATAATTGTTTAAGTATGAA
>CAVAMP010000075.1:0-5800 GCA_963589825.1 Flexilinea sp. | reverse complement strand
GAGAATGCGGGTGTAGATGTCCTGGAGGACGAGGCCGGCGAGGGTCATTCCGAAGATGGCCGTGACGGGGGCTGTGGTGCCGTTGATCTGGGCTTTGGAGGCGCTCCAGTCGTGATTCAGGAGCTCGGGGTCTCCCGGGCCTTCGGGGAGCGGGGTTTGCGCCGGGTCGGCGTCCGGGCTGAAGGAGTCAGCGGGGAGGGCGTTGTGGCCGCGGTTGGGGAGGACTTCGTCGTCATAGACGCAGAGAAACTTTTTGGCGGGGAAAGTGTGTGCGCGCTTCATTCTTTTCCTCAGAGCCGCGCCGAGCGGGCAGCCCCTCACCTTCCAGAACTCCGCCACCTGCACCTTCAGCGGATTCACCTTCAGGGCGGCGCCGAGAGAGCAGAAAAAGCGGGCGCGGCTCGCCGAGGCCCTCAAAATCAGGAGCGTCTTGTCCTTCAGGGAGTCCACCGCGTCGATTATGTAGTCGTACTCGTCAAGGGGGAACTCGTCGGCGGTCTGCTCGCAGTAGATTTTCTGCACGGCCTCGATTTCGGCCTCCGGATTTATCTCCAGAAGCCTTTCGCGGAGAGCCTCCACCTTCACCTGCCCCACTGTGCGGGTGGTCGCCATCAGCTGGCGGTTCACATTGCTCAGGGCCACCCTGTCCGAGTCCACCAGCGTAAGATGCCTCACCCCGCTGCGCACAAGCCCCTCCGCACACCAGCTGCCGACGCCGCCGACGCCGAAAATGATGACTCGGACGCTTCCCAGAGCCTCCATCGTGTCTTCGCCAAGAAGCAGTTCGGTGCGGGCGAATATCGCTTTTTCGTTTGTTTGCATAAAATGAAATTCAGACAAAAAGGCAGGCTGGAGCATCCCCCAATCTGCCTTCTTAATTCAGCATTCGCAAGTATCTGACTTACTTAATCCGGGCCTTAGAGAGTTCGTTTCACCTCGACAATCTGGTAGGCCTCGACAATGTCGCCGACCTTGATGTCGTTGTAGTTCAAGATGTTAAGACCGCAGTCCTGACCTGAAACAACCTCCTTCGCGTCGTCCTTGAACCTCTTCAGGGAGCCGAGCTCGCCGCTGTAGACCACGATGCCGTCGCGGATTACGCGGATCTTCGAAGTCCTCTGGAGCTTGCCCTCACGGACAACGGCACCTGCAATCGTTCCCACCTTGGAAATCTTGAAGGTCTCCATAACCTCGGCGGTTGCGGTGATCTCCTCCTTCTCCTCAGGCGCAAGCATACCCTCGATACCGTCCTTGACCTCGTTGATGGCGTCGTAGATGACCGAGTAGAGCCTGATTTCAATCTCCTCCTTCTCGGCGAGCTTACGCGCACCTGCGGAAGGACGCACCTGGAAACCGATGATGACCGCATCCGAAGCCGCTGCCAGAAGGACATCGGACTCGGAGATTGCACCCACAGCCTTGTGGATTACGTTCACGCGAACCTCCTCGGTGGAGAGCTTGATGAGGGAGTCTGAAAGCGCCTCCACAGAGCCGTCCACGTCTCCCTTGACGATTACGTTGAGTTCCTTGAAGTTGCCGATTGCGATCCTTCGGCCGATTTCCTCGAGGGTCATATGCTTCTGGGTCTTGATGCCCTGGATGCGGATGAGCTGCTCCCTCTTGTTGGCGATTTCCTTCGCCTCACGCTCGTCGGCCATAATGTTGAAGGTCTCGCCCGCTGTCGGAGCGCCGTTGAGTCCGAGCACCGAAACCGGAGTTGAAGGCCCTGCGACCTCGACTTTCTGCCCCCTTTCATTGTACATAGCCTTGATGCGGCCGGTGTAGCAGCCCGAAAGCATCACGTCGCCCACCTTCATAGAGCCGTTCTGAACGAGCACCGTGGCGAGGTAGCCCCTTCCCTTGTCGAGAGAGGACTCGATGACGGCGCCGGTTGCCCTGCGGTTAGGATTTGCCTTGAGGTCCAGAAGGTCGGCTTCGAGAAGCACCTTGTCCAGAAGAAGGTCCACATTGGTACCCTTCTTCGCGGAAATCTCCTGGCACTGATATTTTCCGCCCCAGTCCTCGACGAGAATATTCATATTCGAGAGCTGCTCACGGATCTTGTCCGGATTTGCACCAGGCTTGTCTATCTTGTTGATTGCGAAGACCATAGGAACGCCTGCGGCCTGCGCGTGGCTGATTGCCTCGACTGTCTGCGGCATTATCGCGTCGTCGGCCGCGATGATGATGATCGCAAGGTCGGTCATCTTCGCACCGCGGGCACGCATCGCCGTGAAGGCCTCGTGGCCCGGAGTGTCGAGGAAGGTGATGCGGCGTCCTGAAGGAAGCTCCACATTGTAGGCGCCGATGTGCTGGGTGATTCCTCCGGCCTCGCCCGCAATCACATTGGCCTTGCGGATGTAGTCCAGGAGGGAAGTCTTACCGTGGTCGACGTGACCCATCACAGTGATGACCGGCGGCCTCGGAACGAGATCCTCAGGCTTGTCCGCCTCTTCCTCCGACTCGATGGCCTCGGTGAGGTTTGCAGTGACGAACTCCACCTCGTAGCCGAACTCCTCGGCAACGAGCACCAGAGTCTCGGCGTCGAGCCTCTGGTTGATGGACACCATAAGTCCGAGGCTCATACAAGCCGCGATTACCTTGGTGACAGGGGTGTTGTTCATAAGGGTCGCGAGATCGTTGACGGTGACGAACTCGGTGACTTTCAGCACCTTCTTGTCCATCTCCTGCTGCTGCATCTCCTCCTGGAGCCTGTCAGCCGCCGCCTCTCTCTTTTCCTTGCGGTGCTTTGCGCCGAAGTTGTTCTTTCCCTTGCCCTCGTTCATACGGGCGTATGTCTCCTTGATCTGCTTCTGGATTTCCTTCTGCATCTCCTCGGTCTCGGCCTCCGTCATTGCAGGAGCGAAGCGGTCGCGGTCGCGGCCGCGCTTGCGCTTTCCGCCGCCATCCTGAGGAGCTACGCCGCCCTTGCGGGCATCTTTGCCGAACTTGCCGCCGCCGTTCTGGCCGCCCTGGCCACCCTGGCCCTTGCCGGCGTTCTTTCCGCCGTTGCCGCGTGAAGCGTCGGCTTCAGCGCCGACTTTGGTGACATCCACCTTCTGGCTCTGGCCCGGCTTGATTCTCTCCCTCTTGCCCTTCTTCTTGGTCTCGAAACGGCTGAGGTCAACGTGGCCCATAACCTTAGGACCAGCAAGCTTTTCAACTTCAATGACTGCCTCGCGAGGTTCCTTGCGGGTTTCCTGAGCTGGAGCCGGTTCCTCTGCCGGGGATGGCGCAGGGGAAGGTTCTTCTTTTGCTTCAGGAGCTGCCGGAGCGCTCTCGGGGGCAGGTTTTGGAGCCTCGGCAGGAGCAGACTCAGTCTTTTTCTTGCCTATGCCGTCAAGATCAATCTTGTCGATAATCTTCGGTCCTACCGCCGGAGCCGCCTTCTCGGCAGGCTTTGGAGCCTCGGCAGGTTTCGGAGCCTCGGCAGGAACAGCCTCAGGAGCTTTCTCAGCTGCAGGAGCCTCCTCCCGGGCAGGGTTTGTCTCCTGCTTTGGAGCCTCGGGAACGACCTCCTCCTTCACCGGAGCGGGCTCAGGTTTTGGAGCGGCCGGTTTTTCAGGCGCGGAGCCGATTGCATTGGTCTTGATGATGACTTCCTTGTCAAGATAGTCCTCTTCCTCGGAAGGAGCCTTTTTCTTCGAGCTGTCAATCATCTCCTTGAGCTTTGTCGCCACCTTAGCGGAGTCCTGTTTGATTGCGAGGTCCCCTCCGAACTTGGCCTCGATGGCCCCCATATATTCGTCCGAAACCTTTGCGTTAGGGTCGCTTGAAGTGATGTTCGCCCCTTTCTCGTTGAGAAACTCGATGAGCGTGCCCAGTCCGATGTTGAACTGCCGTGTAATTTTACTTAATCTGATTTCTGCCATATAATCCCCGTTTCTTGCGTTTAAATTTAATCAAAAAGACAGCCTCTCTATTCGAACTCTGCCTTGAGAATATCACGAACCTCTGCGACAGTCTCGTCCTCGAGGTCGGCGCGCTTGGCCAGGTCCTCAGGGTCGATTGCAAGCACGCTCTTCGCTGTGTCGCAGCCGATGGCCTTCAGACGGTCGATGACCCACTGGTCAATCTCGTTGTTGAAGTCGTCCAGAAGCACATCCTCTTCCTCCTCGTCCTCTTCCACCTTAGGAGTCTCTCTCCAGACCTCAATCTCCTTGTCCACGAGCATACCGGCAAGCTTCACGTTCACGCCGCCGCGGCCGATACCCTTGTTGACCTCCTCAGGGAGCATATAAACCCTGATCTTGCCCTCCTCGTCGGTAGTGATGGAAGAAATCTTCGCAGGGCTGAGCGCACGGGTGATGAGAAGCTGGATGTTGGAAGTCCACTGGATGACATCGATGTTCTCATTGCGGAGCTCGCGCACGATGCCGATGATCCTCGATCCCTTCACGCCGATGCAGGCTCCGATCGGGTCAATCCTGTCGTCGTATGACTCCACGGCCACTTTTGCCCTCTGGCCAGGGATGCGGACCACCTTCTTGATTGTGATGAGTCCGTCGTAAATCTCAGGCACCTCGGCCTCGAAAAGCTTCTCAAGGAAGTCGTTGGTGACGCGGGAAAGAGTGATGAACGGAGTGGTGTTGCGCATCTCCACGCTCTTGATTATGCACTTAACGGTGTCGCCCTTCTTGAAGTGCTCGCCCGGGATCTGCTCCGGCTTCGGAAGACGGAGTTCGTTGCCGTCCTCGTCCAGGATGATGACTTCCTTAGCCCAGGTCTGATGAACCTCGCCTGAGAAAAGCTGTCCCACCATATCCTTATATTTATTGAAAAGGTTGGCCTTCTCCAGGTCCATAATCCTTCCCTGAAGGTTCTGGCGGATGTTGAGAATACCCCTGCGGCCGAAATCCTTCATCTCGATTTTCTTCGCGAAAGTCTCGCCGATTTCGTAGTCGTCGCCGTTCGCATTCACCTCCTCAAGAGAAATCTGAGTGTTCGGATCTTCCACAGTCTCAACGACTTCCCTGTTCCAGTAAATCTCGCAGTCACCCTTGTCGATGTTGATGATGACGTCGAAATTGTCTGCGTCGCCATAAACCTTCGCAAGCTGAGTTCTGAAAACATCCTCGAGCACACCCATCATCGTCGGGCGGTCGATGTTCTTCTGATTCTTAAATTCCGCAAACGCGTCCTTAAGTTCAATTTTTTCCTCCATTGTGTTATGTAAATTTAATTATTATCTATTCAAAGACGATATGAGGGCGGACAGAGGTCACTTCAGAATACGGAACGGTCTCATTGTGCTCCACCAGCTCCTTTTTCTTCTTCCCCTCGACGGCCTCACGCGCGCTGTAGCGGATGCTGATCCCATTTTCGTCGGCCCCCGTAAGAAGCGCCGTCATTTTCCTGCCTCCCTTCAGAGAGACCTCGACATCGCTCCCCACAGCCTTCTGATACTGCTTCAAGACCTTGAA
The DNA here is from genome assembly GCA_963589825.1 of Flexilinea sp. Classification (GTDB taxonomy): domain Bacteria; phylum Bacteroidota; class Bacteroidia; order Bacteroidales; family UBA932; genus Cryptobacteroides. The sequence goes on along the minus strand of CAVAMP010000075.1, from coordinate 377 downwards.
CGGCTGGTCCAGACCTGCGGAAGTGACCGTAAGAGAATAGTCCTCGGCATCGCGGCTGAACTTCTCCTCGAAGGCGTGGCTGATTTCAACGCAGTCGTCAAGGTCCACGCTTCCGCTTTCGGACTCGATTACAAACTCGATGTCGTTGTCCTTTGAAATATTTATTTCAACAATAAAGCAACCGCGTGCAACAACGGCGGGGCTGAGTGCATCTACTATCTCTGAAACTTTCATTTCAACAAGTTTGAAGTGTAATTTTCTTCACCTGTGGGCATAAAATAAGGGGACTTGCCGTCCCCTTCAATCTCACGGCGCAAAGGTAGGAAAAATGTATTACCTTTGCAAATTATTGTGAAAAAACAAGATTCGGGGCAGTG
>CAVAMP010000074.1:0-5912 GCA_963589825.1 Flexilinea sp. | reverse complement strand
CTGCTTCCCACGACGCGGTTCAATCTAAGTTACAGGACCTCATAGACCGGAGTGAAATGAACCTACATTCAGACAGGGAAGCTTTCAAGGAAATAGTTGCATTGGCGGCCGAACGATTCGGTTACGAGCAGTCGCACGTGGAGAAGGATTATTGGGTTTCGAAGATACTGAAGGACATCTCCGACTCTGAATATGCCGGCACGACATATTTTAAAGGCGGGACCTCGCTTTCAAAGGGTTACGGGCTGATTGAACGGTTCTCTGAAGATCTGGACCTGTTTGTGTTTACAGGGGACAGGGGCGCGTCGAAGCAGGCGGAAAAGACACTGAACAGGAAGCTGTCAAAATACATCGCCGAAACCAACCGGGAGATGTATCAGGAAGGCTTGTCGGAGACCGGAGGCAACTACCGCAAATTGTATTTCTCTTACGACAATGTCTTCCAGGGAGTCGGTCTGAAAGAACATCTGGAGGTGGAGATCAAATCCTGCGACCTGCCGGACAAGTCGCTGATGTTCTATCCTTCCGACAAACGTGTCATCAAACCGATCGTGACGCTCTTCCTCGAAAACATCGGGCAGGACGCTCTGATAGACGCTTATGGATTGGGAAGCTTCGAGACGCTGTGCATCAACCCGAGGAAGACCATCTGCGACAAAATTTCAAGGCTGGTCAAGTTGTCCTACAATGAAGACTATGCCGCATTGCTGGCCAAGCACATACGAGATGTCTATGACCTCACCGCGCTCTACGGCAATCCGGAATACAACCGTTATCTTCATTCTGAAGAATTCCTTGACGATATGTACCGCGTGACGGTCGAGGACAGCCTGAACAGGAACTCCCGTTCCCATCTGCCGCTCCCGGACGCTTTGGTGTTCAGGGACCCGGAATCTACGATGGCGGTGCCGGCAATCGCGGTGGCATACACTACTGACCTGAGGAAACTTGTTTTCGACAAGGCCAAAATGCCTCCGGTCGGTGAGGCGGTGGAAATGCTGAAGTCACTCCGGGAAATACTCGAACATTTTGAAACTTACCGGATGGAGAGGAAATAGACCTTTTTACCGAGAAGTTGTGATTGACACTATTGCTTTAAGTCCATATCTTTGCGGATGTTCAATCTCTGCGCATTATGGAGACAGCGGTCATAATAACTCTTCTAATCCCTTTCTTAGGGACGCTTATCGGCTCCTCGTTCGTGTTCCTCATGAAGCGGGAGATGCCGTCGCACTTCCAGAAGGTCCTTCTCGGGTTCGCCTCCGGGGTGATGGTCGCGGCCGCCGTCTGGTCGCTGCTCATACCCAGTATGGAGATGTCCTCAGAAGAGGGCGTAAGGGCGGTCATCCCCGCCGCCGTCGGGTTCATCCTCGGCGTGTGCTTCCTCCTCGCGATAGATTACCTCACTCCGCACCTTCACATCGGCGACGACAGGCCGGAGGGCCTCAAGGCCCGGCTGTCAAGGACGGCGATGCTCGCCCTCGCTGTCACCATCCACAACATCCCCGAGGGTATGGCCGTGGGTGTCGTCATAGCGGGGGCGCTGAGCGACGGCATAAGCATAGCGCCGGCGGCAGCGATGGCGACGGCCATAGGCATCGCGATACAGAACATCCCAGAGGGGGCGATCATCTCGATGCCTATGCGCTCGGCCGGGAACTCCCGCCGGAAGTCGTTCCTTATCGGAGCGCTCAGCGGAGTGGTCGAGCCGATAGGGGCGGTTATCGTAATCCTCCTCGCGTCGCTGATGACCCCGGTCCTTCCGTATCTCCTGGCGTTCGCGGCCGGTGCGATGATGTATGTCGTCGTCGAAGAACTCATCCCCGAGGCATCAGAAGGACAGCATTCCAACATCGGCACGGTGGGCTTTGCCGTCGGGTTCGTTCTGATGATGGTCCTCGATGTCGCGCTAGGATAACGGAAAGGGACGCAGCCCTTACGGGTCGCGTCCCTGTACCTTCCGGCAACTATCATCGCCGTCGCCGTAGTTCTATTCAGCCGGCTATCTCACGACCTGCGTAAACTCTGCCGCCGCGCCGATGACGGATTACTTTGCTTTGATGCTGGTTTTCATATTCCTGTGTTTTTAATGATGTGTCCTTTTCTTAAAGTCCTCCCGCCGCAACAAATATACCGTTTCGGGAGACGGAAAGCAAGCCCTCCGTCAACAATGAGACCGCCCCGGACATCTGGAGCGGCTGCAGATTCTTGCCCTTTCCCCGGAAGATTTTCGCCACAATGGAGTATAATACCAGTGAGCAGAGTAGAGGTCAAATCCCAGAACTTCAGGAGTGCCTAATAGGCATCAACCAGGACCACCTTTTTCCATTTTCTTCCGAATTCTTTATCTCTTTTTTTAGAATGTTCGATAGCCAGTTTCCGGGCTGTCTCAATGCTGTATTTGCAGGGGATGATTTCTTTCAGCATCACGGAATCATAGGCGCCCCATTTGTCACCCTGGCAGACCATAATCATTTCGTTGTCGTCTGATGAACGCCACGGTATATCTACATTTGTGTACTTCGCCTCCTCAATAATCGGGGAATGAGGATAGTTTCCTGAAGGTGTGCCCGAGGCGACGCATCCGGCCGATAAAGGCACTTGAGCTGTCCTCCTCTGGCTCTGACGGGGGAAGAACCTTCATTGAGGACAGCAGGGCCTCCGGGTCCTTGATAAGATCGGCGAGTTCCTCCATCGGCACATTTATATCCACCTGCTTTACCTGCCTCAGAGTGAGACAGACCTGCGGCTTGCCGTCCTTGAGAAGTATCGTGGACGTGCTCCTGAGACCGAGCGGGGTGACATACTCCTCAAGAAGAGCATCCAGAGTCGAATCGGCGATGCGGTGTATCATCCGGTTCTTTTCCAGTTCAAGAGCCCTTTCCTGAAAATAGACTACAAGTTCCTCCACCGCCTTTTCCATCAGAGTGGCCGCGGAGTCGAAAGTGAGCATTGCCTCGGCAAGGGCCTCCGGATCCTTGTCCGTGACCCTGCAGTTGGGATAATTTCCGCTCACTCCGCACGGTCCTGCCGTTATTACCCCGCGGGCGCTGCGCTTCAGAGCAAACTGAAAGTGCTCCAGCTGAAAGATTAACTTGCCCCGCGAGAATTTGAAATTCTCCTTGCCGACCCCGCGGTGGATAAGCAGCGCTCCGACCTCGGCCGGAGTGAACGAGGTGCCCTCCTTCCCCTTCTTCACGGTCTCCAGAAGAATAGCCCAGACGCTTTCACGGATGAAAACCCAGATCAGTTCGGGCTGCAGCTTGCAGGTGTTCTTGTCCAGGTACCAGTCGATGTCCCTTGCCCGCGCCTGAGCGGCGACTGAGTTCACTATCGGGCTCAGGTCCATATTTGTCTCTGTCTGTATCGTATTCATATTCAATAGTCTAATTCAACTTTCGAGAGTATCTGACTTATTCATACATAAACCTTTCCCCTCTAATCAAGCGCTCAAATCCAACGCTCTCATCCTCTTTTACCCCAGTTCCATCGTGCACACCCTGCCGGATTTCTCCATCCACCGGTGGCAGGAATCATAGCTGCGGGAATCCTTGCAGACCCAGATGATTTTGGGGCGGAAATTCTCCGGGATTTCCGGCTCGGGCGCAAAGCCGTCGGTGAGAATCAGAAGCCCGTCGTAGCCCATCTTGCCGGCGTACTCTATGGGCTCCTGGAAGGAAGTGCCTCCGCGGCCCACCGCCACGACCTCCCGGGCGACCTTCTTGAGGTTCTGCACCGCCCTCACGCCGCAGTCGAACTGGATGACATCGATGCTCTCGAATCCGTAACGGAAAGCTGAGTTGATGACCCCGTAGAAGTATGAAAGCGCCCCAGTGGAAATGGAGCCCGAGACATCCACGGCGACAAGAAGCCGCGTGTTGAACTGTCGGGTGGAGCCCATCTGGTCGAAGCCGAACCGGCGGCTGGGACGCATACGGGTCATCTTGCGGCGGCTTGAAAGTATGCTCGCCCGAAAGCCCGAGAACACCGTTCTCCAGTTTATCTTCGCCTTGGCGGACGCCTTGATCTTCTCTGCAAAGGCGCCGGCGAGGGAACCCCAGCTCTGGCAGTTCTCGATTATTCCGTTGATCAGGGCCACCTGCAGGTCATCCTCTTCCCAGAGGGAAGCAAGGTCGTGGTTTCGCTCCGCATTGTCCCGGAGCCTGTCTTCATAGGCGCTCCTGTCCTTTTGACGGTCATCCGCCTTCGGGGTCCCGCCGCCGCTCCCCTCGCCGGCGCTGTCCGAGTCCCCTCCGGCCCCCGTTCCATCCTCGCCGGGGCCCTCCTGCAGCATCGACTGAGTCTGCCTGGCATACCACTCGTAGGGCATCCCCTTCTCAAGGCCGTAGTCCCCCGGCTTGTCAATGCGGAAATTGCCATACTCGTAATTGTCGCCGATGGTGATGTTGGAGCCGACTCCGATGGCCTGCTGGCTGCATCCGTCCGGTCTGCGTTCGTAGGGGTGCTTGAGGAGAATGCGGCAAGCCTCGGTGCGCAGGGCTTCGTCAAGACAGTGGTCGCTCATCTGAGCGAGGAAATCCGGATTGTACTCCAGCCTCCCCTTCCCGCTTCGGACAGGACACTTCATAGCCCTGTTTTCCACAAAAGCGTGAGTGCAGATGATCTGGAACATAGCCGGTTCCTGCACGAACCACCGCTGGATTATCTCCTTGATTCTGTCTTCCATCCCGAGCCTATTTTATGTGGTTCACATACGAAATCATAGACATCACGAGCACGGCGCTGTTCTTCGCAAGGTATTTTTTCGCGGTTGGATAGGTGTCCTGCATATAGATGTTCGCGAAATGGGCCGCAGCCTCCTTCTTTTCCTTGACCAGCCAGTCGAAATAGTCGCCGATGTTCTTCAGAGCCTTCTCCCTGTCCTCCGGGGCGATTTTCTCAACCTCGAGGAAGCGGTATAAACCGTCGTTCACGACGCTCAGCTGATGGAGCTGATAGTCCTCGAGCGTGCTCTTGACGGCGCCATAGCCTAAGACGACCTCACGGCCGGAGACGATTTTCCTGTTCGCCACATCGCTGAGGAATGCGCTCGCGGCCTTCGCTCCCACGATGCTGGAGATGAGTTTGGACATCACTCCGCCCATATCGCTCACATTCAGGATTATGTCCGACACCCTCTTCCACGACCTGCGGTCCGGAGTCTTGTCAAGCCCCGTGTCCGCGCCCTCCTTCGTGTCCGGATTGCGGTCCAGCCACTCCGAGTGTTCCCTGATAAAGCCGGTCACCCTCGGGTCCACTCCCTCCTTCTCGGTCCAGAGGAGCCATTCCTGCACGGTCGGGCGGAAATTCAGGACATTGAACCTGCTCACAAGGGCCGGGTCAAGGTCGGTGAGCTGATACTGGTCGCCCTCGTTGACGGCGCAGATGACGCGGCTTCCCTCAGGAAGGCGGCGGCCGGCCAGGCAGCGGTTAAGGCAAAGGTCCATCACGGTCTGGAGAATCTCTGGCCGCGCGCGGTTAAGTTCGTCGAGAAACAGCACGACAGGCTTCCCGTCGGTCGGGAACCAGTAAGGAGGCATAAACTCGGTCTTGCCGGTCTGCTCGTTCTTGTGCGGGAGTCCGAGCAGGTCGCCAGGGTCAGCCATCTGCCCGAGAAAGAGCGCGACCACGCGCAGACCCTTCTTCTGGAAGTAATCGGTGAGGATTTCGGACTTGCCGACCCCGTGGGCGCCGACAAGCATAACATTATGGGATGCAGGAGTGGAGTCAAGTACCTGCCTAAGTTCGGTGATGTTAACGTTAATGTTTGACATATCTTCAATATTCTTTTCGCTAACTATATACTCCCCCCACAACTTTTTCTTACCGAAGATCTGAAACTATTCGAACAGGTTGTTAAGTCATTTATCAAGACAGAGGAAGCAGCCGTTCTCGTGCGAATTGATGACTCC
>CAVAMP010000073.1:0-6100 GCA_963589825.1 Flexilinea sp. | reverse complement strand
ACCGGGAGCACATTTTTCAGAAAAAGAGTGGTGCATCCGAAAGTTTGCCGTATCTTTGAGACTTGAAACCATATCATCTATATGAAACAAGATTTATCCATTTTTGAACTGCTGAGGGAAGAAGAAGACAGGCAGACCAACGGCCTTGAGCTCATCGCTTCCGAGAACTATGTAAGCCGTCAGGTGCTTGAGGCACTGGGCTCAATCTGCACGAACAAGTATGCCGAGGGTTATCCCGGAGCGCGCTACTACGGCGGGTGCGAGGTCATCGACAAAATCGAGCAGACCGCCATTGACCGCCTCTGCCGGATTTATGGCGCCGAGTACGCGAATGTCCAGCCCCACAGCGGAGCACAGGCCAATATGGCCGTGTTTATGTCCGTCCTCAAGCCGGGCGACACCTTTATGGGCCTCAACCTCGCGCACGGAGGTCACCTCACACACGGTTCGCCGGTGAATATGTCCGGAATCCTCTACAAGGCTGTCCCATACGGACTTAACGAAGAAACGGGGATGATTGACTACGACGAAATGGAGAGAATCGCACTCGAATGCCGTCCGAAACTCATCGTCGGCGGCGCTTCGGCCTATTCCCGCGAATGGAACTATGCCAAAATGAGGGAAATCGCCGACAAGGTGGGGGCAATCCTTATGGTGGATATGGCCCATACGGCCGGAATCATCGCTGCGGGGCTCCTGAGCAACCCTGTGAAATATGCCCACATCGTGACTTCGACAACCCACAAGACCTTGAGGGGACCTCGCGGAGGCATCATCCTCATAGGCAAAGACTTCGACAATCCGTGGGGCATCACAACGCCTAAGGGCGAGGTGAAGAAAATGTCCCAGATCATAAACTCCACCGTTTTCCCGGGCGTTCAGGGCGGTCCGCTCGAGCACTGCATCGCTGCAAAGGCCGTTTCGTTCTTCGAGGCTATGCAGCCGGAGTTCATCGACTACCAGAAGCAGGTGCTCTCCAACGCCAACACTCTCTGCGAGGCGTTCATCCGCAAGGGCTACAAGATTGTTTCCGGCGGAACTGACAACCACCTGATGCTCATCGACCTCAGGACCAAATTCCCGGATCTTACCGGAAAGCAGGCCGAGAAGGAACTCGGCAAGGCCGACATCACCGTGAACAAGAATATGGTTCCGTTCGACTCCAGGACTCCGTTCTCCACTTCAGGTCTTAGGATCGGCACGCCTGCAATCACTTCGAGGGGCTTCGTGGAGAAGGATATGGAATGGATTGCGGACATTATCGACTCTGTGCTCACCAACGCCGCCGAGCATCTGGAGATTGTGAAGGGAAAGAGCGAGGAAGGAAGGGAGGAGTACGAGGCTGTGCTTGCAGCAGCGCGCGACAAGGTGCATAAGATGACCCTCGGTATGCCATTGAATAGATGGTGAAAACATCGGCAAAGAAGCGGTCTGCTTCGTTACGCGGCTTGCCCAAATCCTCACAACCCTAAGGTTGCTCCGGTATTGGGCTTCGCCGCAAGCCTCGCATCCCATCTTCTTATCCGATGTTTTCCTTAGTTTTACTTTATATTTAACTTCTAGATTAAATAACGCTTTGTCTGACAGGAAGTTACTGAATATCGAGCTGGGGAGGGTTTCCGCCGGGGAGTACGCTCTGCTGCCGCCTTCGGGGCTGGTGGTGGTGCTGGACAATGTGCGGAGCGCCCACAATGTGGGCTCGGTGTTCAGAAGCGCAGACTCATTCAAGGTGGACAAAATCTACCTCTGCGGGATTTGCCCTGTGCCCCCTTCGGCTGAGATTCACAAGTCGGCCCTCGGGGCGGAGGACAGCGTGGAGTGGGAGCGGTGCGGAAGCACTTTGGAGACTGTGGAAAGGCTGCGGGCTGAGGGATATACCATTGTGAGCGTGGAACAGACCGTTAACTCCGTGAAACTGGATGAGTTCCGGCCATATTCGGGTGGCGCGTTGAAAAAATATGCCCTCATCTTCGGGAACGAAGTGGACGGAGTGGCGCAGGAAGTGGTTGACGCTTCGGACTTTGCGTTGGAAATCCCCCAGTTCGGGAGCAAGCACTCGCTGAACATCTCGGTGTCTGCGGGGGTTGTGCTCTGGCATTTCAAACTCGACGCTCTGAGAAGCGGAAAGAAGGCGTGAGCGGGAGTTCTCAGACGCCCCCCCGGTTTCTCCCGGCAAAGGTCCAAATCTATATATAGGTACAAAATCAAACTAATAACGATATGAAAAGAATACTTATTTTAGCGGCGGCAGTTCTCGGCGTTTGCGCCTGCTGCTCCAAGCACACAGTCGAACTCATCCCGGCGGAGAATTTCCAGAAGGAAGTTGACGGGAAACAGGTCTGCCTCTACACCCTTCGGGGCGGGGATCTGACGCTTCAGGTCACAAACTACGGCGCACGCGTGGTGAGCCTCTGGACTCCGGACAAAAACGGATCTTACGAGGATGTGGTTCTGGGCTACAACAATCTTGACGAATACATCAACAACCCGGGCGAGCGTTTTCTCGGCGCTGTCGTGGGTCCTTACGCCAACAGGATTGCGGGCGGAGAGTTCACCGTCGGGGACCAGACCTACCACTTCCCGCTCAACAACAACGGTCAGACCCTCCACGGCGGGCTCAAGGGGCTGGATATGCTCGTTTGGGATGTCTGCGAGGTGACTGACTCCAGCATAGTTCTCAGCATCGTTCATCCGGACGGGCTGGACGGCTTCCCGGGCAACATCACCATCCGTCTGCGCTACGCGCTTGACAGCGACAACCAGTTCGTTCTGAACTACACCGCAAGCACCGACAAGGCCACCTATTTCAACATTTCGCACCATCCGTTCTTCAACCTCAAGGGCGAAGGCAACGGCACCATTCTCGACCACGAGATGATTATCAACGCTTCCGCATACGTTCCGATTGACGAGTACTCGATTCCGAACAGCGGAGTCGTGAGCGTGGAAGGCACACCGTTCGATTTCAGGACTATGCACACAATCGGCGAAAGGATTGACCAGGAAGGAAACGAGCAGCTCAAGAACGGCGCGGGCTACGACCACAATTTCTGCATCGACCGCAAAACCGAGAAGGAAGTTGAGTTCAACGCCTCAGTCTATGAGCCTCACAGCGGACGCTTCCTCGAGGTGTTCTCAGACCAGCCGGGCCTCCAGTTCTACAGCGGCAACTTCTTCGACGGCAGCACCACCGGCAAATACGGCCGCCCGCTCCGCTACCGCGAGTCCATCGCCCTCGAGACCCAGCACTACCCTGACTCTCCGCACAACCCGGAGTTCCCGTCAACGCTACTTGAGCCTGGCGATACCTACACTCAAACTTGCATCTACAAGTTCAGCGTAAAGTAATTTGAATAGGGATGACCAAAAAGTCATCCCTATTTGTTTTGCGTGGTAAGAGGTTGGATAAAAGGATGGGATACAAGGCTTTCGACGACGGGCAAACCGCAGCAACCTGTCGGTTGTGAGGATTTGACCTAGGAGAGTAACGCAGTAGACCGCCTTTTAGGCAGCCTCTTACAATATCTCTCGTCGCATTCGGGATTTCGGGATCCCCAACTGGTCGCGATATTTTGCGATGGTTCGGCGGGCGACATTGTAGCCCTTCGCGTTCATCATATCCACGATTTCGTCGTCGGTGAGCGGCTGCTGCTTGTTCTCGGCGTCGATGATTTCCTGGAGGACCTTCTTAAGCTCGCGGGTGGAAACCTCCTCGCCGGCCTGGTTGGTTATGCTCTCGGAGAAGAAATACTTCAGCGGGAAAATGCCAAAATGGGTTTCGATGTACTTGGAGTTCGCGACACGGGAAACAGTGGAGATGTCGTAGCCCGTTATGTCCGCTATATCCTTGAGAATCATCGGCTTAATCTTCGTCTCGTCCCCGTCGAGGAAATACTCCCTCTGGTAGTCGAGGATGGCCTGCATCGTGGTCATAAGGGTGGTGTGGCGCTGGCGCAGCGCATCCACGAACCATTTTGCGGACTCGAGCTTCTTCTTAACGAACGTTGCCGCCTCCTTCTTTGCGCGCTCCGACGAATTGGAGGCCTCCATAAGGATGTCGGCATATTTGTGGTTCACCTTCACCTCCGGCAGGGAAAAGCGCGGCATCGTGAGGTGGAACTCCCCGTTCACCACGTCAAGGACAAAGTCCGGCACCACCTGCTGAGTGTGGTCGCTGTAGGCGTCGGAAACCTGGCCGCCCGGGGTCGGGTTGAGCTTGAGGATTCTCGCCATAGCCTTCTTGAGCCTTTCGGAGGACATCCCGGTCTGGGACATAATCTTGTTGAAATCCTTCTTCGAGAACTCGGTGAAATGGTCGCGGAGCACTTTGCGCGCGTCCTCAACGTCCTGTGCACCTCCCGGAACAGCGTCAATCTGAATGAGAAGACACTCCCTTAGGTCCCTTGCGCCCACTCCGAGCGGCTCGAAGGTTTGAATGACCTTGAGCATCTTCAGAGCCTCCTCGTCGGTGGTCTCGATGCCGGCGCGGAACGCCATTTCGTCAACAAGTTTCTCTATGTCGCGGCGAAGATACCCGTCGTCGTCGAGGCTGTAGATTATGTAGTTCGCGACATCCTTCTGATGCTGCGTAAGATCCCTGAAATCAAGCTGCTCCACAAGATTCTGCGGGAATGACTCCTGCACGGAGAATGTCTCCCTCTTGGGGCGGTCGTCGTATTTGCTGTAGTTGTCCGAACGCAGACGGTAGGACGGAATCGGGTCGTCCTCCTTGTAGTCGGAAAGCGAAACTTCGCGGGAATTTTCCGGGTCCTTGCTGTCGTCATCTTCCTCAAGCACAGGGTTTTCCTCCATCTCCTGACGAATCCTCTGCTCGAGGCTCTGGAGAGGGAGTTCGATGAGCTTCGCCGTCATAATCTGCTGCGGCGAAAGCTTCTGAAGCTGTTTCAGTTCGAGACTCTGCTTGAGCATAGGCCTATTGATTTATAAGGGGTTCAATAGGGCGCAGGACCTTCACCGTGTCAACAGTGTAGGTGAAATTCACGTCGGCCGCAGGGTAATTGATTTTCTCTTTCACCAGCAGGGCGCGCGGGAATTCGTTGCGGAGGGAAACAAGAAGCGACATAGCCTCGGAACGGGTGCGGAAATCGCCCACGGTCACCTTGAAATAGGGGTTGGCGTAGGTGCGGTAGGCCGGAACGCCGTGATATGCGGCACAGAAGCGGTTATACACGCTCTCGGACTCGGTGCGTGAGGTCTGGCTGTTGTCGAAATATATCCTTATCCTGTATCCGGAAATGCTCCTGGAAGGGTTGGATGCGATGTGGGAGGTAAGCGCGGTGCGCACCGCCCTGGACTGGTTCACGGAAACTGTCGCTGCATCTCCGGCGCCTTTTGAAGGAAGGGCCGCCCAGATGGACTTTCCCACGAGAGCTGTGTCGGCAGCGGCCACGGGGACATAAACCAGCGAATCCACCAGTTCATACCCGGCAGGCACAACCACATTCTGAGCCCCGGCAAGGACACAGGAAAGCAGCAGAGAGAAAGTCAACAAGTATCTTTTCATTTTATCCAATCCAAATTTCAAAAACCGCCCTGGAGGGGCCTCCTAAGGAACCGCCTAATTCTTAACCAGTTCCATAAGTTCCGCGAGTTTCATACTCTTGGAAACGTCGCGCTTGATTCCAACGCCCTTGCCCGTTGCCGAGACCACAATCAGAAGGTCGTCCCTCGTGCTTCCCCCGAATGCACTCAGCACCGAAAGGAGGGAGGCCGAGGAGGAGAGCGCCGCCGTGCCCGAAAGCAGGTATATGCGCTCGGTGTGGCCTTCGATGGTGAAAGGGTCGAGGGTGAAAGTCCCGAGGAGGCTCTCTCCGTTAAAGAGTTCCACTCGGACATTGGAGAGCTCAAGTTTGATTGTGGGGTTATTGACCCCGACGTAAAACGAAGCGTCCAGCGATTTAAGTCCCTGAGGGACAATGCGGTCCACCTTGAAGGATGTGACTTTTATTTCCTTCAGCCTGTTCACCGCGGCGTTTTTCACGGCGGAACAGCCGGTCAGCGCCACCATCGCGCAAACCAGAGCCACCGTCAAAATCCTATGAGCTATTCTTTTCACAATCTGCAAAGATACTCATTTTTT
>CAVAMP010000072.1:0-6984 GCA_963589825.1 Flexilinea sp. | reverse complement strand
ATGCAGAAGACTGAGGGGCCGCTGCCGGACATTGCTGCGTAGATGCAGTGGGGGGAGGCGTAGAGGCCGGCTACGGTTTGCTCCACTATCGGGTGGGCGGAGGCGATTACTTTTTGAAAATCGTTGTGAATCAGGTTCTTCCACTCCTCTATCGGGGCTTTCAGGGCTTCGCGAAGAGGAACTTCCGGGACTCCCGGGGTTATGAGGCTGTAGGCCCTTCCGGTTGAGATGCTCAGGTGCTCGTCAAGGGCGATAACCCTTAATTTGTAGGGTTTTTCTTGGGCGCTTTCGCCGAAGTCAATTGAGTCCAGCGGGAACGGGGTAAGTTTTTCGCCGCGGCCTTCGGCGAACATCGGGCGGTTGAAGATGAAAAACGGACAGTCGCTGCCGAGAGTGGCGGCAAGAGAGACGAGCTGCTCTTCGCCGAGCCCAAGAGAGAACATCTCATTCAGCATTTTGAGCGTAAAAGCCGCGTCTGAAGAGCCTCCGCCAAGTCCTGCGCCCACCGGGTTGCGCTTTTCAAGGCTTATCGCAACGGGCGGAACGCCGTAGCGCTCCCTCAGGAGCCGCCACGCCTTTGCGCAGAGGTCCGAGTTCGGGTCCCAGTCGGGGATGCCCGGCTTGGAGGAGAAAATCCTGATGCTGAACTCTTCTGCGGGGACTATCTCCAGCACATCGCTCACCCCGAAATAGGGAACGAAGAGCGAGGCGATGTCGTGGAAGCCGTCGGGGCGGCGCCTCAGGACATTCAGCCCTATGTTGACCTTGACGTTGGGGTATGTTATCATACGCTTATTCTTTTGCCTCCCGGGAGGCTTGATTTTTCTGACAACAGGACTGTTTTGCGCAAGGAGAAAAACTCCGCTGCAAGTCCTTAGAGTTCCGCTGCGCTCTTACAACTCGGCTGCGATTTTACGAATCGCGGCCTCCACTTCAGCCCTCAAAGCCTCGCGCTCAGACTCGGAATCCACCACATCGAAAACCGGTGAGACGAACGAAATCATCTGGAGGAAACGCGCCTCGCGAATGGAAATGCCCCTTGAACGCATATAGAACTGCTCGTCTTCGTTGAGACGGCCGATTGTCGCGCCGTGGGAGCACTTCACGTCGTCGGCGTAAATTTCAAGCTGCGGCTTGGTGTTCACCCGGGCGCCCTCCGAAAGCAGGAGATTGTGGTTCGCCTGATAGGCCTCGGTCTTCTGAGCGTCCTGGGCGACGATGATCCTGCCGTAGAAATCCGATCTTGCCGTGCCACCCACAAGACCCTTGAAAAGCTGGGAGCTGGTGCATTGTGGAACATTGTGACGAAGTTCCACACTGAGCCGGACCTTCTCGTCGGCGGGGCAGACATACACTCCGTTAAGAGCGAAAGATGCGCCCTCGCCTTCAAGATTCACTTTCAGCGAAAGGTCGCAGCTAACCCCCGGAAGCACCACAAGGAGCATCCTGAGGCTCTCGTCCCGGCCGAGCGAAATGCTCTCGGGGAGGGAGTCGCGTCCGACAAAATAGACTTTACAGGTTGTCATAGCCGTGTTCCTCGATAAAATCCACCAGTTCGCGACCTGCTGTGCGGACGATGCGCCCGTCCTTCAAGACGTGCACCACATCCGGAACTATGTACTCCAGAAGCCTCTGATAGTGGGTGATTATGATGGAGGCGTTCTCCGGGGTGTGCAGAGCGTTCACTCCCGAAGCGACAATCCTCAGAGCGTCCACATCCAGTCCGCTGTCCGTCTCGTCGAGTATGGAGAGCGTAGGCTCAAGCATAGCCATCTGGAAAATCTCGTTGCGCTTTTTCTCGCCGCCCGAGAAGCCCACGTTCACTTCCCTCTTGGCAAATTCTGGCCTCATCTGCACGAAAGCCATCTTTTCCTTGAGAAGTTTCAGGAACTCTGCGGCCTTCATCGGCGGAAGGCCCTGAGCCTCACGGCGGGAGTTCACCGCAGTCTTCATAAAATTGGTGATGCTCACCCCCGGAATCTCCACAGGGTACTGGAACGACATAAATATGCCCGCCCAGGAGCGTTCCTCAGGCGACATTTTGAGAAGGTCGCGCCCCATATACTCGATTTCTCCCTCGGTGACGGTGTATTGCGGTTTTCCCGCGAGCACGGAGCTGAGGGTGCTTTTTCCGGCGCCGTTCGGGCCCATAAAGGCGTGGATTTCGCCCTTGCGGATTTCGAGGTCAATCCCCTTGAGGATTTCCTTTCCCTCAATTCCCGCCCTGAGGCCCTTGATTTTCAATATAATATCATTTGCCATAATCCCATATCCAAGATTAAGCGTTCAACTTTTATCAGTATCTAACTTATATAAACCTTATCTCTCTAATCCCGCAGACTAAGCCTTCTTCCGGTACAGTTTCATCCACGAAACCAGCGAGATGATGCCGTTGATGAGGTAGAGGCTGCATACTATCGGCATAAACACATGTCCCACAGAGATATGCAGCGCAAGCTGGGTTATGTTTACAAGCAGCCAGGCCACCCAGCAGTCCCACTTCTTGAGCGCGGACAGAAGCTGAGCCACAAGGATGAGAACGGTCACGCAGGCATCTAGGTAAGGCACCGGGTCGGCAGGGAATGTGCCCGGGAACCATACAGTTCCCATCTGTCTGAGGAGCCAGCCCCAGAGCCCCGCAAGGACGAAAACGGAAGCGATTGCGGCCACCCGGCCCTTCCACGAGAGCATTGAGACTTTCAGCGCCGAACGGTCCTCCGAAGACTGCTCCCCGCTCTTGGGATGAGTCCAGCGGTAGTGCCCCAGGATGTTGATTCCGAGCGACACAGGCTGCAGAAGGAGAGAGGCGTAGAGGTGCTTGTTCCAGAACATCAGGAAGAGGGCCGCCGTGTAGAGGTAGCCCACCCAAAAGTTGTATTTGCTGTTGCGCCCGGCGAGCACCACGCAGGTAAGTCCCAGCACCGAGGTGATGAGGTCGATGAGGAGCACCGGGTAGTCGTTCCCGAGTGTAAAAAGCGTATAATTAATCCAGTCCATATAATTCAATTTTCCATAAGACAGCAGCAAGAGGCAGCTGGTTAGCCAACAGAACCTTCCAAGGACACCGACAGGAGCTTCTGCGCCTCTACGGCAAACTCCATCGGGAGCTTTGAAAGCACCTCCTTCGCATATCCGTTAACAATCAGTCCTACAGCGTCTTCAGCCCCGATTCCGCGCTGATTGCAGTAGAAAAGCTGGTCCTCGCTTATCTTTGAGGTCGTCGCCTCGTGCTCCACAACCGCCGTAGGGTTGGCGTTCTGAATGTCCGGGAAGGTGTGCGCCCCGCAGCGGGACCCGATCAGGAGGCTGTCGCACTGGGAGTAGTTCCTCGCGTTGTCCGCTCCCGGAAGCATTTTCACGAGGCCCCGGTAGCTGTTCTGGCTATGCCCGGCGGAAATTCCCTTGCTCACGATGCGGCTTCGGGTGTTGCGCCCGACGTGAATCATCTTCGTGCCCGTGTCCGCCTGCTGGTAGTTGTTCGTAACGGCGACGGAGTAGAACTCCGATGAAGAATTGTCCCCACGGAGGATTGTGGAAGGGTATTTCCAAGTGATTGCGGAACCCGTCTCCACCTGGGTCCACGAAAGATGGCTTCCCTCGCCACGGCAAAGTCCGCGTTTTGTGACAAAATTGAAGATTCCGCCACGGCCCTGGGCGTCTCCCGGGTACCAGTTCTGGACGGTGGAGTATTTCACGTCGGCGTCTTTCTCCACAACAATCTCCACCACAGCCGCGTGCAACTGGTTTTCATCCCTCATAGGGGCCGTGCACCCCTCCATATAGCTGACATACGCCCCCTCGTCGGCGACGATGAGCGTGCGCTCGAACTGGCCCGTGCCCTTCGCGTTGATGCGGAAGTAGCTAGAAAGCTCCATCGGGCAGCGGACTCCCTTCGGAATGTAGCAGAATGAGCCGTCGCTGAACACGGCGGAATTGAGCGCAGCGTAGAAATTGTCGCCCGAAGGCACCACGCTGGCGAGGTATTTTCTCACGAGGTCAGGGTGTTCCCGCACGGCCTCGGAGAACGAGCAGAAGATGATTCCCTTCTCCTCGAGCGCCGCCCTGAAGGTGGTCTTCACGGAAACGGAGTCGAAAACGGCATCCACTGCCACTCCCGCAAGCCTTTCCCTCTCCTGAAGCGGAATTCCGAGCTTGTCGAAAGTCTTCTCAAGCTCCGGGTCTATGGTCTTTGGGCCGTCGGAAGAGGATTTTGGAGCCGCATAGTAGATTATGTCCTGGAAGTCTATTTCCGGGATATTGAGGTGTCCCCAGCGGGGAACGCTCATCTTCTGCCACTTGCGGAACGCGTCGAGACGGAACTCCAGCAGCCACTCCGGCTCCTCCTTCTTTGCGGAAATGAGCCGTATGATGTCCTCGTTCAGTCCTTTAGGGACGAACTCCTGCTCCACGTCGGTCACAAATCCGTGCTCATATTCCTTCTCGGAAAGCTCTTCAAGTATGGTGTTTTTTCCTTCGTCCATTGCTAACCAAAGTTTCGCAAAAATTCAATTTATTGCGAATGCCAAATTTACAAAACAAGGTTGCATCACGCCCAAGGCCCCAATGAGCCTTCCAAGCGCAAATGCAACCTGCAAAGATAGTAAATTCTATCGGGAAATAACCACGGACTGTCCTTTGGGAATCTGGATTTCAAGAATATCCTCCTGAGTAGCGGAATACCGGGGAGTTTTGCCGCTCTGAAGGCGAACAGTAGCTTCTGAGGAAGGAATGCCGGTGCGGATGCAGCAGAGGCCTCCTTTTTCGCTTTTCACCCTCACCTCAACTGTTTCCCCGCCTTCCCTTCTAGCCGAAACGAGGAATGCTCCCGAGGCTCTCATATTCTCAAACCTTGCGTCCTTCCACTCCCCCGGGCAGCCGTGGAAAACCCTTATGCAGCCGCCCCAATCCTGAAGATACATTTCTTCCAGCGAGCACATAGCTGAAAACGGAGTCTCGATTACAGGGCCGGACTCGTTGTAGAGAGTGTTCGGGCGCACCCAGGCGGCGAAAAATTTCTTGAGAAGCCCCAAAGCCTCATCACCGTCGCCCCTTGAAGCGAGCATCGCCGCCTTTCCCGTGAGGGAATAGCCTGTGTTGCCGTCCCACCTGTCCAGCGAAAAAGACATCCTGGCGGCGTCCTCGGGGTTGTCCCAGGAGAGAAGATGGTAGGGATAAATCATAAAAAGGTGCGACCAGTGGCGGTGGGTGGTCTTTTCGAACTTGAATTTGTCACTCACCCTGAAGCCCGTCGCGCTGTCGTAGCCGAACGGCGGCATCTTCTCGAGAAAATCCTTCCACTGCGGGAGCATCGGGTCCCCAAGACCATAATTTTCGTCTATCGCGATGAGGGTCTCCAAACCCCAGCGGAGGTTAGCAAGGTCATAGTTGGTATTCGGTCCTATGTCCACCCTGGCCGCCTCGGTGTATTCGGGAGAAGCGGTGGAAGGGAGGGACCAGCTTCCGTCGGGATTCTGAATGCGGATGTGGAAAAATATGTTCACTGCGGACTTCAGAAGCGGGAAAAGGCGTCCTGTCATCTGAGAGTCATCACCGTAGGCGTCACACATCTGCCAGTAGTAGAAAAGAGTCCAGGTGAGATTGCCCACTTCGTACTGGTTGTAGTGGACAAGGGCGGGGTCGAGCGGAGCGTGCATATCGTAGCTTGATGCACGCGGCATCACGCGGCTGTCCGTCCATGTTTCCTGCCCCGGAATGTCGGTAACATTGCGGGTAAGGTTGTCGCGGTTGTTCCAGAAAGCGTCCCAGAGGGGCTGGGCAAGAAAGCCGAGATTTGCTTTGGTGAGCCAGCTGTAGGTGAGCTGGATGTTGAGGTTCATCCATATTGCCGGCCACGGGGTGTCGGCGGTGGGCCACACGCCCTGAAGGTCCACGATTGGCTTGCCGGGGCGGGCTGTGGAGGCGAATTTGTAGTACTGGAACCAGTAGAAGGCCTCTATGCGGGAGTCCGGGAAGCTGAGGAAGGCGGCCTCGCGGTAGAAGGAGTGCCACCACTTGCGGTGGGAAGCCTCAAGGGAGGATGAAGACTTCCGGGATGCCTTCCCAAGAGCGGTCTTTGCGCTCTTCAGAGCCTCTTCTACAGTGTTTTCCTGAGAAACAGTCGCAAGAATGCGGGCGGTGTCTCCTTTCCTGGTCTCTTTCCAGCCCACGACATAATAGCGTACAATGCGGGTGAAGGTCGTGTCGCTTGCAAGAGGCTGAACAAGGAAGCGGCAGCCGTCTTCCTCCACCTCGTACGGGTCGGGATTGGATTTTCCCTCGCAGTTGAGATAGTCCGCAGGGGCGCTGTCAGGGTTGAACACCACCCTCGGGCTCACTGCCTGCTGGGGAACAAAATTCCATCCGAAATCCTTTTCCTCGCCCTCGGCGGCGGTCTCGAAAACTATGCACTCCTGGAGGGCGTGGACATAGGTCTTGAAACTCAGCTGCCCTTTTGTCGTCTTCAGACAGCCGGAAGTCTCGGCATCGTAGATTGAAAGGCGCATCTTTTCGTCGGTAACCCGCCCGAGTGTGGAAAAGGTGAAGTAGCCAATCGGGAGACGGGCGGAGTTGGTGAGGCTGAAAGGCTGACGCGCTTCGGTGACGTCGCTCCTTCCGACATTGAGCCTGTAAACGCCCTCGGAAAGCTTGTAGA
The DNA here is from genome assembly GCA_963589825.1 of Flexilinea sp. Lineage (GTDB taxonomy): Bacteria > Bacteroidota > Bacteroidia > Bacteroidales > UBA932 > Cryptobacteroides. The sequence continues at coordinate 332 of CAVAMP010000072.1, read as the reverse complement.
GATTCGTCCCCAGGAGGCCGTTCCCCATCAGAGCGCCGGCATAGTAGCCGTCAGAGCGTCCCCAGTGGCGTTTCTGTCCTCCCCCAGGAGGAAAAACCGGGTCGGCGGTAATGTTGTTGTCCCAAAGCATATCCATCCCCCTAAGATGCGCTCCGAGAGTGTCGGCGGAGGAGGCAGCCTTCTTCGGGCAAGGGGAAGCCGCAGCGCCAGGCTCCGCGCCAATAAAGCCCAAATCCTCCCGACCGCCACGGGCCGGAAGGATTGTTAAGGCAAGAAGTGCCACGAGGACTGAAATCGTATGCTTCATCTGAATGCTTTTCCCTGCAAAGATA
>CAVAMP010000071.1:0-7010 GCA_963589825.1 Flexilinea sp. | reverse complement strand
GGACTTGTGTGAGGGAAAAAGTGCGTGGGATTTGAGAGGGTGATTAGAGGGGAAAAGGGTTATATATAAATAAGTTAGATACTTGCGAAAGTTAAAAAATATAATTTATGATATTACCTATTTATTTATATGGACAGGAAATTCTTCGTCGGGTGGACGAGGAAGCTGACCTTTCGAAGAAGGAGGAGATTCTGAAACTGGTTTCAGATATGAAGGAGACTCTCAAACAGGCTGACGGATGCGGTCTGGCGGCTCCCCAGGTGGGCGTTCCGCTTAGGATTCTCATCGTTGACGGCACCGACCTTACGGACACATATCCTTATCTCAAGGATTTCCGCCGCACGATGATTAACCCCCGCGTGCTTGAAGAAAGTCAAGAAAAGTGCTCATATTCAGAGGGTTGCCTCAGCGTCCCGGGCATATATGCGGAAGTTCTGAGACCTTCGGTGATTAAAGTGGAGTACTACAACGAGAACCTTCAGAAGCAGGTTGAAGTCTTCGACAAATTCGGCTGCCGGATGGTTCAGCACGAGATGGCCCACCTCGATGGCAGGCTATTTGTTGACGAAGTCTCCCCGATTCGCAAAAAAATGATTGCGAAAAAGCTTCAGGGCATCGCCTCAAGAAAAATCCAGACCCGCTACAAAAGCAAGTAGTCCGGCGAGGGACGCTGCCCGCAAAATTATGACTCGCAGAAGGGCGCACAGCCCTGGCGGAACAATGTAACATTAAAATAAATCAGCTATGGGCGCATTTCACGCATACGATATTCGAGGCATCTGGGGCGTCGATTGGGACGAAACAGTGGCCTACAAGGTGGGATATTTCATCCCCGAACTTCTGGGTACGAAAAAAGTTCTTCTCGGAAGGGACTGCAGGGTGTCTTCGGACACGATTCACGATGCAGTGGTCCGCGGAGTCACCGACGCCGGTGCGGACATCTACGACATCGGCCTCAGCACCACCCCGATGGTCTATTTCGGCACGGCGAACTACGGTTTCAAGGCTTCCGTGCAGATCACCGCTTCGCACAACCCTGCAGAATACAACGGAATGAAGGTCTCCACGACCAACGCCGCCGCTGTGGGCTACGATGCGGGACTGGGACGGATCAAGGAATGGATTGAGAGCGGAAAACCTTGCCCTGTAGCCTCAGAAAAAGGAAATGTTTTCACCAAGGACATCCACAAGGACTACCTTGACTTCCTTCTCAAGTTCAAGGAGGACTACTCCAATCTGAAGATTGCGATGGACCTTTCCAACGGAATGGCGAACCTCTACGCAAAGGAAATCTTCGGCGAGCAGCCTACATACATCTTCGACACCATTGACGGCCGTTTCCCCAACCACGAGCCCAACCCGCTGATTGCCAAGAACAGAGTGGCTCTGCAGGAACTCGTAAAAAAGACCGGAGCCGACATCGGAGTCATCTACGACGGCGACGCCGACCGGGTTATGTTCGTTGACGAGAATGCAAGGTTCATATCCCCTGACCTTATGATTGCCGTGCTCGGGCACTATTTCCTCGAGAAGAAGGGTCAGAAGGGTATTGTGCTCCAGGACATCAGAAGTTCGAAGGCCGTGGGAGAGTATCTCGCTCCTATGGGAGCCCGGATGGAGACCTGGAAGGTGGGAAGAGCTTTCGCCGCCACGAAGCTTCGCGAAATTGACGGCATTTTCGGCGGAGAACTTGCCGGACACTACTATTTCCGCGATTTCTTCTACTCCGACAGCGGACTTCTCGCTTCTATGGTCATCCTGAATGTGGTTTCCGAGATGAAACGCCGCGGAGTGAGCCTCAGCCAACTGATTTCAAAAATTGAGAAATACAGGAACTCCGGAGAGGTCAATTTCAAGATTGAGGACAAGCAGGGCGCTATGGACGCGGTGAAAGACCATTTCATCGCCGCCGAGAAGCCTTCCGCATTTATGGATTTCGACGGCTACAGGGTGGAGTTCCCGCGCTGGTGGTTCAACATAAGGCCTTCAAACACAGAGCCTTACCTCAGGTTCATCTGCGAGGCCGACTCGGACGCTCTGCTCGAGGAGAAACTTTCCGAGGTGGAGAAAATTCTCTGCGGAAAATTCGGCGGGGTTAGACAATAACAATCAAGGCGGCTGTGAAGCCACCCTCAAAAACAACGAAGATATTTTGAATAAAAGAATTATAATTTTTATGGCGTCTGCGCTGCTGCCTCTCGGGGCCGCGGCGCAGAACAGCGCTAAAGTGGTGGACCCGAACATTCCGTCCGCCAATCCCGAGTATAAATTTCCGACAACCGAGGGGACGCTTATTCCCCGACTTCCGAGGCAGAGCGTAAAGCCGCTGGTCGTGAGCGAATCCGACCCGGTGGACACTCTCAACACGATGGTGGACTATGTGAAAGTGGTCCTTTTCGGTGACGGCACCTGGAAATACATAAAGACTGCGGATTTCTCCGTCGGCAACGACATTTTCACCCGCAACTGGGACAACCGCAATGTTGACCCGTACAAGATCAGCTGGGACTCTCTCCCCTCCTACTCCGCCATCTGGCTCATCGACAGCACGAGCCACTACAGCTGCCCGTACATCGGGAAGGTGAACCCGAGGGGCAAGTTCGGCCCGAGAAGAGGAAGGCGCCATCAGGGAGTGGATCTTCCGCTGACGACAGGCTCACCTATCCACGCCGCGTTCAACGGCAAGGTGAGGGTCTCCACGACGATGAAGGGCTACGGCAATGTGGTGGTAGTGCGTCACGAGAACGGCCTTGAGACTTTCTACGGGCACCTTTCAAAGCGCTGCGTCGAGGTGGGCGACTGGGTGAACGCCGGTGACGTGATAGGTCTCGGGGGCAGCACAGGCCGCTCCACCGGTCCGCACCTTCATTTCGAGACCCGCTACAACGGCTACGCTTTCGACCCGCAGTGGCTCATCAATTTCGAGACGGGAGTGCTCCGCCACAGGATGTTCGTTCTGAAGAAGAAGTATCTGAGCCAGTACAGCAACTACGAGCAGGATTTCGACGACGAGACGAAGACCGCCGAAGAGGATGCAGCCGAAGAGGCCGCCCTGAAGGCGATGAAGTGGCACACGGTCAAATCCGGCGACACGCTCGGCCGCATAGCAATCAACAACGGCACGACAGTGAGCGCCATCTGCCGGCTCAACGGCATCAAGTCCACCGCCACGCTGCGGATCGGGCAGAAGCTGAGGGTGAGGTAAAGAAAAGTAATCGTTTCAGGCAAATTCCAGAAAAAATTACTATCTTTGCACTCCCAAAAGGAGAGATGCTCGAGTGGCTTAAGAGGCACGCCTGGAAAGCGTGTATACCCCTAAAGGGTATCAGGAGTTCGAATCTCCTTCTCTCCGCAACGCAGCGAAAGCAATCAGAGAGACGCCCCAGCAAAAGCTGGGGCGTTTTGTGTGTAAAATCTCCCGTGGAAAGCTAGCTTTCCTAAGGGAGATTTTATGCACAAAACGCAAACGGCCGAAGGCCGGCGTCTCTCTGATTGCGTGCCAAGCCAAGTTGCAAGGGCCCTGCCGGCAAGGCAAGGAGAACTGTTGCTAGATGCAGCCTTCGCTGCATCTAGCAACGAATCTCCCCAAATCATCTCTCAACGAATCGCAAGCCAGCCCCAATTCAAAAATTATTCGCAAAATTTTTCACGGGATTTTTAGTTTTGGCACAGTACTTGTAAATTATTTCTTTCGGTTATTAGTTTTAGTGTTATTAATTATGTGGTTAGTGAGGTGTCCTCGCGTGAGCGACGACAACTCATTTTTTTTGCACTGATTTGAACGGTTTGGCCTTTGGGCTGAGCCTTTTTTATTTTGCCTGCGATTCTGCTTTTTGCCTGCGCTTCGCTTGGCGGCTAGATTTGGCCATTTGGCCTGCAATGTTTTTTGCCTGCGCTTCGCTTGGCGGCGTGATTTGGCCTGCGCTGCGCTCGGCGGGGAACTCTCGGCGCTTCGCTGGAGAGTTGGGGCCCCTCGGATTTACGGACTGTATTACATAACGGAAAAACACAGGATGCTTTTGCCTTTTCTGCGAAAAGACAAAAGATCCTGTTTGCGAGTAGTTTTTTACCCGACTTGGGGGAAGCCATCGGAAATCCGATGGCTTTTTTGGTATAAAAGAAGAGGCGTGTGAGCACGCTCACCGCCTCTTTCTTTTATACCAAAAGCCTCGCGAACTTTGTTCGCGAGGCTTCCCCCAAGTCGTGACCCGCACAGGATTCAAACCTGTAACCTTCTGATCCGTAGTCAGATGCTCTATTCAGTTGAGCTAGCGGGCCTCTTATTTTCTTTACTCTTCTCCTTTGATGAGACCGAGCTTCTTTTCCTTGATTCTTGCCTTCTTGCCGGAGAGTTCGCGGAGGTAGTAGATTCTTGCGCGGCGAACCTTACCGACCTTGTTAATCTCGATGGACTCGATGAACGGAGAGTTGAACGGGAAGATTCTTTCTACACCCACGCCGCTGGAAATCTTGCGGATGGTGAAAGTCTTTGTAGCAGGTGAACCGCCCTTGATCTGGATGATTACGCCTCTGAACTTCTGGAGCCTTTCCTTATCGCCCTCTTTGATGCGGTAGGTGACTGTTACTGTGTCACCGGCCTTGAACTTCGGGTATGATGCGACTTTCTCGTTAGCGAAAGCATCATTGACAATCTTAATAAAATCCATTTTAACTAAGTTTTTGTGGCAACGTTAAGGAATTACCCAAGACCCTAAGAGGTTGCTTTTGTTTTTGGGACTGCAAAGGTAATAAGAATTTTTATTCCTGCAAACAATTTAAACAAAAAAAGAGGGTGCCCAAAAGTCAAAATTTGACTTTCGGGCACCCCACATAATATAAAAGCAATTACGATTTAGAACTGCACAGGGCCGAGGACCGCACGGCCTGCAGCCTGAGCCTTCTTCTTGTCGGATTTTGCGGCAGTCTTGGCCGACTTTGCGGAAGCTGAATACATATACTTTGAATTCATCTCGTCAATGAACTCCTGGGCCGGAGAAACGCCAGACTTCGAGAGTTTGAACACATAGTCAAACAGTTCGCCGCAGTTTCCTTCTGCGTCCACGGCAACGGCGTAGATGACCGCATCAGTGTCGTAGCTTACCCAGTTCGTTGTCTCGTATGACACTCCGGTTGAAATAAGTTTAGAGAGAATCTGATCGCGTGTATAAGCATCCGGACCGTCATATTTGAACGGATAGTAATAATATGAGACGGCATCCTCGCTCTTTGTAACCGTCGGGTTGAAAATTACCTGGCCGGCGAGATAAGAATAGTCCGATTTCAAGGCGACGACAGCGTCACGGTCATAATACTTGCTGAAAGACACCTCAACAGTTGCAGTTGACGTCTTCGGAGCGGAAATCGTAATCGGATCGCTGTAAACCGCGTCGCTGTAGAATGAGCCGTCGTCGGTGTTCACCGCGATAGCAAACACCCTGTAGCTTGAGCCCGGAGTCACGGCAACCGGCGCCCAATAGGTTTCCTTACCGTATGTCGCCATAAGCTCGACAAACTCAGCGCGGGTGGCTCCGATATTCGCAGACGTCTTCTCGCAGTAGGTGTCAAAATCCTTGGTGGCCTGCTCTACGGTGTAGGTAGCCGGGAAGAGGTCATAGAGGTAATCTATTCCGGAATCGTTCGGATTGACCGTGTACTGGAGCTGATAGCCGTTTACAGGGCCCTCGGTGAAGTCCGCGGTGATTGAGAAATTTTTCGGATCAGAGGTTGCTGGAGTTGTGACCTTAGCCTTGATAAGAGCGGTTGTAGGGCAGTAGTCCTGCACGCCGAAAACTGCAATCGTATATTCCCTGCCGGCCTTCACTTCAATCGTTGAATTATAAGCATTCTCGTTGGTTGCAGTGATGTCTCCGTTGACAACGGTCATATAGAGATAATTATAGGTAATGTACTCCATAATCTCCTCGTCAGTCTTGAGGTCTTTAAGTTCACCGGACTCAAGAGCTATGATTCCATACGGGTCATCGTTGGTGGTTGTCACCTCCACATTGATTGCCCTGGCGTTGTAGGAGACAATTTTAAGGGAAAGTTCGTTGTCGGACGGCTCCGGTGCAAGAGTGCTGAACTCATATTTTTCAAAACCGTCACCGAGCGTTTTGCCATCAGCGTCGATATAGGATGCAAAAAGCACAAAGGGCTGATTCCCGGCGAGGTAGCTTGCAACTCTGTCTTCAATTTTTCCTTTGCTGGCAAGAGTTGCGACGGCCTCTTTCCTGGTGTTGACAAGCCCCTCCTCAACATAAAAGCCGAACTCGCCGTCCATATAGGCTGCGGCCTGCTCGCTGAATGTTGAACCGAGCTTATCAAGATCCCTCTGTTCCACAAGCGCCATATAATAGGTCTTTGTCGTGTCATCCGGTGTGATGTTGACGACGCAGGACCCTGTCCCGATTTCGGAAACATCAAAGGTGAAGTGAGACGGGGTTGCAGGGGTCGGAGTCGAATTTCCTTTTTCCACCTGAGCTTTTTCGCAGGCAACAACACTGAGTGCCGCCAACAGAAAGTAAGCGATTCTTTTCATTTTTTGATTTCTTTGCTGACCACAAAAGGAGCAAGGAAGCCCCGAAAACGGCACCCCACACCACTGTGACCAATAATTAAACATTACACTAACGAAAGCGAAGTTAAGATTTCAAATTGAAACCTGCAAGAAAAAAGAAAAAAAACAGCATCGCTTCCACGACACTGCAAGGCACAAAAAAGAGCAGTTCAAATGAACTGCTCTCTTATAATAATTTGAAAGAGGTTGAATAAAAAGATGGGATACAAGGCTCTCGACGACGCCCAATACCGGAGCAACCTTTCGGTTGTGAGGATTTGGGCTAGGAGAGGAACGCAGTAGACCGCTTTTTATTCGGCCTCGACCTCGAATTTGACGGTGCCCTTGATGTCCTTATAGCACTTAACGCTTGCCTCGAAGACTCCGAGCTCCTTGACGGTGTCAAGGATGGTGATGTCCTTCTTGTCAACATTGAGGCCGAGCGCTACGAGTC
>CAVAMP010000070.1:0-7056 GCA_963589825.1 Flexilinea sp. | reverse complement strand
CGCACTTCTGCCGCACCTTCCGCAAACTAAAAGGAATGTCCCCCTCGCAGTACCTCCTCCAAACCCGCAAGGCCTGACAGCCCTTCTAGTATTTGATTTTGTCGGTCTTGTTTTTCCACCGGTCGAAAGCGGCGGCGCCTTCCTCGCGAAGCATCGGCTCGGCGCTCAGATGGCGCTCGGACTGCGGGAGGGCGAGTTCGTCGTAGATGAACGAGTCGTCGAAGCCGGCCTCTGCGGCATCCTCCTTTGTCGCGGCATAGTGGATTTTCTTGAGTCTTGCCCAGTAGATGGCTCCGAGGCACATCGGGCAGGGCTCGCAGGAGGTGTAGAGTTCGCAGTCGCTGAGGACGAAGGTCCCGAGGGCTTTTGCCGCGTTGCGGATTGCGGTCACCTCTGCGTGGGCGGTCGGGTCATTGTTGGCCGTGACCCGGTTGACTCCCGTAGAGACAATCTCCCCGTTTCTTGTTATGATTGCCCCGAAAGGGCCTCCGCCGTTTTGTACATTATCAACTGCAAGAGCGATGGCCTTGCGCATATATTCCTTGTCGTCCATAAATCCAATACTCAAATCGTTACGAAATTCAGTCGCAGTTGCGACATTTGCAGTGCAAATATAGCCAATTTCAGAACCTGAGCAAAACTTAGTCAAAAATGTATGTTCGCATACGATTACAGCCTGAAATAATTTTTTAGTCGGCTTAATTTCCTTAAATTCGCGGTCTTGACTTATAACCGGAACGCTATGGCAGAATTGCAGACAACAACTGATATGCTTTTTGAGGAGATTTCCAAGCTCATTGCTGAAGCGAGGCAGAGGGTGAGTACGGCGGTGAACACAACAATGGTGAATACCTATTATGAAATAGGCAAGTATATTGTTGAGGATGAGCAACACAGCGAACGACGGGCTGCATATGGGAAGAAAGTCTTGCCCCGACTCGCTGAAAGGCTGACTCAGCGGTTTGGTAAGGGATGGTCGTCTGCAACACTTACCAACTGCCGAAAATTCTATCTTGTCTACCGAATTCCTTATGCAGAGCATACGAAATCTGATAGGGGAAATTCCGTATGCAGCGCATACGAAATTCCTAAGTTTGCGCTTTCGTGGAATCATTATCAGATTTTGATGAGGATAAAGAATCCCGATGAACGCCATTTTTATGAAATAGAAGCAAGGAAGCAGGGAGGGAACTCAGTATGAAAACGGAAGGTTTAACGGTTACGGCTCCGGGGGGAGCGGAGAGGGTGCTGCTGCACACCTGCTGCGCGCCGTGCTCTTCGGCGATTGTGGAGTGTCTGCTTCGGAGCGGTATTACTCCGGTTATATATTACTGCAACCCCAACATCTACCCCGAGGAAGAATACCTCACCCGGAAAAACGAGTGCTCTCGCTATGCCGCTTCGCTGGGGCTGGAAATCGTCGATGCGGACTATGACCACGGGGCCTGGCTCGCGGGGGTTACCCGTATGGCTTCGGAGGCCGGAGTCGGGAATATAGCCTCAGAGCCCGAAAGGGGAGGGAGGTGCCTTCAGTGCTTCAAGTTCCGTCTTCTGAGGGCTGCGGAATATGCGGCGGAGAACGGCTTCAGCGTTCTTACCACCACTCTCGCCTCGTCCCGCTGGAAATCCCTTGACCAGATAAACGAGGCCGGCCGCTGGGCTGTGGAGCAGGTGAAGGCCTCTATGCAGTCCGCCGCCGCAGCCCCGGGCGATAAAGTCTTGGGCGCAGAAATCCCCGCGCAGGATAGCCTGGGCAGCGGTCTTGTCTGGTGGGAGCAGAACTGGCGCAAAGACGGCCTTCAGGAGCGCCGCGGCGAAATAATCCGCGAATATGGTTTTTATAATCAGCTCTGGTGCGGCTGCGAGTTCAGCCGAAAGTAAAAAAGCCGGCCAGGACGAAATCCCGGCCGGCTTTCTGTGTATCTAATTCTCTCTATTTCACTCTCTTGCAGACATCGGTCTGGTAGGCATAAAGCTTTCCCTCCGCTGTAAGTTTGTGTTTAACATGTAGTTCGGTGGCAGTCAGACTCTCTACGGTTTCTTCTGCGGAATTTAAAGTTATAACTTTTGCAGTCTCATCGTAGGTGAACTTGCCGGATATTTCGTCAGGCCCCTCCTTTGTTGAATATGTCATTTTGTATGTGTAGTCCTCATTGAGCACTAAAGAACAGGTGTAACCCAATTCCGCCATAGTCTTCTCCTCGGTGTCACCTGCCTTGTGATCCTCAAAGTCGATTATATATTCGGTTACCTGTTTTTCAATTGTCCATGTCCCGAAGATAGTAATTTCCTGAGCATCAGTTTTTTTGCAGGAAGAAAATGCGCAAAGCGCGGCGGCAACAGCCAAAATAAAAGTGATTCGTTTCATAGTATAAAAATGTGTTTTGTGATTAAATCCTTCCAAATCCCCGCAAAGGTAGTCAATTCCCCCCAAACTAGTATTTGATTTTGTCGGTCTTGTTTAATTTCAAGGATTTTTTTGCGGCTGGGTTCTATAGATAGATGAGCGTGGAGAGGCGGTCGGGGGCGAAGACTTCGCGGGCGGCTCTTTGGATGTCTTCGGAGGTGACTTCCTCGATGACCCGGCGGGTGTAGTCGTCGCTTTGGACTTTTCCGAATGCGAGCAGGCTTTTCCCCATTGCAAGAGCCTGGCTTTCACCGTTTTCGGCCGCCACGGTGAGCTGGCCTATAAGCTGCTTTTTCGCCGCTTTGAGGCTTCTCGGAGTGAGCGGAACTTTCTGGAGACGCTCTATTTCCTCTCCCGCCGCCGCGATGCACTCCTCGAGTTTGTCCCTGTCGCAGCCGAAGCACACGGCAACAATTCCGCTGTCGGCGTACTGAGTGTAGCAGCACTCGACATTATAGACCCAGCCTTTCTTCTCGCGAAGCTTGGAGTTGAGGCGGGAGTTCGTGGCGGGGCCTCCCAGGATGTTCACCATCACGCTCGTCGCAATCCTTTCCTTTTCCCGGCGCAGCGATGGCGCCGTGGCCCCGATGATGCAGTTGGCCTGATGGCTGTGGCGGTTAATGGTCTTTGAGAATATCCTGCCCTCAAAATCCGGGGTTATGTCCGTTTGGCGCTCCTCCGCGGTTATATTTTCTCCATCCCGGGCCATTCCCCCGGCACATTCCTCCGCTCCTCCGGCGGCGCCAACCTCGCAGGCACCATTCCCCGCGTCCTCACCGGCTTTCCCGAAGTATTTGAGCGAGAGCCGCTCCACCATCTTCGCAGCCTCCCCGTCAGCAAGAGGGGAGACCACCGTGAACGCCATCCGCTCCGGGCGGAAAAATGTCCGCACGAAACTCTGAAGCTCCTCCGGGGTGATTTTCTTCACAGACGAAGGCGTGCCGAGCACATTGCCGCTGAGCGGGTGACCCTCGAAAAGCAGGCTCTCGAAACGATCGTAGATGTCGTCGGCGGGGGAGTCCTTGTAGGAGGCAATCTCGTCGATGACCACCGTTTTCTCGGTTTCCACTTCCTTCATCGGGAAAGTCGGCCGGGAGGCGAGCTCGAAAAGCAGCCCCGCCGCCTTCTCGATGTCCTCCTTGAGAACGGTCGAGTGCAGGACAATCTCCTCCTTGGTGGTGTAGGCGTTGAGCTCCCCGCCGAGTTTTTCAAGATAGCCGTTGATGACCCCGGCGCTTTTGCCGGTGGTGCCTTTGAAAAGAGTATGTTCCACAAAATGGGCCGTCCCGCTATGGAACCTGCCCCCTTTTGCCTTGCCACATTCCCTAACATCCTCCTCCCTTGTGCCGCATCGGATGCTGAGAGCGCAATATGCCACCCTCTGCCCCTCCTGCTCTACGGCGAAATTAAGTCCGTTGGATGTCTTTGAATACAGCATAATAGTGATTATTAAATACTTATGGGATTATATCCTTATATGTGCAAGAATATAACCCCAAATGAAACCGGATTTATAATTACTTTTTAAAGGCGGCGAATTTCTTCAGTTCGGAAGCGGAGAAGCCGCAGTCCTCATTCTTGCCCACGAGAATTTTCTTGTAGTAGTAGATCCTGTGGTCGCCCGTTCCGATGAGGAACTTGTAGTAGTAGGAACCCTTCACCGGATTTGCCGGAATGACCGAGTAGGAAACCACCGTGTTCTCCTTTTCGGCGTCAACGAGTTCGTCAGCATCGTCGTCTTCAACGATTGAAATGCCCTTCGCTGCGGCTGCAGCCTTGTCGGCGTCAGTCACTTTCGCCCCGAGGTCGCCCTCAGCGATGACTATGTCCATCTTGGAGATTTTCCTGGTGTCGAGATTGTACACTCCCAGTCCGCCGTAGGCGTCGGTGTCCCTCTGGGTGGAGTCGGAAATGTAGCCCTGCATTATGTCGATGACTGCAGGAAGGAAGGTGAATTCGCGTCCTGAAGACTCCTGAACGCTGCTAAGAGGGAACGAGCAGGCCTCCAGCATCTTGTCAATGCCCTTTTCGGCATCCTTTCCGCCCTTGACGACCGTAAGGAAACTTACCCCCGGCTCCACTTCTTTCTTGAACTGGCCGGCGGTCTCGAGGAGGAAATAGTAGTCGGAGTTGGTCTTGTTCGCCTCGAAATCCTCGAGGGTGCAGAATTCGTACGGGGAAAGAGTCCAGCGGGAACTGATTTCTTCTTTCAACATATTGTCCATCATTGGGTTACCGCTCAGGACAACTTTCATAATCTTCTGCGGGAAGTCGCTCAGCTGCACTTTTTTAGTGGTGATCTGGGCCTGTGCGCCCGCAAAAACGGGGAGCAGCATCAGCGCTGCAATTATTGTCAATGTCTTTTTCATATTCTTGATGTTTTTCATTCATATTCTTCCTTCCTGCCCCGTTGGGCTGGAGCGAAGTGCAAAGGTACTAATTTTAACTTTCATTATAACTAAGTCGTACAGACTGTCTTAAAAGGATGAAGTACAAGGCTTGCGACGACGCCAAAACCGGAGCAACCTGTTGGTTGTGAGGATTTTGGCTAGGAGCATAACGCAGTAATTCGCCTTTTAAGGCGGTCTGTTAGCAAGTTTCGTGCAGATTTGCTATCTTTGCAAGTTGGATGTTTAAAAAATAAATATGGAACAGTACATCGTTTCGGCTCGCAAATATCGCCCGGACAATTTCGGCACGCTCATCGGTCAGGACAACATAGCCCGCACCCTCAAGAACTCCATTCTGAGGGGTCAGCTTGCGCACGCCTACCTCTTCTGCGGCCCCCGCGGAGTGGGCAAAACCACCACAGCCCGCATCTTCGCGAAGATGATAAACTGCTCCAACCCTTCCGCGGATATGGAGCCGTGCGGCGAGTGCGAGTCCTGCAAATCCTTCGCTGAAGGCCGTTCCTACTGCATCCACGAGCTTGATGCCGCCTCCAACAACGGTGTTGAGGACATCAAGAACCTGATGGACCAGGTGAGAGTCCCCCCTCAGGTGGGAAAATACAGCGTCTATATAATCGACGAGGTGCATATGCTCTCCTCCCAGGCCTTCAACGCCTTCCTCAAAACCCTTGAGGAGCCGCCTGCACACGCGATTTTCATCCTTGCGACTACCGAGAAGCACAAAATTCTCCCGACCATCCTCTCCCGTTGCCAGACCTACGATTTCAACCGCATCGGGGTGGACGACATTGTGAAGAACCTCCAGATGGTGGCGGGGAAAGAGGGAATCAACATCGACGACGAGTCTCTCCACGTCATCGCCCACAAGGCGGACGGCGCGATGAGGGACGCCCTCACCATTTTCGACCAGACGGTGGCCTTCTGCGGCACCGACGTGAAATATGCGGACGTAATCCGCAACCTCAATGTGCTCGACTACGAGTACAGCTTCTCCCTTGTGGACCATTTCCTTACGGGGGACTACGCGTTCTGCTTCAAGACTTTCGACGAGATTCTCTCCAAGGGCTTCAACGCCCTGCATTTCGTGGGGGCGCTGTCCTCGCACCTGAGAGACCTCATCGTTTCCAAGGCCGGCGGGCTGGACGCCCTGCTGGAGCTCCCCGCTTCGCTCAAGGCGCGCTACAACGAGCAGGCCTCAAGGTGCTCCACTGCGTTCCTCTACGAGGCCCTTGCCATCACCACCTCCTGCGAAAGCGCCTACAAGGCTGCGGTCAATCCGCGCCTTCACATAGAGTTCGCCCTTATGCGGCTCTGCTACATAACTTCGCGTCCCGAGGGCGGCGCCCCTGCCCCGGCGGCAGGCTCTCAAAGTGCGGCAGCCCCGCAGAGCGCCCCCGCAGCTCCAAAGGCAGCCCCGGAGGCTCAGCAAAGCGCCCATGCAGCGGCATCCAGCGCAAGCGCCCCGGCTCAACCAGCCCCGCAGCCAACCCCGGCCTCTCAGCTCGCCCCTCAAACCGCTCCTCAGCAGCCTCAGGCTCCGGTTCCTTCCGTAGAACCCGCTCCTCAGCCTGCAGCACCGGCCACTACGGCCCCTGCTCCTCAGCCAACCCCTCAGCCTGCTCCCGCTTCGGCAACCCCTGAACCCGCACCGGCCCCGGCTCCGCGCGCAAGGCGCACCGGCCGCTCCGGCGGCGGAATGTCGATGGCAGCGATGCTCGGGCAGGACGAAAAGGCAGCTTCTGCGGACTCCGCTTCCGCCGCCCCTGCCGCTCTTCCTTCAGACGAAGCTCTCCGCACCAGCTGGCCGTCCCTTGCCGCGCTCTACAGCTCCAAGCCGCGCCTTTTCAATATGCTCAGCACCTCCAAACTCGACATCGAGGAAACCGAGGGCAAAAAGAAGATTACTTTCCAGGTCGTGAACCAGGCCCAGAAAGAGTGGGTGGAGTCCAAGCTTCTCCACGAACTTGAAACTTCCTTCCGCAGCATCTGCGGCACCCAGGCCATAATCCTCGCCGTTGAGGTCATCCCGATGGCCGAGACCGCCCCGGGAGCCTATATGCCCAGCGACAAGGCCAAGGTCCTGATGAGCGAAAACGACAATGTAAAAAACCTGGTCAAGGACCTGAACCTCGACATTAAGTAAAGCGTGTGGAATTTGAAAGTTCGAAGGTTTATTTAGAATTAAGTTAGATATAGTACAAAATACAGATAGAGCGATGAAACTGCGTTGCGAAAACC
>CAVAMP010000069.1:0-7237 GCA_963589825.1 Flexilinea sp. | reverse complement strand
GGCGCTTCCGCAGGCGAAGACATAATCCCGCCGAGCTCAGTCATTGCCGCAGAAAGATCCTCAGGGGTCTCACGGTGGGTTTTGAGCGAAAGCGGCTCCAGTCCCAGACCCTCCGGAAAGATGTCCAGAGACTCGTCGGCGACAAAGAAAAGATTATTCTCCTTCGTGGCCCTGAGCCTTCCAAGGCCCGGGAACACTATGACTTTCTTAGCCAGAAGGACTTCCTTCATTTCAGAGAGGAAATCAGTGATTATGCCCCTTGCAGCCTCAGGCGAAACCCCGTTTGACTTGGCGTAGAGGTCCACCAGAAGTGAGCCGTCGTCGGGATGGCTCCGGAAATAGAGCTTCCGGTAGGGCGGATTAATCGTGTAACCCTTGTCGGAGAAGGTCGCAGGCACAATCTCCGCGACAAAACATCCCACTCCGGGCAGAGCAACCTTATCGTTCTCAAGGATAAGGTCATACACCATTTTGGAAAGAAGGTCAATGTCCATAATTGAAGCAAAATTGTTCAAAACTTACAAATTTACGAAAATTATTGGAATTAGACGCGTGTGGGATGATCAGGAATATAGATACAAAAAAATAAACCGACTAAGAAAAACTTAATCGGTTTACGTCCCAGTAGCGGGGGAAGGACTCGAACCTCCGGCCTCCGGGTTATGAGCCCGACGAGCTACCAACTGCTCTACCCCGCGATGTTTGCTCCTGAAGCAGGACTTGAACCTGCGACCCTCTGATTAACAGTCAGATGCTCTAACCAACTGAGCTATTCAGGAATTTTACCCTTTTCGGAGGGCCTTGTACAGCCCTTTTCCCGAATGGGATTGCAAAGGTACAACTTTTTTTTGATGCTGCAAACTTTTCTTCAATTTTTATTCAAAAAACGAGAGCATCCCCTCAATGTCCGTTTTGTCGAACTTTCTCTGCTCGCCGGTCGAGAGGTTCTTGATGTTCACTTTGCCCTCGGAGGCCTCGTCCGCGCCGCAGATGGACAGGAACGGAATCTGTTTGCGGGAGGCATAGTCGAACTGCTTTTTGAGTTTGCCCGCTTCGGGGTAGATTTCGCAGGCGACTCCCCTTTCGCGAAGAGCCTTCGCAACAGGAAGAATGTACCGAAGCTCATCCTGTCCCATATTCGCGAAAAGAAGCGTTGCTCCGCCCGTTACGTCCTTCGGGAATTTGTCCAGACCCTTCAGAACATCGTAGATGCGGTCGGCGCCGAAGGAAATGCCCACTCCGGACATACCCGGAAGACCGAAAATGCCGGTAAGGTTGTCGTAGCGGCCTCCTCCGCAGATGCTTCCAATCTCGAAATCGAGAGCCTTCACCTCGAAAATCGCTCCCGTGTAGTAGTTGAGACCCCTTGCGAGCGAAAGGTCGATTTCCACCTGCTGGGAAATCCCGGCGGCGTCTATAAGAGAGAAAAGCTCTTCGAGTTCCTCTATGCCTTTAAGACCTGTTTCTGAAACGATCCCTGAAGCCGAGCCGCCGTTGAAAAGGCCCTTCATAAGAGAAAGCTTTTCGGCGGAAGTGCCGCTCAGCGTAAGCACAGGCTCTATGACGGAAATGGCCTTCTCGCTCAGTCCCTTCTCCCTCATCTCGGCCTCAACGGCCTCAAGACCAATTTTGTCTATTTTGTCGATTGCGACGGTTATGTCCACAACCTTGTCCGGGAAGCCGCAGATTTCGGCAAGACCCGTGAGGACCTTGCGGTTGTTGATTTTGATGCAGACGCGGATGTCGAAAAGGCCGAAAACCCGGTCAACAATCTGCACGAGCTCAAGTTCGTTAAGAAGAGAAGTTGAGCCGATTACATCGGCATCGCACTGGTAAAACTCCCTGTAGCGACCCTTCTGCGGGCGGTCTGCCCTCCACACCGGCTGAATCTGGAAACGCTTGAACGGGAAGGAAATCTCGCTCTGGTGCTGCACCACAAAGCGGGCGAACGGCACAGTGAGGTCATACCTCAGACCCTTCTCGCACACTCTGTTGGTAAGCGCCCTGCAGTTGTAGTACGGGCCCTTCGCCGGATCCTCCCCCTCTGCAGCCTCGTGGGCATACTCAGAGAAATCGATGCCGTTGAAGGCCTCGCCGGAGTTCAGAATGCGGAAAAGGAGCTTGTCGCCCTCCTCGCCGTACTTGCCCATAAGGGTGGAAAGATTTTCCATCGAAGGAGTCTCTATCGGAGCGTAGCCGTAGGTGCGGAAAACGCTGCGGACCGTGTCGAAAATGTAGTTGCGGCCGGCCATTTCAGCAGGGCCGAAGTCGCGGGTTCCCTTCGGAATTGAGGGTTTCTGTGCCATATATTGTTTATTTTAAATTCAACGGATTGGTTTTCAAATAGTTCTGCACGGCCGCTATGTCCTTGTAGAACGGGGTGTCCTCGATGAACAGAGGGACGATGCCGCGGACCTCGTCATAAACCCTGCGGGTTGCAGGCGAAAGACGGTCGGCGATTTTCAGACAGTCAACAGCCTGAGCAAGAGCGATATACTGGATTGCGAGAACCTGCCATACGTTTTCTATGACCTGGGCGCAGAGAAGCGCGGTGTTCGTTCCCATACTCACGATGTCCTGGTTGTCGTTGTTGTTCGGGATGCTGTGGACATAGTTCGGCATAGCGAGGGTCTGGCACTCGGCAGTCGTGGAGGTGGCGGTGAACTGGCAGGCCTGCATTCCGTAGTTGAGTCCGAGTTTCCCCAGGTTCAGGAAAGGAGGCAGTATGCCGTTGATGCGGTCGTGGAAGAGGTAGTTGAGCTGGCGTTCGGCGGTCATCGCAACCCTCACGAGGGCGATTTTGACCTTGTCCTCCTCGAGCGAGATGTAGTCGCCGTGGAAGTTGCCGCCGTGATAGACATTGCGGGTCTCGGGGTCCACGATAGGGTTATCGCAGGCGGAATTGAGTTCCTCCTCGAGCACTCGGCGGGAATTTCTGAGCGTCTCATACACGGGACCCAGAATCTGCGGGGTGCAGCGGAGAGAATAATAGGCCTGAACCTTGTGCTCGAAGACCTTGTCGTCGCTGTGGCCGTTGTCGTAGAGCTCGTGCTCCCTTTTCTGAAGGCAGCGGCTCCCCTCGGAGAGTGCGCGCATACGGGCGGCAATCACCTGCTGGCCCTCGTGGCGGCGTACGCTGTTAAGCGGCTCCGCCATAAGGTCGTCGAAAGATGAGGCGATTTCGTTCATCATAACCGATGCGAGAGTGGCCCAGTCGAGAATCTGCTCCGCCTGGAACTGGTTCACGACTCCGATTCCGGTCATCACAGAGGTGCCGTTCGTGATGGAAAGTCCCTCGCGGATGTGGATGTCGAAAGGTTTGAGTCCATTTTCAGCCATAACCTCGGCAGAAGGCCTCCACTCCCCCTTCCAGTGAACTTCACCCTCTCCGATGAGGGTGAGGGCGATATGCGCGAGCTGCACCAGGTCTCCGCTTGCCCCGACGCTTCCGTGACGCGGGATGAACGGGATTATGTCCCTGTTGATGAACTCAACGAGGAGTTTCACCACATCGGGATGCACTCCCGAGCGGCACTGGAGGAAGGTTCCGAGGCGTGCGACCATAGCGCTCTTTGCGCAGATGTCAGGAAGAGGCTCACCCGCGCCAGTTGAGTGGCTGCGTATAATGTTGTACTGCAAGTCTTTAAGGAACTCGTCGTCCACTCTCCACTGCGCCATCGGCCCGAAGCCGGTGTTGATGCCGTAGATGACTTTGTCGGAGGCGAATTCCTTCAGAAATTCATAGCACTCCTCCACCTCCTTCATCGGGAGATAGGCGAGGGAAATTTTCCGTCCCCCGTAGAGAACTTCGTGGACATAGTCGAGAGTAAAGACTGTAGGATTTTCCATATTTCTGTATCTATAACTTATTGTTTTATAATCTCATAGACCCGCACTGGAGGGCGAAGGATTTTCACCTTTTTCACTTCACCCTGTACGGCTGGTCGTCGTAGAGGAGGTAGCGCTTTGCCTTGCGGATCCATTTCTGCTCCTCGGTCTTTATGTGCTCGCGAAGGGCCATCGAATCGGTTTCTCCTCCTTTTATGTAGTCGAGGACCACAGGGTCGGAGAGTTTGAGGGCGAAGCCTTCTTCGAGGCGGAACTCGGGGTAGAGTTGCGTGAAATAACGCATCAGGGCCGCGGTGTGAAGCAGGGAGTGATATTCTGCTCCCGGAGAGCGAAGTATCTGATAACCAAAGCATTTCTCCCCCTCGTAGCGTCCGCAGGCAGGGGTGAAGGAGCAGGGTCTGAGGAGCACTCCCTCCGCAACCGGAGGAGGCACAGCGCCGATGTGGCCGCCCACCGCAGGTTTCACGAAAGGAGCGCCTATGTATTCGTAGGGACGGGCGGTGCCGATGCCGGGAGTGACATTGGTGTTGTTCCAGAGCCCGCCGCCGCTGTAGAGGTCGCAGGTGAACATCCCCGGAATGTCCGAGCAGGGCGCGATGGCCCAGGGGAGAAGTTCGCGGGAGGAAGAGGAAAGGGTCGCCGAAATCACGTGCAGGGGAAAGGCGGCGCCTATTTCGCTCTGATACAGAAGGGCAAGTTCACCGAGAGTAAGTGCGTGACGGTGAGGCACTTTCGGGGTGTGCGGTTCACACTCTCCCTGCGGCATCGAGCCTTCGACGACCCTTCCAGCCGGGTTGATGTGGTCCACTATATAAAGGGAAGGTGCGCTCTCCCCCATTCCCTTGAGAGTTTCCATCAGAGAGAATACATCCTTCGTGTAGTTGAAATAGCGCACTCCCGTGTCCTGAATCTCCACGACGACGGCATTAAGGCCTTGAAGTTCCTCCGGGCTGAACTCTATGTGGTTCGTTCCGGGGGTGAGCTCGGCCTCGCGCGAGGAAAAGACCCTTTGGAGGTTGCCCCTTCGGCGGAAAATGTCGTACATATATTCGCCCGTTCCCGCATCCCAGCAGTTCTGGGTGCAGAAACAGCCCACCTTGCCGTCCACGAGGGACTTGTCAAGCTGGTCCTGAAGGGGTGTCGTTCTGAATGAAAACATAAGTTCTTGGGGCGGGGTATTTTTAGCGTGAAACGCTTAACCTATAATATTAAGCGCTACGCTTAACCTATAATCTTTTTTGCAAGGGCTATCACCTCGCCGGCAAGGGCGTCGGCCTGGTCGGTTGTTGCGGCCTCGGCATAGACCCTGATAATCGGCTCGGTGTTGGAGCGGCGAAGATGAACCCACTGCTTTTTGCTTTCAAAGGAGATTTTAACTCCGTCCAGAGTGTTCACATCCTCGTTGGCGTAGGCCTTCTGGAGCTCGGAGAGGATCTTGTCAATCAGAGCCTTGTCGGAAAGTTCAATCCTGTTTTTGGTAATCACATACTGAGGATAGGTCTTCAGGAGCTCGGAGACCTTCATCTTTTTGTGCGCAAGGTTCGTGAGGAACAGCGCCACGCCCACCATCGCGTCACGGCCGTAGTGAAGAGCCGGGTAGATGACTCCCCCGTTGCCCTCGCCGCCGATAAGAGCGCCGCATTCCTTCATCTTCGTCGTCACATTCACTTCGCCGACGGCCGCCGCAAAGTACTCTCCGCCGAATTTCTCCGTAACATCCCTCAGCGCCCGTGAAGAGGAGAGGTTGGAGGCGGTGGTCATCGAATATGGAGCGCAGACCTCTTCGAGTGATTTCCCGGAGTGGAGAGCCTCGTCGTAGGCACGGCCGAGAAGATAGTCCGCAACGCTCACGAGGGTGTATTCCTCGCCGAACGGCTTTCCGTTCTCGCAGATGAGCGCAAGACGGTCAACATCCGGGTCAACGCTGATGCCAAGGTCGGCGCCCTCCTTTACAACACTCTCTGAGAGCTCCGTAAGATTTGCCGGAAGCGGCTCCGGGTTGTGCGCGAAGTCGCCGGTAGGGTTGCAGTTAAGCTCAATGCACTCGACTCCGAGCCGGCGGAGGAGCCTCGGCATAATGATTCCGCCCACAGAGTTCACTGCGTCAAGAACGACCTTGAACCCGGCCTTGCGGACAGCCTCCGCATCCACAGCTTCGAGAGCGAGAACGGCGTCGAGGTGTTCGTCGGTGAAGTCGTGCTCCTCGGTGCAGCCAAGCTGTTCAACAGGAGCGAAGTTAAAGTTCTCTTTTTCAGCACATTCGAGGATTGCATTGCCCTCTGCGGCATTGAGGAACTCGCCCTTTTCGTTAAGGAGTTTGAGGGCGTTCCACTGCTTGGGGTTGTGGGAAGCGGTGAGGATTATTCCGCCGTCGGCGCCGCTCAGGGTCACCGCCATCTCCGTCGTAGGGGTGGAGGCAAATCCAGCCTTCACCACATCCACGCCGCAGGAAATGAGCGTTCCGCAGACGATGTCCTCCACCATCTCGCCGCTCATCCTGGCGTCCTTTCCGACAACGACCTTGTAGCGTTCGGAGGAAGGTTTCGGCCTTCTTTCGCGAAGTTTTTCGCAATAGGCGTAGGTGAATTTCACTATGTCGATCGGGGTCAGAGCTTCGCCGGGGTTGCCGCCGATGGTGCCTCGGATGCCGGAAATGGATTTGATGAGTGTCATATTCCTGTAAATTAAATGTTTTTTTTCAGAACCCCCGGGCCGCCACTGGCAGTTAACCGGGCCGAACCTGCAAAGATACTCAAAAGATTGCTATATTTGCGCCCGTTTTGGAAAAAGATAAGGTTTACGACACTAACGATATTATGGTAAAGGCAATCTACACAATCCTGCTTCTGATTTGCTCCAACATCTTTATGACTTTCGCCTGGTACGGGCATCTGAAGCTGCAGGAAATGAAAATTTCCACGGGCTGGCCGCTGATTCTTGTGATTCTGTTCTCCTGGGGCATAGCATTTTTCGAGTACTGCGCCCAGGTCCCGGCGAACCGAATCGGCTTCATCGAGAACGGAGGCCCGTTCAATCTTATGCAACTTAAAGTCATTCAGGAAGTTATCTCGCTCACAATCTTCACGGTCTTTGTCACCGTGGTCTTCAAGGGACAGCCGCTGCAATGGAACCATTTTGTGGCCTTCGGCTGCCTTGTACTCGCCGTTTTCTTTGTGTTTTTGAAGTAGCGGCGGAGGGACTGGAGCTCTCCCAGAGAGGATTTTTGAGGGCTGAAGCAAGAAAATTGCAGCGATAGGCAGAAAAAATTTGCAGGTAAAGAAAATTTGCCTACCTTTGCAATCCCAAACGAAAAACGCTGGGTTCGTATAACGGTTAGTACTCGAGATTCTCAATCTCGCAATAGGAGTTCGATTCTCCTACCCAGTAC
>CAVAMP010000068.1:0-7303 GCA_963589825.1 Flexilinea sp. | reverse complement strand
TATGAAGTCTCAGGCTGCAAAAGTTTGGCAGCGTGTGGGGGATTTGATTGAAAATTCCTAATTTGTGGCATCATAGATAAAAACTTGCCGATAGATATGGACTACATTTCCACAAAAGAATATGCCGCCGCTCACGGGATTGCGGAAAGAACTGCTCGACTACTTTCAGATAAAGTACAGATAGAAAAATTGAGCAGACTACTTCAGTTTCAAGCAGTCGGCGAAAACCTGCGCCATAAGAGATAGAATTTTTCCGTACATTTGTGGAAATAACCCCTTGAGAGGGTCTAAATACAAAAGGACAAAAATATGAGATCTGCAATCTATGGCGCAGGGTCACTCGGAACGATACTCGGCGCGTTCATAACCAAAAACGGAGGCGAAATTGACCTCATCAACCACAACGCCGCTCACATTGAGGCTCTCCGCAAAAACGGAGCTCACATCACCGGCACGCTGGATTTCACCCAGAGGGTTTCTGCCCTCACTCCCGAGGAGATGAGCGGGAAGTATGACATAATCTTTCTTATGACCAAACAGCAGAACAACCCTTCCACGATCACTTTCCTTCGCGATTTTCTTGCTCCTGACGGGGTTATCGTGACCCTTCAGAACGGCCTTCCCGAACCGGGGATTGCCGAAATCGTGGGAGAGGAAAGGACTCTGGGGTGCACTGTGGCCTGGGGCGCGACGATGCTGGGGCCAGGAGAATGTGAGCTTACGAGTTCTCCGGACAGCCTCACCTTTTCGCTCGGCAGCGCTTTCCGCTCTCCGGACGGGACTCCCCTCGAAGGCAATCATTTCAGCGAGGTGAAAGCTCTTCTGGAGAAAATGGGGCCGGTGGAGATTGACGAGAACTTCATCGGAACAAGATGGAGCAAGCTTCTCATCAACGCCTCGTTCTCCGGAATGAGTGCAGTGCTGGGATGCACTTTCGGAGAAGCCGCAGGGCCAAAACCTTCCCGTCGCATCGTGCAGGCCATCATCAAGGAGTGCATCGACGTTTGCGACGCCTCCGGGATTAAGATTGAGCCGGTCCAGGGCAAGGACATCGTGAAGCTGCTAGACTACCGCGGAGCCGTGAAGAAAGCCATCTCGTTTTTCATCATCCCGCTCGCAATCCGCAAGCACGCCCTCCTCAAGGCAAGTATGCTTCAGGACCTGGAAAAGGGCAAGAAGACGGAAGTGGATTCCATCAACGGAGCCGTCTGCGCACAAGGCCGCAAGGCGGGAGTGCCGACTCCGATGAACGACAAGGTGGTGGAAATAATCCACCGCATCGAAAATGGCGAACTCACTGCCTCCCGGGGCAACCTCAAGCTCTTCTGAACAATCTTGTTTGCTGTCGCAACTACTATGCAGCGTATTCTTTTTATATGCCACGGAAACATCTGCCGCAGCCCTATGGCGGAGTTCATTCTGAAATCCCTTGTGAAGGCTAGAGGGTTGGAGGAGGAGTTCCTCGTTGAGTCGGCCGCGGTTTCCGACGAGGAGAGGGGCAACCCGATTTATCCGCCCGCCAGGCAGTGCCTCGCCTCCCACGGCATCCCGTTCGACAGGGCGAAAACAGCGAGAAAAGTGACGAAAGCGGACTACGGGCGCTTCGACCGGATAATCTGTATGGATTCGGGAAATGTCCGGAGGCTCCTGGGCATAATAGGCTCCGACCCGGAGGGAAAAGTGCGTCTGATGATGTCCTACACCGGCTCGGAAAGGGATGTCGCCGACCCGTGGTACACCGGAGACTTCGAGAGAACCTACTCCGACATCTCCTCCGCCTGCGAGGCTATGCTGTCGGACGGTATTTTTGTCGACTATAATCGATGAAATCTCAATAATGAACCATTTTGTCAACTATGGACGATAAAATTTGAGTTGGATAGACTAATAAAGTTATGAGAAAGAAAAGCAGAGAAATGGACGCCGAATGGGCGACGGATGTTATGCGCCGCGCCCCTTACATCACCGTCAGTTTCACCCGGGCGGACGGCTCGGCATACGGGCTGCCGCTTTCGCTCGCGAGCGCGGACGGGAGCATCTGGTATTTTCACGGAGCGCTTGAGGGCGAAAAACTGGATGCCATCGCGACGCACCCCGAAGTTTGCCTTTCGGCCGTGTCGATGTGCCGGCCGACAGTGGGGCCGAAGGACGGGGATTTCACCATCCAGTACCATTCTGCAGTGGCTTTCGGCCGCGCGGAGGTGGTGACTGAAGAAAAGGAGAAAATTGAGGCGCTAAGGCTTATCTGCGAGCGGTTTCTTCCCTCCCATATGGACGCATTTGACGCAAGCATCGAGCGGAGCCTCTCCCGGACGGCGATAGTCAGGATTACGCTCTCAGCCCCGCCGACCGGCAAACGCAAGCAGTTCGACCGGAACGGCGAAGAACTCAAATGGGGCCGGATGGAATAGGAAGGGGCGGCATCACGTTCGACCGGGCTATGCTGTCGGGCGATATTTTTGTCGACTATGGACGATAAAATTTATGGGAATACTCTAAAACAAATGTCCCTCAGGCTCTTGCAGATGTCGCTGAACTTTCATACATTTGCATCCGACGGCTGCCCCGAAGGTCACTTGACCCGAAAGTCGCCATCATTACAAGATTGTCCGCCGCGGTACCCGGAGTCCGCAAAGCGAGTTAGGTTATATCGTGCCTAACCCGCTTTTTTGATTTTATGGACCTGCCATAACACGAAATCCCGTGGATTGGCGACGGGATAACCCGAAAAAATGGTGAATGCGATTATCCGCGCCACCACCTGGGATAAAGCCGAGGAGGTGCTTACTGCGGATGTAGCCGATGGGGAGGCTGGCTTCTGGGCGGAGAAGTAGTACCGGGTTTCGACGATGATCTGAGCGGAGAGGAGACATCATCATCGCAAATCTGCATAAACCAGTGAATAACATATAATTATGCCAACATTCAAAGAGAAAGAACAGCGATGTCAATGCCTTTTTGACGCCGGAAGACCATACTGGCATCTCTACACGGCGGGGAAGGAAACTCCCTTGATATTCCCGCACCCGGAAGATTTTGCCTTCGCGATGAATGTCATCGCCCAGACTGCAGTGGAGCGTACGGGAATCAGGATCATAGCCTTCGAAATAATGGGAAACCATCTCCACATTCTGGCAGCCGGAAGGAGTGAGGAACTGCTGGAAGCATTCTCTTTTCTCAGAAAAAGGATTGCGCGGGGGCTTAAAGGCACGCATCCGGAAGGTCTTCCGCGCAAATTCGCGCCCTCTCTGAAAGAAGTCACCTCACTTGAGGCTATGCGGAACACCATCGTTTACATCAACCGGAACGGGTTTGTTGCGGACAGCGACTACACTCCCTACAGCTACCCCTGGGGAACCGGAGGACTTTTCTTCGGGCAGGAAATGGATTCACATCTCAGTTTCAATGACATATCCTCGCTGGAGTGCAGGGCGCTCTTTCGGGGGCGAGTTCCGAAGATACCGGGGGACTGGCCGATGAGCGGAAGCGGGTATATTCTCCCCTCCGCATACTGCCACGCCGATTTCGGCAAAGCTATGTTCCGGGATGCCCACCACTATTTCTCCTTGCTCAGCAAAAGCGTGGAGGCACTCTCGGAGCTCGCGGTGGAGCTTGACGAGGAGGAGTTCCTGACTGACCCCGAGCTGTTCACCCGGCTCGGTGCCATATTGGGGACGGATTATGGGGTGCACAGCATTAAAGACCTGAGCGCACCGCAGAAATACGACCTGGCCCGACGGGTCCGCCGTGAGTTCCAGTCCTCGAACGGGCAAATCCGGCGCGTGCTGGCGCTGAGCCGCTACGAAGTGGACAGCCTGTTCCCGCTGACGGCTAGGGGTTAGTCGTGCCTTGTGTGAGGGGTGACGGCCTTGCGGGAGGGCGTGTGGGGGCGTTGGCTGGCGTGCCTTGCGGGGGCGTTGTTACAGAACAAAGTGGGCGATTTCGTGCGTAAAACGGGCAATTCTTGCACCGTTTTGAGGACGAAGACAATTTGGTGCGTAAAACCGGCGATTCTTGCACCGTTTTGGAACCGAAGACAATTTCGTGCGTAAAACCGGCAATTCTTGCACCGTTTTGCGACCGGCGGCGGTTGAGGGAATGCAAAAACGCCTGGCAGCCGCCGAAAATCCTTCCCTATTGCCACATTTTGGCAATTAATTTCGCTATCTTTGTGCCATCAGGGCTGAAAAACGCCGAGCATCGCCGCAAAAACGGGACTGAACGAATAAAACCACATAAAATATGGCAAAGAACTACTTCAAACGCTACATCTGGCTGATTGACCTCATCAACCAATACAAGTACATCACCCGGCGGGAAATCAACGAGCAGTGGCGGCGCAGCTCCATCAATGAGGATGGGGAAAGCGAAATCCCAGAGAGAACCTTCCACAACCACATTGCCTCCATATTCGACATCTTCGGACTGGAAATCAAGTGCGACAGAAGCCTGGGCTACTACATCGACAACGCCGATGACCTCAATGGCAACGGGATACAGCAGTGGATGCTATCCTCGCTGTCGCTCAACAACCTTCTCAACGAAAGCAAAGGAATGCGGGACAAAGTCCTCTTCGAAAGCGTGCCTTCGAGCGAAAAATACCTCTCGGACACCCTGGAGGCCATCCGCGACCGCAAAGCCGTCACCATCACCTACCAGAGCTACCAGAAGCCGTCCCCGTCCACATTCGAGGCTGAGCCATATTGCCTGAAGCAGTTCAAACAGCGGTGGTATATGGTCGCGAAGACGGGACTGGGCGAGAAGCCGCGCATATATGCCCTTGACAGAATCCTGGAGTTGAAGAGCGCAGGGAGAAAATATGAAATCCCGGAGAACTTCAGCGCGGAGGACTATTTCCGGGACTATTACGGAGTCTGCCTCGAAGAGGGATGCGGGGCCGAAGAGGTGAGAATATGGGTGGACAACTTCCAGGCGAAGTATTTCAAATCCCTCAAGCTCCATCCTTCGCAAACCATTGTGAAAGAAGACGAAAGCGGCACCGAGTTCAGATTCCGCCTTGTCCCCACTTTCGACTTCATCCAGGAGCTGTTCTCCAAAATGGATAAAGTCAGGGTCCTCTCCCCGGAGTGGCTTCGCGACGAAATGGGCGTCATCGCCAAAAGCATTCTTGCCAACTACACCGCGCAAGAGAAATAATTTTCTATATTTGCCCCCGATATGAGGAAAGTATTGATTTTGCTGCTGTCGCTCGCGCTGCCGAGTGGCCTTGCAGCCGCTGCCCCGGAGAAACTTCGGGACGGCGAAATTGCCTATGGGACTTCATCTGGGGGAGAAACTTCTTACAAAACGGATGGCGTCGCTCCCGACAAAATCACGGTGAGCGGACACGTCTATGACGCCTCCACAGGGGAAACCCTGATCGGGGCGGGTGTGGTGTTCCCTGATGCCGCCACCCTCACCGGCGCCGCCACCAACAACTTCGGCTACTATTCCCTCACCCTCACCTCCAAAATCGCTGACGGGCGGGACAAAATCGCCCTCTCATACTCCTACATCGGCTACCAGACCCAAACAGTCACTGTTCCTTTCCTCAGGGACACCGTCATCAATGTGACCCTCACCCCGTCGCTCGGCCTTGCGGAATCGGTTGTCACGGCGCGAAGGGATGCCGGGCTTAAATCCAGCTACCTCGGAGCCATAGACGTGCCTCTGGAGCACATCCGCTGCTGTCCTACCGCAAAAATGCCAAACGAAATGCCACAAATTTGCCAAACGGAATGCCACAAATTTGCCAAACGACTTGCTCAATTCAATTGAAAATCATACCTTTGCGCAGTTTGATTCAAATTACGCGAAATGCAATATCTTAAACGAAACGCTGATGAACTTTTGAGCCTGCTTCTCGCTTCTTCCGGAGCGGTGTTGATTGAGGGGCCTAAATGGTGTGGAAAGACCACCACAGCGGAGCAGCACTCCCGCAGCATAATCAGCCTTCAGGATCCGGATATGAGGGACAAATATCTGACAACTGTTGCAATCAAGCCCTCACTTCTCCTTTCAGGGGATACACCGAGACTTATTGATGAATGGCAGGAGGCGCCTGTGCTTTGGGACTCAGTGAGGATAGAAGTTGACAGACGTAATGAATTCGGCCAGTTCATCCTTACTGGGTCCAATTCCATAGACCCGGGAAAAAGACGGGAGTTCATCAAACATTCCGGCAGCGGAAGAATAGCGAAGATGCAGATGCTGCCGATGAGCCTCTATGAGTCGCAGGAATCTAACGGGAAAATATCTCTGACGGCTTTGTTTGATACACCCGACCTTGACATTGACGGAATAACCTCCGAAATGTCAATCGAGCAGCTGATATTTGCGGCCTGCCGGGGCGGATGGCCGGCTTCACTCTCGGCTGCATTTGACAAGGCAAAACTTCAAATAGCCAAGAATTATGTGCGCACAGTTTGCGACACAGACATTTCGACGATAGATGGTGTAACGAGGGATAAAAAAATTGCGAACGCCATCCTTCAAAGCTACGCCCGCAACATTTCCACGCTTGCCAAAAAGAGCGGGATATTCAAGGATGTCAACGCCCATCTGGAAGGAATCAGCGACACTTCATTCGAGGCCTATTTGGGAGCATTTGAACGCCTGTTCGTCATTCAGGACGTTGAAGCCTGGAGCCCTGCAATCCGTTCTTCGTCGGCTATTCGCCGCAGTCCGAAGCGTGAATTTGCCGATCCGTCAATAGCGGCGGCAGCATTGGGACTGTCCCCCGAAGCACTCTACACAGACTTGAAGACTTTCGGTTTCCTGTTTGAATGTATGGCTATCCGCGACCTAAAGGCCTATTCCCAATCCCTCGGCAGTTCAATCTCCTACTACCACGACAGATACGACCTCGAAGCAGACGCCGTTCTTCTTCTTGAAGACGGACGCTATGCCCTGATAGAATTCAAACTTGGCAGCCGTGAAATAGAAGAGGGGGCCTCCCACTTGAAGGATATCAGGCAACTGGTGATTGAGCACAACAAAACTGAGAAACAGGTTCAGCTTCGGGAACCGGACCTTATGCTTATTATCACCGGAGGTGAAATGGCCTACACGCGGCAAGACGGGGTAAAAGTCATCCCGCTGGCCTGTCTGAAAGATTAACCCGGAATCCCGAGAGAATCAAACATTTGGGGATTCGGCAGAAGTCGGGGAAACTTTCCTTTATTTTAGGAAAAACTAAACTCAGAAACTGTAGATTAACTTGCTCTAAAGTTCGGGAAGTGGAACTAGATGAACATCGCCATATAGAGCGGGAGATACCTTATGCCGTTCTCGCAGAGGAGAT
>CAVAMP010000067.1:0-7628 GCA_963589825.1 Flexilinea sp. | reverse complement strand
GGAAACCGTCACGATTCCTGAGAATGTGACAGAGATACAGGACGCGGCATTTGCGAACTGCAGCAAACTCAGAACTGTGGATTTTTCCAAGTCTCAGTCGCTTAAAACAATCGGAGGATATGTAAAATGTAACAAGTCGTATGACAATTATTGTTGCAGTGGCGCATTCTACTGTTGTACAGGTCTTCAGCGTCTGAATATTCCATCTTCTGTTGAAGACATTCAGACGGGAGCCTTCCACGGATGCAGCGGTTTGGTTTCCATAGAATTTGCTCCGGATTCACACCTTTCAGAAATAGTCGGGGCAGTAATGTCTCCGTCAAAGTCTGTGGGTCCTTTTTCGGATTGTACGAGCATAACTGAGGTTACCATTCCGGCTTCTGTCCAAACAATCGGTGTGGGAGCTTTTAGCGGCTGCACCGCTTTGACAAAGGTGAACTTTGCGGAGGGTTCTATGTGCGAAACTATTTCTGGTGGGTCTATGAAGGACAATTATGATCATAATGATTATTTCGGAGCATTTGTCAACACCAAGATTCTGAAGCTGGTTTTGCCGTCGTCTATGAAGACCATCTCAAGTTATGCACTTTCCGGTATGGCCTATCTGACGACTATCAAACTGGAGGCCGGAGCAAATGTGACATTTTCTTCCTCCGCTTGTGTTGGTAATAGTGCCTCGAATTCTGCATCTAAACTTTCGGAGATTGATGCCAGTGAGGCATCCTTCTCGGCGGGTTACCATTCGTTTTACTCCTACTACGAGAGTTTTTCCTCATATTCTAGCTCATATTCTAGTTGCCCAATTTCAATAGTAAAGATAGGGTCAGTCCGTCCTCCGGCTTGCGACGCTTCCGCCTTCGGGGGAGTCAGCAACGCCACATTATATGTTCCGGAGGATTCAATCGAAGAATACAAACAAGCTACCGGATGGAAATATTTCGGCAGCATATTACCATTATAAACCATTTAAAAACAATCAATTATGTCAGTAAACGATTTTATGTCGGCTAATGCCGCAGCAATCATTCGCTCCATCCCAAAGGACCAATTCAGCAGTCGCGACTTCATCTACAGAATGAGGCAGCTTTTTGAGCGGGACTACATCCAACTCTTGTATGATGACACATCTGTTCGCTCGATGGAAAATGTTAATCAACAGATTGGCAGATATTTGGCAGTTCATTCTGCGGATTTGGGAATCGCTGACACAAAACAGCGTCCACAAAGTATGAGTCCATACGGAGAATCATCAAGCACAGAACTCTGGAGCAAGATTTAGTTTGACCCCAAAGTCAATTTTTGACTTTGGGTCAAACTCTTTAAGACTACCAGAGCCTAAATCTTATATGACTAAAGTTTCGCAAGTGCGAAACTTTACAAGGGCTTCTGCCCGCCGGCCCGGGGGGCCGTAAAAATCCCCCTGACAGGGGGCGCAGGGGGTTCAGATTACAATGCGGGAGGACTTGTGTTATGGAAAAAGTGCGTGGGATTTGAGAGTTTGATTAGAGGGGGAAAGGGTTATATATAAATAAGTTAGATACTTGCAAAAGTTAAATTATATAATCTTGCTGAGCGCTTCCCGCTCGGCGGGGAAGAGGGCGGTGAGGTGGTCCAGGAGGATTTTGCGGGATTCTTCGGGGGTGCAGTCGGCTTCGGGGGCCTTTTCTTCGGGGCCTTCCATTATTCGGGCCCAGAACGGCTGATCCTCCTGCGGGGAGATTGGGGCGCCGAAAAGGGCGTCGGGGGTGGTGATGGAGGAACGCTGCCAGCCTGTGTATTCGAGGTTGGGGCCTCTGTACACCCTGCGGAAGTCTCCTGTGACGGTCCAGGTGCCCATATCCAGAAACTGCAGCACTGAACTCATAACGTTTTTCTTCACTTCCGGCCGAGGAATTTCCCGTAGGCGATGTCTCCGCTCTGCACCGCGTCAATTTTCCAGTCCCACGGACCGAGCTCGTCGGAACTGTAGAACCAGAACCCCGGGTCAGTCCTTTCTTCAATTGACCACAGAGGCACTCCGCTCCGGAAAAACGGGATAATCCCCACCTCCCGGATGGTCTCAATCATCCTCTCGGACGAATTGATTGGCGTGTATGTGTTTGACCCTGTGAGCATTTAAGAGGAACAACTTAGTTCTAACGAATGATTTTTGAGGATAGATTGGCACTCAAAAAGGGAGTGTACTGGGGTACTCGACCGATGAGAGGGGCGATATAGACCAAAAAGACTCGTTAGAACCTTGTGGAGGCGCCGCCTCCGCCGGAGAACCCGCCGCCGAAGGAGCCCCCTCCTCCGAAGGACCCACCGCCTCCGAACACGCCGCCGGTCCCGCCGCCGATAATTCCACCTCCGCTTCCGCTGCGCGGCTTGCGCGGAATGATTTCATCCACATAGTTCAGATGTCCGCACTTGCGGCAGGCAAAAGTGTAGCGATATGTGCCCTCTGAGCGCGTTGTGGCGGCCTTAATGGTCTCCCCGCTTTTGTATTTCATCTTTCCGGTCTCTCCGCAGCAGCTGCAGGTAATGCGTTTCCCAAGGCGCAGGCGTTTGCTCCACCGGATTGCATCCACCATCACAAAAAGACCGAAAATGAATATCGCGAGGCAGGCGAAAAAGGTTCCCATATCATCTTCCTCCTCCTCTACCTCCGCAGGAACATTTCCCCGAAGAATGTCGCAAACGGCCTCAACCCCCGCTATGAGCCCCGGGGCATAGTCCCCTTCAGTCATCAGCGGCACCATAACATTGCTCTGAATCCTCTTGCAATAGACGTCCGGCAGGTCTCCCTCAAGCCCGTAGCCCGTAACCATCGAAATCTCGCGGTGACCGTCGGCGGTCGCAAGCAGCACCAGAAGCCCCCTCTCGCTCTTTTTCCCTCCGATTTTCCAGGTGTTGTAAAGCTCCACCCCGAATTCGTGCAGGGTGGAATATTTTCCGGTGTCGAAAAGGGGGAGAGTCACCACTGCAATCTCCGTCGCGAGAGAGTCCTTCGCATAGCGGCAGAGGGCGTTGAGGCTGTCCTTCTGCGCCGCGTTCACCACCCCCGAAAGGTCCGTGACATAGCTCCACGAGAGGATTTCCGTCTGCGGGATGTCTTCGACGCTGTAGGCTTTGTCGGGAGTCTGCGCCCCTGCCCCGAATGAAATGGCAGCAAATAGTGTCAGAACGGCTGCGAGAGTTTTTACGGTATTCATAAATTCTCCAAAAATTTGCATAATATCGCAAAGATAAAGAAAATGCTTGGAGCAACGAAAAAAATGGGTAACTTTGCCTCCGGAAAAAAGAAAGTGTAGTTATAAGTCCCTTTCGTGTAATCAGTTATGCAGGCAGAGCGTAAACTGAGGCGGGAGGGCGCTTAATGTTGTTTTAAAGAAAATATTATGCAGTTTTTATCAATGGCCTCTGTCGCAGAGTCTGCAACAGGGGTCGTGGCCGAAGCAGCGCAGTCTGCCCCTTATTCAATCCCTGCCTGGGCGATGATCCCTTTCGCCCTGATGCTTCTGATGATTGCGGTCGGCCCGCTTTTCGTCAGCAAGTGGTGGGATAAAAATTCCCACAAACTCTTTGTCTCCCTCATTCTGGGCGTTCCTGTGGCCGTTTTTCTGATTCGTCACGGTCTCGCCTCCGAACTTGAACACCAGATTCTCTACGATTATGTGCCGTTCGTGGTGCTCCTCCTTTCGCTGTATGTCGTGACCGGCGGAATCCATCTTTCCGGCGGCATCCGTCCGACTGCGGAAGTGAACACGGCATTTCTCGGAATCGGCTTTGTGAGCGCCTCCCTTATGGGAACGACCGGCGCTGCGATGCTCCTTATCCGTCCGCTCCTGAGCATTAACGCCAAAAGAAAATACCGCGTGCACACGATGCTCTTTTTCATCGCCCTCATCGCGAACTGCGGAGGTCTGCTTTCCCCGCTCGGGGACCCGCCTCTTTTTATGCTCTACCTTCGCGGCGCATCTTTCACCTGGTTCCTGAAAATGCTACCTGAGTGGCTCTTCACCGGCGGAATACTCCTCCTTCTGTACTATCTCGTGGACAAGTTCTACTACTCCAAGAAGGAAAATCCGCTCATTATGGCCGAGCCTGCCGATGAAGGCCCTATCCGCTTCATCGGAAAGAGGAATTTCTGGTACCTCGCCGGCATCATTCTTTCCGTTGCCTTCATCAACTCCAGCTTCATCCCTCAGATGGGGGCCGAAGATGCTCCGATTTGGGTTAAATTCCTTAGGGAAATAGTTCTTCTCGCCCTTATGGGACTTTCGCTCTACACCACCCGTCACGACGTCCGCTACGGCCTGAACGGGTACACCTGGGCACCTATCCTCGAAGTGGCTGTGCTCTTCCTCGGAATTTTCACCACTATGACCCCGGCGCTTCTGTATATGCAGGAAAATGCCGCGAACCTCGGATTCACCGATGTTTGGCAGTTCTATTTTGCAACGGGTGTGCTGAGCTCCTTCCTTGACAACACCCCTACGGCAGTGGCGTTCTACAGCCTTGCAAGCGGACTTCCTGAGTCTGTGGCAGCAGCCGGCGCAGGTGTCGTGAACGGAATTCTGAACGGGACTGTGTTCGAGGCCGGCATCCCGGAGGTGCTTCTGAAGGCGATTTCAATCGGTTCAGTTTTCTTCGGGTCAATGACCTACATCGGCAACGGTCCGAACTTTATGGTGAAGTCCATCGCGGAAAGCCAGGGAATCAAGATGCCGTCATTCTTCGGATATATGGCAAAATTCTCCCTCGTCATCCTTCTCCCGATCTACGTTCTTCTCTACTTCATATTCCTGTAGCACAGGGCTTTAGATATGCTGTTGAAGAATAGCCTCTTATAAGAAACCCTCGCCCCGATGCCGAAGTACGGACTCATAGGCTACCCGATTGCGCACTCGCTCAGCCCCAGGCTGTTCGGGGCGGCATACGGCGGCCGTTTCCGTTACGACCTTCTGGAATACGGGAGTTTCGACGAGGCGTTCCGGCTCTTTATGAAGTCGTACGACGCGGTGAATGTCACGGCCCCGTTCAAGGAGCAGGCTTTCGAGCGTGCGAGAGTTCGCAGCCGTGAGTGTGAGCTTATCGGCGCGGCGAACATCCTCGTGAAAACTCCCCGCGGGCTGAGCTGCTTCAATTCGGACTGCTCAGCGGTGAAAGTTCTGCTTGAAAGTGCGCTCGGGAAGGTTTCCGGTTCTTTTTCTTTCGGCTATCAGAAGGGAGAGAGTTCCGAAATGGAGGGAGAGGGCTTGAATGTTTTGGAACCTGAAGGTAAAAAGGCGGCAAGGGTACTCGTAGTGGGCTGCGGAGGCGCAGGCAAGGCAGCAATCGTTGCGGCGGCGCTGATGGGGCTTGAGGTTACGGTTATGAACCGCAGCATCTCCCGCGCGCTCGGCTTTGTGCAGGCTCTAAGTCAGAAACTTTCCGCCGGCGGCTCTGCAGGAAGTCTTGCAGGCGGCCCCGCAGGCTCAGTGAAGGTCCTCCCGATTGAAAGTTTCCAGTCGGCAGTCCAGGAGAACGACATCCTGATTTACACCGCCCCGGCGCCCCTTGACTCTTTCCCGTTCAAAGAGCGTGAGGGTGCTCTTCGCGGGGCTGAAAAGACAGGCACTGCCGCCCGGCCGGACTCCATTAACGGCGAGACCGTCAGCGATGACGTTGCTAATGCCCGACCGGATGCTCCTTATTGTAAGAGTGTCAGCAAAGGCGCCGCCGCCGGGACAAGTCGTCTGAAAGCGGTCATCGAAGCCAATTACCGCAACCCGTCCTTCACCCCGGAAGTCCTTCAACGCCTTCCCGAGGCCGCTGAGTACATCCCGGGCCAGCAGTGGCTCCTCCAGCAAGCCCTCACCGGCTACAAACTGATGACAGGCCAAAGTCCCGACTCCCAAGCCCTTTCGGTTTTCTCTGCTCCTCTATAGTCTTCCGCAAATCGTCCTGCCCCCGACGATGACCTGCCGTTCCGGTCTGCCGGACAGTCAACGGCTATTGCTGTGTTCTGGGCTGCAACTTATTGAAAATCAGCGATTGCCTTCGATGGAATTTGATTATGGGGATGAATCGGTTTACGACGATTTGTTGCTTTTTATTATTTAATCGGTTTTCTGCGGCCCTCCATTGGCTTTTTTAGATTTTATCCGTTGACCATTTCATTCAACGGCTAATTGTTGTTCTCTTTGCGCATTGAATTTTAACGGTTAATGCTATGAAGAGAACAATTGATTTTATTCTGCGGCGGGGGCTTTGGACGGCGGGGCTTCTGCTCTGTCTTGCGGGGGCATCTTCCTGCGAGAAGCTTTTGGGCGGTTATTCTGTGGAAATCCCGGAGGCCGTGACGCTTGACAAGGTGGCGGCTCTTCTGTCGTCCCTTCCGCTGGAAGCGGAACATTTCCAGGAGGTTTATACGGCTGTCGGGGCGTCTTCCGGCAACGGCTACGACGAGGAGTACACTATGGCGGACCTGTTTCTTTCTCCCGGGAAGGGAGTGGGGGACAGCGATGCGAAAGCGGCTCAAACCAAGGCTGCGCTCACCCGCTCGGGCAATTCCCGCCCTCTGAGGGAACTTATCCGCGACTATGTCACCTCGGCTTCTTCCGCCACAAAGGCCGGGGGAGCGGAGATGGATTTCGGGGATGACCCCGAGGAGTGGCTCAGCGCTCTGGAGGACTCCGATGTGCAGATTTACTGGCCATATTCGGAGGACTGGGACGGGGAGACCGCTCCGGTTTTTACCTTTGACCCCGGGGACGACTCGGACATCAATGTCGGCTACAGAGTGGTGCAGGAGGAGGACGGCGGGAGGCGGATTGAGCGCATCGACGTGACCGAGGATTTTGCTCGGAAGAACCCCGTCTGGGTCGTGAACCGCAATTCCGACTGCGGGTACACTTCGCTCGATGTCCTGCGGCGGGAGCATCCCGAGTGGGACAACGGGGGAGGGGCGCTCATAATCGGCGGGAAGGCTCTCTCGTCTGCGGGAGCGGCTCTGTGCTCCGAGGCATCTTCGGATGGGGCTTCAATTGGGGCCGCCCCGACAAAAGTCCCGGTGACGAAAACCGGCGGAACGGGCCTCAGGACCCTTATGATCAAGGAATTCACTATGCAACGCCACTATGACTGCTGGTTCGCAGGCGGCTCGGAGTTTTTCATCAAGGCCGGCTCTGTCGATGACTTTTCCGCGTCCACCGAGGCGGAGCTCCGGCTCTACTCTCCTGCCATTACGGACTTTATGGTAGTCGTCAAGCGGAAGCAGCTCGGGGAGGCCCTGCCGCTTAACGCCGTGATTGTCTCCGACTGGTCGGAGGATGTGGAGCAGATTGCCTTTATGATTACCGAGGACGACGGGGGCACAGTCTCCCAGTGGAAGTGCTCGGCAATCGTGAAAGTGGCCTCCAAGAGCTACGGATTCGACATCTCGCTTCCTTTCAACTCCCGCGACGACATTGTCTGGAGGGGGCAGCTGAGCCGCCGCTACATCGAGGCGACCGAGAATGTGTCGGGGCATTTTGGAGGGGTTGATATTGTCTTCCAAGTGCTAAACTACGAGGCCGAATAAAAGCGGTCTACTGCGTTCCTCTCCTAGCCCAAATCCTCACAACCGAAAGGTTGCTCCGGTATTGGGCGTCGTCGAGAGCCTT
>CAVAMP010000066.1:0-7992 GCA_963589825.1 Flexilinea sp. | reverse complement strand
AAGGCTCTCGACGACGCCCAATACCGGAGCAACCTGTCGGTTGTGAGGATTTGGGCTAGGAGAACAACGCGGTAGACCGCTTTTTATTCGGCCTCTTATACGAGACCGTCAGGCAGCCGCATCTTCAGCTCCCGCTTCTTCTCGTTGACCGAGACGATGAGGTCTTCGTTGAGCGGGATAATCACGTCCTCGGCCCCCTCCCTTTCCACCTCCAGACACGGATTGCCGGGGATGTCGAGAAAATCCTTCACCGTTCCGACGAGCTTCGGGGCATAGATTTTCCAACCTCTGAGGTCCTCGTCCGCTCCGAAATCTCCCTCCGGGTCCTCGACGAAAATCTCTTTGCCGACTATCTCTTCCGCGTCCTCGAAACTCCGCACTTCTGTGAGATGGACAACTGCGCGGCTGGAGCCTTTGCGGGCGAAACTTTCAATAAAAAACGGAACCGGAAGTCCGTCAAAATAGACGAATACCGGTTCCGAAATGTCCAAATCTTCGGGATCAATTGACAGAAAACTGATTATGACAGCACCGTCGGTCCCGTCAGACTTGCTTGCCTTGGCTATCCTGCTAAGCATTAAGCCTCGGCGTTCTCTGCAGGGGCCTCGGTTTCAGCGGCAGCCTCGGCAGCGGCAGCTTCTTCAGCAGCCTTAGCCTCTTCTGCGGCCTTTGCAGCCTCAGCAGCTTCCTGTGCCTTCTTTGCAAGAGCGGCAGCCCTTTCCTCGTTTACCTTGGTCTCAGCCTCTGCAGCAGCCTTGGCCTTTGCGGAAGCAGCCTTTGCAAGACCTTCTTTCTTTGCGTTGATCTTGCCTTCCTGAGCGGCTTTCCAAGCAGCGAACTTGGCGTCAGCCTGCTCCTGAGTGAGTGCGCCTTTGGCAACACCGCCGTCAAGATGCTTGCGGAGAAGTACTCCCTCGTATGAGAGAATCCTGCGGGTTACGAGTGTGAGCTCTGCACCGACCTTAACCCAGTTGAGAGCCTTGTCGAAATCGAGGACGATTGTCGCAGGGTTTGTGTTAGGGTTGTAAGAGCCGATCTGCTCGATGTAACGACCATCGCGAGGTGCGCGGGTGTCGGCCACAACAATGTGGAAGAATGCGAAATTCTT
This sequence comes from Flexilinea sp., assembly GCA_963589825.1. Classification (GTDB taxonomy): domain Bacteria; phylum Bacteroidota; class Bacteroidia; order Bacteroidales; family UBA932; genus Cryptobacteroides. The sequence goes on along the minus strand of CAVAMP010000066.1, from coordinate 6,884 downwards.
CTTTCCGTGGCGCTGAAGACGAATTTTAACAGCCATTGTGAATCTGTTTTAATTGTTAATAAAATACCTTATGCTTTCCTTCCCGAGGAAAAGCCCGCAAATGTAGGCATTTTATCTCAAATCCCCAAATTTTCCAAAATTTCAAAGCCGAGGCCGAAAGGTTCTCAGTCTGTCACATCATCCACGGCAGTCCAGCCGGACGGGATGCCGGAGGCGGAGTCAGTCGGCAATTCCAGAGTGGAGCGCTTGTGGACGGTGCCGGCGGCTGCCGCCTTTTCAAGCCAGCCGTCAAAAGCACTGCTGTCCTGAACTGCTTGAAGTGTGGCTTCAGAATTGACCGTAACTTCAGAGATTTTTGAGCAGCCCTTGAACATTTCGCTGTAGCAGAACGTTCTTATGCCTTTTGCCGGAAGCACAGGAGCGGCTGTAAGAGAAGCGCAGTCTTTGAACATTCCGCTGTAGCAGGCATATCCCAGCGTCGTGGCAGGAAGCTCCGGGGCAGTCTTCAGCGAAGTGCAGCCGCTGAACATATTGGCATAGCATGACTCCGGGCAAGTCTGGACAGGAAGCTCAGGAGCGGAGGTAAGCGCCGTGCAGCCTTCGAACATTGAACTGTAGCAATCATATTCAAGCGTCGTTGCAGGGAGTTCGGGAGCTTCGGTAATCAAAGTGCAGCCGTTGAACATTCCATAATAGCAACTTCTGTGCAGCGTCGTTGCAGGGAGCTTCGGAGCGGCCTTCAGCTGTGTGCAGCCGCGGAACATTTCAGAGTAGCAGTTATCCGCCATAACCGTTACCGGGAGCTCTGGCGCCCTGGTAATGGGCGTATCCCTGAACATTTTGCCGTAGCAGTACGTCGCAAGAGTCCTGGCGGGAAGCTCCGGAGCCTCCGTTATTGCGGTTCCGTTGAACAAATCGTAATAGCAGTTGTCCGCCAGCTCGGTTGCAGGCAGCTCGGACGCGACTGTAAGGGAACTGCAGTCGAGGAACATACTCTCGTAGCACTGCGCCGTCAACTTCATCGCAGGAAGAGCCGGAGCAACCTTCAGGAGCGTATTGCCCTCGAACATATGGCAGTAGCAGCGCGATGCCAGTTTTGTCGCGGGCAGTTCCGGAGCGGAGCTGAGTACATAGAATTCGCTGAAGAGATACGGGAACCTCGCATAGTCGGTCGAGACCGTTGAATAATTCTCCCAGTCGATAAGAGTGCGCAGGTCACCGGAGCAGGCGACAGCCACATCTTTGTCAGTGACCCTTAAATAGCAGGATTTATACGGGTGGACATATCCCCGTTCGTTGAGGATGCCGGTGCCGTAAGGGCTCTTGCCGCGAAGCATAAGTTTTGAGCCGCCTTTTACGCCTATATACCCCGTTGAAGAGGTAATCGTATACCAGGTCTCCCCGCCGTCGGTGGAGTATTCGAAGCGGCCGGAGAATTGGGCTTCGGCATCGGAGTGCCACGGCAGATCCAACTTGATGGCCTGCGCGCTCTCAGGAATGAAGGTGAGATATGGGATGTATTCTTTCGGGTCGGTGGACTCTATGGCGCCGAGAGGCTGGATGTGATTGCGCTCAATTAGGACAGAACTTTCCACTCCGCCGTACGTCTGTTTCCCGTCTGTGAGGGTGAACACGAGCTTGAATCCGTTTTTCAACTGTCCCGGGAAGAAGGCGATGTAGTAGGTGCCCGGAGCGATGTTGCCTGAGCCTGCACTGAGGGAGACCTTGTGGGAGGCCCCGAGGATGACTTTTGCGCTCGGCGCATCTCCCGGCGTGATGTCAGCGGTGCCGGCAAGGATGTCGGAGGTGCTGTTGCTGACAAGGGTTATCTTCTTGCACTCGAACTTGATCTCGAACTTGATGTAGCTCACGATGCTCTTGAACTCGAGCTTCCCGTCCTTGTCCGTGCTCTGCGCGCACAGCAGGGCCGCTTCAGGGTCGAAGCTGCCAGGGACCGCCGTCTGCTCGGCTTTGAGGGAGACTCCGTGAATCACACTGCCGTTCCAACTTGCGCCGCTCTGATACGGGTAGAGGGCGGTGTAGCCGGAGGAGGAAGTTTTGGTGACTTCGCCGGAAAAGGTGCCTCCGCTTGAGAGGGCACCGCCCGTGAGGTCGAATCTGCAGTTCTCGGCATTGCCGTCGAAGACGCTTATACTGTCGGCCTCGCTCCAGAGCACGGCCGTGGTGGAGACTCCGTCCCCGTCAGTGGCGGTGTCGCCTGTCTGGGTCTTGGTCGCGGCGCTTTCCTTCACGGCGCTGAAGCTTAGGGCTATCTTTCCGTTGTCATTGATTGAAGGGGAGCTCATCTGCTCCTTGGCGCAGCCGGCCAGTCCCGTCAGGGCAGCCAGCGCGATGAGTGTTCTATTTATTGCTTTTTTCATACGCGATTGATTCTCTATTTACCTTTTTTCATAGTCCAAACACAATTGACCTTCGAAGGTACATATTCCCCTCCAGTTTTCCAAATTTCCCGGTGACTGCAATCACAAATTGTGATTTCAGGCATTCTGTTTTGCCACCTCCCCGGGCCGGGGGTTCCCACGCTTGGTACATTTATTGCGCCCATCTGCGCCCGGTTTTCTTGTTTTATATAGAAACTGGCCGGAAATTTTCCGAAAAAACACAATTCAAAACAATATGAAAAAAATCGCAATCATCGCTCTGAGCGCCCTCGTCTGCCTTTTCGGCAGCCACAAGGCAGCGGCTCAGCAGACTCGCAACAATTCCGCAGACGGGATTGTCGGCAACTATTTCATCGACTACAACGGCGACCAGTCGAAGGTCCGCTGCTACAAGGACAAGGACGGCACATACACCTTCCTTAATTATTGGTGCAAGAATATGTACGACAAGAACGGCAACATCTACCTCGACACCAAGAACCCGGACAAGTCTCTCCGCAACAAGCCTTGCAACGAGATGATAATTATGTGGGCTCTCAAGTACGACTCTGAGAAGAAGAACTGGAAGGGAAAGATCTATGACCCGACCAGCGGAATCAGGGTTGACGCGACGGTTCAGTTCGGCAAGGACGGGATGCTGGATGTGCGCGGATCTGTTCTTGGAATCGGCAAGACCGTTCACTGGAAGCCGATCGCAGCTGAATAGGGGCGGATTGCTGCGTTGTCGCTCGGGAAAAATCCTCACAACCCCAAGGTTGCTCCGGTGTTTTCCCTTCGCTCCGCCTTGCACTCCATCCCCTATTCAGCTGCGCCCCCTCATTCTTTAGGAGGCGGATTGCGGCGTTGTCGCTCGGAAAAAAAGTTAAATTTTCTTTGAAAAATTTTGTGGGATTGCAAATTTGTTATATCTTTGCAGTCCCAATTCAAAAGCGGATGTGGCGAAATGGTAGACGCGCTACTTTGAGGGGGTAGTGGGAGATTTTCCTGTGCGAGTTCGACTCTCGCCATCCGCACTAAAAAAGCGACCTGCAATATAGCAGGCCGCTTTTTTAGTTATCAACCCCCAACCCCTTATATACACCCCTCCCGTCCCCTCTGTAGGGGAAGTCGTGCTCCATCTTCCCTATCAGCACACCCTCTCCCTTCGAAGACTTCGCACGGCGCTGATGCGCCAGTGTCGCTTCGCTCCGAGTCAAGGCTTTTTCGTTCCCTTTTTTCACCTTATATTTGCATAAAAATTCACTCAATTATGATCGGAACCATTATTTACATCATCGGCGTGGTGCTCACCATTATGGCCGCTGTGGATGTCTGGAAAATCAATGCAGACACCGTCAAGAAGATTATTGTAATCGTCCTGCTGCTCCTCACGAGCTGGGTCGGCCTCGCGTTCTACTATCTGTACGCAAAGCCCCGTCTTGCAGGCTGGCTCAAATAACAATCTGACTCTCACATCGTTTACACCGTTTAATTCTGTGGTTATCGAAAAAACCGATAGCCACAAATTGTATAAATCATTATCAAGGCCTTGACAGATTGCCGCGCTGCACTACCTTTGCACCCGAAATATAAATGACAGGTATTTTAATTAAGTAGGTAGTGTTTTTATTGTTAGTGTTATGAAAACGGCGATTTTTCTTTTTTTGGTAGTTGTATGTATGATTGCTTCACTCTTCAACGCTCTTTCAAAGGCTGGCAAGCTTCGTTTCGCGCTTCCGAAGATGAATTTCAATTTTCACCGTCATAACGGACAGAACGCGTTCGCGAAATAGTCGGGAGACTGGGGACAATAATAAATTTGGTTATATTTGCAGGTTAATACCTGCATTTTTTTTGCAGATTTCCCTAAAATAGCGAATTGCTGCGACAGTGGGAATCTGCTCAGACCCACAACCCTGCGAAATATGGAACTTCGTCATCTTCAAGCCTTCGTAAAACTTTCTGAGATTCTGAACTTTTCGTCTGCGGCATCCGCCCTCTGCATCACCCAGAGCACGCTTTCCGCGACAATCCGCCAGCTTGAAGACGAACTCGGAGTGGAACTTTTCTCCCGCAACAGCCACTCGGTCTCAATCACCGAGGCAGGGGAGGAACTTCTCCCGTTCGCAAAGGAGACCCTCAGCCTTGCGGACAACTGCGTTGAGAGGATGAAGGATCTCAATTCCCTCAGGTGCGGAAGGCTCAAAATCGGGGTGACCCACTCCTTCTCGCTGATGATGGTGGGGGCGATACTCCGCTTCAATGAGCAATATCCCGGAATCGAGCTCGAAATCCACTACAAGACGATGGGAGAACTTCTGGACAAGCTTCTGCGCCGCGAACTGGACTTCGTTCTTTCCTACCGCCCGTCGGCGACAAGCCCACTGATTGAGTCGCAGCCTCTTTTCGACGACCATCTCTGCGTGGTGGTGTCAAAGGAGCATCCTCTCGCCGGGAAGGACTCGATTACCCTTGAGGAACTTTCCCGCCACCGTCTCGCGCTCCCGGCCCCCGGGCTTCAGGCACGCAACGTTCTTGACGAGATCTCGTCTAAGGCTGGAGTGAACCTCCATCCGGCGGTGGAATTCGACCTCATAACCCCGCTTCTGAGGTTTGTGTACAACAGCAATTTCGTCACGGTGCTTTCTTCTGCGGCAATCCAGTCGCATCCCTATCTCAAGGCACTCACGATCGAGGGAGTGGACGCGAAGATGGAGGGGTCATACCATATTCTGAAAGGGTCCTATCAGAAGAAGTCCGCGAAGGAATTCATCCGCATCCTCTGCGAAAACCGGTAGTTTTTTGCGGGAAAGGACTTGTGTGAGGGGAAAGTGCGTGGGATTTTAGATACTTGCAAAAGTTGAATATATAATAATAGGTAGTGTAAAGTCTTATGGAATGGCTTAACAATTTGGTCTTGGGGCAGGGTGTCGCGCACTCGATTATAATGATCGCCCTGACAATTACGGCAGGTCTTCTCTGCGACAGAATCAAGATCTGCGGCATCAAACTCGGTGTTACCTGGATTCTTTTCATCGGCATCCTTCTCGGACAGATCGGTTTCACTCTCGATCCGACCACCTGCCACTTCGTCAAAGAGTTCGGTCTCATCCTTTTCGTCTATTCAATCGGTCTTGAGGTGGGCCCGCGCTTTTTCTCCTCCTTCAAAAAGGGCGGAGTGACGCTCAACCTGCTTGCGACGGCGATTGTGGTCCTGGGCACATTCACGGCCTGGCTCATCCACGTCATCACCGGTGAAGACCTCTTCGCGATGACCGGCGTTCTCTACGGCTCTGTCACCAACACTCCGGGTCTCGGCGCAGCCCAGCAGACATTCTCCGACCTCAACGAGGGTCTCAACAATTCGAAATTCGCCTGCGGATATGCCGTGGCCTACCCTATGGGCGTTATGGGCATCCTCCTGAGCATCATATTCATCAGGGTCATCTTCCGCATCGACCTCGGTAAAGAGCAGAGGGCCGACCAGAAAATCGACCGCAAGGAAATCGCCGCGCAGGCCCAGAAGATGCAGTCGCCCGACGTGGGACCGGTTTTCCTCGGCATTATGCTGGGAGTTCTCCTCGGTTCCATTCCGATTTTCTTCCCGGGTATGTCCGTCCCTGTGAAACTCGGCCTTGCGGGAGGTCCGCTCGTGGTTTCCATCCTCATCGCGTCGTTCAGCGCCAAGGTGGGGCTTCGCACCAGCATATCCCCGTCAGCAAACCTTATGATGAGGCAGGTGGGCATCTGTCTTTTCATCGCCTCAGTGGGCATCAGCGCCGGTGACGGCTTCATTCAGACCATTATGAACGGCGGCTACTGGTGGATTCTCTACGCCTTCATAATCTCCACCCTCCCGCTCCTGGTTGTGGCGATTTTCGCCCGTCTGGTGCTCCACCTCAACTATTTCTCCATAATAGGAATGATTTCCGGAGCCACCACCGACCCGCCTGCACTCGCCTACAGCAACTCCATCTGCGAGAGCGACGAAGCCGCGATAGCCTATTCCACAGTCTATCCGCTCTCAATGTTCCTCCGCATCCTCGCCGCCCAGGTGCTCGTTCTCTTGGCGTAGAACTCTGTTCTCATCAGGGCCGTCAGAGGTGAAACCCGATATTAAGCAAATTGTCAGAGCCGCAACTCCGTGAATTTTGGAGTTGCGGCTCTGCTTCATACAGATGGAAATCTGGAATTTGTTTGAAGCCGAATGTCAGTTCTGCTTCAGACTAAGTACATCTTCGGCGCTCAACCCAGAGTATTTGGCGACAAGTTCTGTATTCAGCCCGTCGTTGAGCAGGCGTTTGGCAATTTCTCGTGCACCTTTTGTCTTTCCTTCTTCTCGACCTTCTTCTCGACCTTCTTCTCGACCTTCTTCACGGCCTTTCTCCATTCCCTTTTCTATTCCTTTTTCTATTCCCTCCGCTATACCTTTGTTGTAGCCGTCATTGTAGCCTTCGTTGAATCCGGCTTCCACAGCGTATTCGCGCTGCGCTATGATGTCGC
>CAVAMP010000065.1:0-8485 GCA_963589825.1 Flexilinea sp. | reverse complement strand
TCCCTTCAAAGACTCCGCACGGCACTCCAGTGCCTTGGGGATTTTTTACGGCCCCTGGGCCGGCGGGCAGAAGCCCTTGTAAAGTTTCGCATTGCGAAACTTTAGTTATATTTTTGTTCTTGTTCAAATGGGGGCGCACAACGCAGCAATGCGCTTTTTAGGGCCGTTTCCGGTCCATCCAGGACTGGAGTATAATTGCGGCGCTGATTTTATCCACGCTCATCTTGTCCTGCCGGTCCTTTTTCTTCATCCCCCCGTCAATCATAGCCCTGTGCGCAAGCACCGAAGTGAACCTCTCGTCCTCAAGTTCGATGGGGGTGGTGGGGAAGGCCTTTCGCAGCTGCCTGAGGAACACATCCACATCCGCCGCTGCCTCCGAAGGCTGCCCGTTCATATTGCGCGGATAGCCCACGACGAAAGAAACTACATTCTCATTTTGGGCGTAATTTTTAAGATATTCTATTATCTTTGCAGAATGTACCGTTTCCAATGCAGACGCGAAGATGCCGAGCGGATCGCTCACAGCGACTCCAACCCGTTTCCGCCCGTAATCTATGCCGACATATCTGTTCATTGGCCGCAAAGTTAACATTATATTATGGCTCAACAAAATAAAAAAGAGCGCAAGGCAAGGAGATTTTTCCTGAACATAGTTGATGCACAGACCCATAAACCGCTGAAATCCATCAAGTTCACAAAACCCGGATTCTGGTTCACTCTGGTCTATGTCTTCCTTATGCTCTGCATTGCGATATTCTGCCTTGTCGCCTACACCCCGATCCGAAAACTCATCCCGGGCTATCCAGACGCCCATTCCAAAAGGGAGGCGATCAGCAACGCGATAAAAATCGACTCGCTCGAAAACGTTATCTGCCGCTGGGAACTCTATTCCGAGAACCTCAGAAGGGTGGTGCAGGGGGATGAACCTCTTGATTTGAACGCGCTGCTATCTTCGCAGGACTCTCTCGGGGTGGTCGCAGCAGGGGAGGATGAACCCGAAACGGGAAGCGAGGAGCAGTTCCGCGAAATGGTCACCGACGAGGAGCAGTTCGACCTTTCTGCGGGCCACAAGAGGGATCTTCCAATTGAGGGAGTACATTTCTTCTCGCCGCTCAAGGGCGTAGTGAGCAAGCCGTACGACAAATATGTGCACCCGTATGTTGACCTCACCGCTCCGGCAAACTCCCTGGTGATGGCAACCCTTGACGGCACCGTCATCTTCACCGGATGGAACAACGATGCCGGTTACACGATTCAGATTCAGCACTCCGGCGACATAGTCTCCATCTATCAGCACACCGAAAAGCTGCTCAAGGAAACAGGAGACGTCGTGAAAGCCGGAACTCCGATCGCGCTTGTGGGCAGCAGCGACAACCTCACCGTGGGCGACCATCTGCGTTTCGAGCTGTGGTACAGGGGCGAAGCCGTCGACCCGGCGAAGTATATCAGCTTCTAGAGAAACGGTAAGTAAAAGTTAGGTATCAAAAAATGCAAAAGCGTAGAATTGCTATACTTGGTTCGACCGGGTCAATCGGACGGCAGGCTCTGGATGTTATCCGCCAGCACCGCGACCTTTTCGAAGTGGAACTTCTCACTGCCAACAACAGCGCGGACCTGCTTATCTCACAGGCAATTGAATTTGACGCCAACAGCGTAGTCATCTGCAACGAGAGTAAATACTCCCTCGTTGCCGACGCGCTGCAGCCCAAGATGATAAAGGTCTTCGCCGGGATGCAGTCGGTCTGCGACCTTGTGGGCTCGGACTCCATAGACATAGTGCTCACCTCGATGGTGGGTTTCAGCGGTCTGAGGTCCACTCTCGCAGCGATCGACGCCGGGAAAACCATTGCCCTCGCGAACAAGGAGACGCTTGTTGCGGCCGGCTCCGTCGTTATGAAGCGCGCCCTCGAAAAGCGGGTGGCGATTCTCCCGGTGGACTCTGAACATTCGGCTATTTTCCAGTGCCTTATGGGCGCAAAGGGGAACGGGATAGAAAAAATACATCTCACGGCTTCAGGCGGCCCGTTCAGGACCTGGAGCGCTGAAAGAATCGCTACGGCAAAGGCCTCTGAGGCCCTGCGCCACCCCAACTGGACGATGGGAAACAAAATCACCATCGACTCCGCCACGATGATGAACAAGGGTTTCGAGGTCATCGAGGCCCGGTGGCTCTTCGGCGTGGGGGCGGAGAAGATAAATGTGGTCGTGCACCCCGAGTCCGTCATCCATTCAATGGTGGAATTTGCTGACGGGGCGGTGATTGCCCAGCTTGGCTGTCCTGATATGCGCGAGCCCATTCAGTTCGCCCTCGCGTACCCCGGGAGGCTCCCGCTGAATAACCGCAAACTCAATTTCGCGGAGCTCGGCTCCCTCACATTCGAGGCTCCGGACCTTGAGAGGTTCCCGTGCCTCGCTCTTGCGTTTTCTGCGCTCGAGAGGGGAGGGAACATTCCGTGCGCGATGAATGCGGCGAACGAGGTGGCTGTGGCGGCATATTTGCAGGATAAAATCAGCTTCTACGGCATTCCGGAGCTCATCTCCCGCTGCATAGAAAGGACTCCTTTCATTGCGGAGCCTTCGGTGGAGGACATTTTCTCCACAAACGACGAGGCGGCCGCGCGGGCAAGGGAAGAAGCGGGACTGTAGCTCCAAAGGTCAGATTTTTGCGTAGGGCCTTGCGCTTAAAAGTATAACCCCGCGCACAGGAAAGTATATTATGGTCGTTTTAATAAAGACACTTCAAGTCATACTCGCTCTCTCGATTCTCATCGTGTTTCACGAACTGGGACATTTCACCTTTGCCAAAATCTTCAAGATAAGGGTTGAGAAATTCTATCTTTTCTTTGATGCCGGCGGAAAGGCCCTTCTGAGGTTCAAGCCCAAACACTCCGAGACCGAGTACGGAATAGGCTGGCTTCCGCTGGGGGGCTACTGCAAAATTTCCGGAATGGTGGACGAGTCGCTCGACACTAATGCCCTCAAGAGCGAGCCTCAGCCCTGGGAAATGCGCAGCCATCCGGCGTGGCAGAGGCTTCTTGTGATGGGAGGCGGCGTGCTTTTCAACTTCATCCTCGCCATCCTGATATATATAGGAATCCTTGCGGTCTATGGCCAGAGCTACATAAGCAACGAGGGAAGCGACATCTATGTGAATTCCCTTTCCTACGATATGGGTTTCCGCACCGGGGACCATATAATCGCGTTTGACGATGTCCCGGAGGAGAATTTTTCGCTTCTTCAGTCCAATCTCGTGCGCAACGACGTGCACAAGGTGACGCTTCTTCGCGGGGCGGACACCCTCACTCTCTATGTGGACCAGAGCCGCATCGGCGATGTGCTGAACACCCCGGGGATGTTCGACCTCGCGCTTCCTTTTGTCGTGGACAGCGTGCCGGCGACTTCGCTCAATGCCGCTGCAGGGCTCCTCAGGGGCGACAAAATCGTTGCCGTGGGGGGAGAGGAGGCCGATTATCTTCAGGACAGCCGGAATCTTCTGAAAGAATATGCGGGCGGTGAGGCCTCTGTGAGCGTTGTCCGCGGGGCCGACACCCTCAGCGTTCCCGTTCAGGTGGACAGCCTCGGAAGAATCGGGGTGTTCACAACGATGCCGAACATAAAAACCAAGACCTACAGCTTCCTGGAGGCCATTCCGGCAGGTTTTACCTACACTTTCACGACGATAGGGGACTATGTGAAGGACCTCAAGCTCGTTTTCACTCCGAGCACCGAGGCCTACAAGTCGGTGGGCAGCTTCATCGCCATCGGCCAGGTTTTCCCTTCAGCGTGGAACTGGTATGCCTTCCTTAACATCCTGGCGCTGCTCTCGGTGATGCTGGGCGTGATGAACCTCCTGCCGATTCCGGCGCTTGACGGCGGACACATAGTCTTCCTTCTCTACGAAATGATTACGGGCCGTAAGCCTTCGGACCGTTTCCTCACAGTGATGCAGATTATCGGAATGATCCTTATCTTCGGTCTGATGATTCTGGCCTTCGGAAACGACATCGGAAGGCTGCTGCAATAGGGAGGAAAGGCTTGTGTGAGGAAAAAGTGCGTGGGATTTGAGGCGGTGATTAGAGGGGGAAGGGTTATGTATAAAGAGAGATACTTGCGAAAATATAATTTATAAATGTTTGAAAATTATATAGTTATGAAAAAGATTAAGATATTTGCAGCGATTGCTCTTGCGGCTCTTCTGGTCGTAGGCTGCGGCGAAAGGAAAAAGGCTCTGCTTCCGAGCATCAGCGGAAAAGCGGGCGAAGTGCTCGTCGTAATAGGCCAGGGCGAATGGGAAGGCGCGATTGGAAATGCCATCCGTGACACCCTCACGAGCGACTGTCCTTTCCTTCCGCAGAAGGAGCCTCTCTACACCCTCGTGAACATCACCCCGAATGCGTTCACCAACATTTTTCAGGTGCACCGCAACATCCTGATGGTTGATGTGAATCCGCGTGTTTCGGAGCCGGGGGTAAGGTTTCTTTCGGATGTCTGGGCGCGGCCTCAGTGTGTCATCAAGCTGGAGGCTGTGGACGAGGCGTCTGCAGTGCGGCTTTTCGAGGACAACAAGGTGAAAATAGCGACCTATATCGAGCAGGCCGAGCGCAACAGAGTGATAGCCAATTCGATACAGTATGAGGAGAAGGGGATTGCCCCATATCTGAACGAGCGTTTCGGCGGCAGCATCCATTTCCCTGTGGGCTATGTGCTGAGGAAAGCTTCGGACGATTTCGTTTGGGTTGCGTACGAGACCCAGTACACGAATCAGGGCATTTTCGTCTATAAATATCCTGCCCAGGGTGAGAATCCTTTCAGCGAGGAAAGGCTTGTTGCGAAGAAGAACGAGTTCCTGAAGAAATATGTCCCGGGGATGTTCGACAATACCTATATGATCACAAGCCCGCTTGTGGCTCCGGAGGTCAAGTACTTGAAATACAGGGGGCTTGACTTTGCCGAGATGAGGGGCTACTGGGAGGTTTACGGCGACTATATGGGCGGTCCGTTCGTTTCCCATTCCTTCTACAGCCGCGACGGGAAGGACATTATAACCCTCGACGCTTTCGTCTATGCGCCGAAATATGACAAGAGGCATTATCTCCGTCAGGTGGAGTCGCTTCTATACTCCTTCGAGTGGGAAGAGAAGGCAGAATAACAGGCGGTCTGCTTCGTTACGCGGCTTGCTTTATCAGCTTCCGCGCTTCGCTTTGGGCGCAAATAAATAGGAAAAATATTTTTTTCTCTGAAAAATATTGCATACCTTTGCAATCCCTTTGCAAAAAGGGGTTCGGCGTTCTTTGATTTTGGGGCAATTTTTTGAAGCCCCGGTTCTTTGAAATCCGCGTGCGGTGGGTTCGTATAACGGTTAGTACTCAAGATTTTCATTCTTGCAATAGGGGTTCGATTCCCCTACCCACTACTAAAAATATAAAAAAGTAAAACAATGGCACAACACGCATCAGCAGACAAGCGCAATCGTCAAAACGAGAGGCGCCGCTTGCATAACAAGTATTATGCGAAGACAACACGCAACGCCATCCGTGCGTTGAGGGCAATGAACGTTAAGAGCGAGGCAGAGGCTTCAGCACCGAAGGTTTATGCAATGATTGACAAACTTGCAAAAATCGGAGTCATCCACGCAAACAAGGCCGCAAACCTTAAGAGCGGAATCCAGGTTTACATCAACAAGCTTGCATAACTAAGAATGATCTAGCGGAAGCAAAGCTTCCGCTAAATTTATCGGGATGTAGCGCAGTTGGTAGCGCACTACGTTCGGGACGTAGGGGTCGTGCGTTCGAGTCGCATCATCCCGACAAGGAGATAACTGATAACAAAAGGTTATCTCCTTATTGTTTATACATATTGCAACGCTCATAGCGACTTCATAGTAGCAGCACAATGAAATCCAGTAAACTTCCTCTCCAGTCACTTCTTCCGATAGTCGGCCTCACCTTCGCCACTTTCATCTTCAACACCTCGGAGTTCATCCCCATAGGCCTCCTCACCGACATCGCCGCCGACTTCTCGATGACCGAAGCCCAGGCCGGAATGCTCATCTCGGTCTATGCCTGGGTGGTGATGCTGCTTTCGCTCCCGCTGATGATCCTCACGTCGAAGATGGAAATGCGCCGCCTGATGCTGCTGCTCGTTGGCTCCTTCTCCATTTTCCAGGTGATGTCCTTCCTCTCGACGGGCTACTGGATGCTGATGGCATCCCGAATCGGAGTGGCTCTGAGCCACTGCGTCTTCTGGGCGATAGTCTCTCCGCTCGCCGCCAAAATCGTCCCTCCAGAGCACCGCGACAAAGCTCTCGGCCTCATCGTGACAGGCTCCTCGATTGCAATGATTCTCGGAATGCCAATCGGCCGCACAATCGGACTTCTGATAGGCTGGAGAATGACTTTCCTCTGCATCGGCGCATTCGCCTTCCTCACTTTCCTTTTCCTGTTCGCCTTCCTCCCCAAGGTTCCGAGCGACGGAGCCTTCCCTGTGCGCAGGCTTCCGGAACTTTTTGGGAACCGCGCCCTTGACGGCCTTTTCCTCTTCACCCTTCTTTACGCCGGTTCCTACTACACGACCTACAGCTACATCGAACCGTTTATGAAGCAGGTCGCCGGAATGAGCGACGGTGCGGTCACGGCGGCCCTGATGATTTTCGGCGCGGCCGGCCTTTTCGGCAGCTACCTTTTCTCGCACTGTTACGCCGGAAACCAGCGCCGCTTCATAATCCTTATCCTCTCCGGCCTCACCCTGAGCCTCGCGCTTTTCTATCCGCTGAGTTTCTGCCCGCCGCTTCTCGTTGCCCTCTGCATCCTCTGGGGCATATCCGGCACGGCCTACAATGTCTCGATGCAGTCCGAGGTCATAAACCTCACAGTCCGCACCCCGGAGGCCACATCGGTCGCGATGGCAATTTTCTCCGGCATCTTCAATATGGGCATAGGCTTCGGCTCCTACGCCGGCGGCCTCGTCTGCACCCACCTCTCAATCCGCTACATAGGCTTCGCAGGGGCCGCGGTAACTTTCGCCGCCCTCCTCTACTGGACCTTCCGCCTCTCCTCCCTCTTCTCCCGCTCCCGGCAGTAAATCCCGCCAGACTGCGGACTTCCAATTGGCAATCTAACCTCGCAGGTTTTCGCAAACTTCTATATGACTCCCTTCGACCATTATATGAAGCACACGCTCGGCCTGAGGTATTACGGCAGAGCGCTGGTGCAGGAAAGTGGTAATCTGAGTTTCGACCGATATGCAGACAGAGCCGTAACTCCGAAAAGGTTGGAGTTGCGGCTCTGCTTTTCCCGCCGAATTGGGAAATCTGGAATTTGTTTGACGACGAATGTCAGTTCTGCTTCAGACTAAGCACTTCTTCGAGCGGAAGTCCTACGCACTGGGCGATGATTTGGGCGTCAACGCCGGCCTTTAGAAAATTCTTGGCGCTTTCGCGTGCTTTGTTTCGTTCTCCTTTCTTTTCTCCTTTCTTTTCGCCGTCCTTGAATCCGTCCTTGAAATAGGCCTGGGTTTCGGCCTTGTAGTCCATTTCCGTAAACATAGTCCTTATGTATTCAAGTTTCACATCGCTGGGAAAGTTCTCGATTTCGCAGGCTCGGATGAGTTCGGAGCTCACCTCGTCCTCCATCAGCTCCTCCGGGGCGTTGTCCCAGTCCTTGGCGTGCTTGAAGGTGTAGAGGATTTTCTCCAGCGAACTTTTGAGTTCTCTCTTGTCCTTTGCGTTGAATCTTCCCAGTTCGACAAAGATACAAACAATTGTGTCAGTTGCAACCTCTCCTGTGGATTTTTCTGTCATCCGGTAGCATGAGATGAGGTGGTCTTCGCCCCAGAGCGACTCGTCCTCGTGGGGGAGGGACTCTTCGAGGAAGGCTACGGAATAGACCGGATGGAGGTCTTTGTATTCGGAGCCCGGGTGCAGGTCGCTGCCATAGACATTGGAGGCGTACCAGACGCAGCGTTGGAAGAAGTAGTCGTTCATCTTGCGCTGCATTTCCACTACGAATGAGCGTCCGGAGGTGTCCCTGCAGCGGATGTCCACACGCGAGTAACGGTTGAAAGGGGTGAAACCGTTGATTTCGCGGTCATCGTAGCTTTCGATTTCCTCAATCCTGCGGTCCGGCGGGATGATGAGGTTGAGAAGATCTCGGAGAAGGTTACGGTTGCGTGGAGCCGAGAGGACGGCCTTGAAGCCGGCGTCGGAAAGCAGGTCGGCATAGCGCGACAGCTTGGGTTCTTTAGTTGTTTTTACCATAGTTTTAGAGTTTAAAAATTAAACTCTGCAAAGAAATAGATAAAAACAATGATAGCCTCGCAAGTTTTTCTTGCGAATCGCAAGAAAAACTTGCGATTTTTGAAAAAAGTTGCGGAAATTTTTGACAAGATTAACGGCAATTAATCTCGTCTTGCGAGTACTTCATTGACAACGATCTCTTAATGATTGCTCCCGGTGTGAAATCTGACGCTAAAGCGACGCATTATTTTG
>CAVAMP010000064.1:0-8669 GCA_963589825.1 Flexilinea sp. | reverse complement strand
TCAACACAAGCCTCCCCCTTCAAAGACTCCGCACGGCGCTCCAGCGCCTGGGCGTCGTCGAGAGCCTTGTATCCCATCTTTTTCTTCAACCTCTTTCCTGTTATACGAAAAAGAGGATGACTTTTTTGCCACCCTCCCTATCTGATTTTTGAAAACTTATTCGGCCTCTTTGGAGAATTTTTCGGACTGGGAGCGGATTAGCTCCGCATCGTCGAAGTAATTGATTTTCATCGCTTCGCGGACCTCGTGAAGAGTCTGTGCGGCAACCTCGCGGGCCTTCTCGGTGCCTTCGCGAAGGATCTCGTAGATGGCCGGGATGTCCTTCTCGAGTTCTGCCCTTCTCGCGCGGATCGGGGCGAGCTCCTCTTCGAGAACTGCGCCGAGGAATTTCTTCACCTTCATATCCCCCAGACCCCCCTTCCTGTAGTGGTCTTTCAGGGCGTCAAGGCTCTCGTATTCAGGAAGATAGCGGCCGAAATGCTCCGGACGGCAGAAGGCGTCGAGGTAGGTGAACACCGTGTTGCCCTCCACTTTGCCGGGGTCGGTGACCTTGAGGTGGCCCGGGTCGGTGTACATTCCCTTGACCTTCCTCCAGACCTCGTCTGCGGGGTCTGAGAGGTAGATGCAGTTGCCGAGCGACTTGCTCATCTTGGCCTGTCCGTCGGTGCCAGGGAGGCGGAGGCAGGCGGCGTTGTCGGGGAGCATAATTTCCGGCTCCACGAGCACACTTGTGTTGTAGATTCCGTTGAACTTGCGCACGATTTCGCGGCACTGCTCAATCATCGGCTCCTGGTCTTCGCCGGCAGGGACCACCGTGGCCTTGAATGCGGTGATGTCGGCGGCCTGGCTCACAGGGTAGGTGAAAAAGCCTGCAGGGATGCTTCCGCCCTCGAATTTGCGCATACCGATTTCTGTTTTCACCGTCGGATTTCTCTGAAGTCGCGCAACCGTGACGAGGTTCATATAGTAGAACGTGAGCTCGCACAGCTCCGGAATCATCGACTGGATGAAAAGCGTCACCTTCTTCGGGTCCAGGCCCACTGAGAGGTAGTCGAGAGCCACCTCGATTATGTTCTGACGCACCTTCTCGGGGTTGTCTGCATTGTCTGTAAGTGCCTGAGCATCAGCGATGAACACGAACATATCGTCGTAGTCTCCCTTGTTCTGGAGCTCGACCCTGCGGCGGAGCGAGCCGACATAGTGTCCGATGTGAAGTCTGCCGGTAGGACGGTCGCCTGTAAGTATAACCTTTGCCATAATCTTGAATTTTCTTTCGTTTTTGCCTCTCCCGGGCGTTTGTAGGCCTCCGGGTGCAAGAGCGGTGCGAAGTTACGCAATTTTTTATTAACTTCGCAGACTATATGTGTCCGGGCCCCGGACTTGCTTAGGTTTTAGGGAAAATATGGAAAACCTTGATTTATTTTTGGAAATATTGTCCATCGACTCCTCTTCGTCGAGGGAAAAAATGCTGTCGGACTTTCTTGCCGGGAGGTTCAAGACTGAGAAAAATACTCTGAGGCGCTTTCCCGTCGGGGTGAGCGAAGAAAATCCCGACGGCGACGGCACCGAGAACCTTCTTTTCTGCTGGGGAGAGCCCCGGGTGGTGTTCTGCACCCATCTTGACACCGTGCCTCCATATTTCCCGCCGGCTGTTTCAGTCGAGGCGCCCTGCGCTGACGGAAGGGAGCGTCTGAAGGTGACCGGAAGAGGGTCGTGCGATGCCAACGGGCAGATTATAGCGATGTTCAACGCCTGCCTCGCCCTTGAAAAGAAGGGATGCACGGATTTCGCTCTGCTGCTTCTTGCGGGGGAGGAAATGGGCTCATACGGGGCCAAGTCCTTCTCCAAGGCTGTGAACAGCGGAGAAATTGTGCTTCCGGAAGGAGCGTATGTCATTGTGGGTGAGCCTACAGGGAACGCTATGGTGTCCGCCTGCAAGGGCACGAAATCTTTCGAGGTGACATTCCGCGGAAAAAGTTGCCACTCCGGCTACCCTGAAAACGGGGAGTCGGCGGTGGATATGTTCGTGGACTTTGTGGACGCTCTTCGCAGCGTGGAGTTCCCCGAGGATCCGCTTCTTGGGAAGACCACCTGGAACATCGGGCGTCTTTCGAGCGCCAATCCCCAGAACATCCTGAGCCCGTCGCTAGGACTGAGGATCTATTTCCGCACCACCTTCGTTTCTGATGGAATCGTTGAGAATCTGATGCGGAATATGGCGGGAGAGAATGCTGTGCTCCGTTTCGGGGCGTCCGTTCCGGGCAAGTGCCGGGATGAGGTTGCCTCATGGCAGAAGGGAATGAGCGTCAAGGCTTTCGGAGGCGACACTCCGATGGAATACACAGTTTTCCCCGGGTTTGAGACCACTCCGGCTGCATTCGGAAGCGACGCGCCGCAGCTTGCGGGCTTCAGTCACCGCAGCCTCTGCGGACCGGGTTCAATCCTCGTTGCGCACACTATGGATGAGTTCGTGAGGGTGGACGACCTTGAAAAGGCCACCGCGCAGTATGTAAGGATGTACGAGGAGGCCTCCGGCAAGTAGAGGTTGGGCCAACCTGCCCGGCAAGTAATTGATTAGAGATTTAGTAATGATAGTATTAAAGTTCGGAGGTACTTCGGTCGGCACATTCGACGCGGTTTCACGCACGATGGGAATCATCGCTGACAGAATAGGCGAGAAGCCTCTCGTGTGCGTGTCGGCGCTCTCGAAGGTGACGGACCTTCTGTATGAGATTGCGGCAACCGCGGCCCAGGGCGACTCCCCGGCTCTGGACTCGCTCCTTTATAAGCTCCGCACCCGCCACCTTGACCTCGTGCAGTCGCTGCTTTCGGCCGACCCCGATGGCTGCGCGAAGGCATCCGCAAGGGTGAACGAGATTTGCGACACCCTTTCCGCCGTCACCGGGACAGTCACCGCCCTCGGCGACGTCCCCGACAGAATCAAGGCCGTCATAATCTCCTTCGGAGAGATTCTGTCCTCCACGATAATCTGCTATGCGCTGAATTCCAGAGGAATACGCACCGGGTTCGCCGATGCGAGAACGATGATTTTCACCGACTCGGAGTACCTTTGCGGCGCTCCGCAGTTTGACAGAATAAACGCGGCTGTGCCGACAGTCGTAGCCGAGGCCTTCGAGCGGGGAACAGCGTTCTCCACTGACGGCAAGGCCGCAGACGGCAAGCCGAACAGGGTCGTAATCACCCAGGGCTTCATCTCCTCGTCCACCCAGGGCGCGGCGACGGTGCTCGGGCGCGGCGGCTCTGACTACTCCGCCTCCATCTTCGCCTCGGCTCTCGACGCAGAAAGAGTCGAAATCTGGACGGATGTGGACGGAATACGCACAACGGACCCGAGGGTCTGCCCCACGACGGCGAGAATCCCGCGGATTTCCTACGACGAGGCCTCCCGGATGGCGCTTTTCGGAGCGAAAGTCCTGCACCCGATGACGATTGCGCCGGCAGTGGAGAAAAACATCCCGATATGGGTGCTCAATTCTATGTCCCCAAAGGACCCGGGCACCGAGATTGTCCCTTCGCCCAGGAGCGGAAAGGGCCCCCTCGGCATAGCCTTCAAGCGGAATGTCTATCTTTTCCGCCTTCCGAAAACCTCCCGCGAGAGCATCAGCGGGTGCCTTGAGGAGGCGCATCTGAGACCTGACATTTTCGCCGTCAGCGGGCAGCAACTGCTTATGACAGTGGATTTTGCACAGAATGTCGGAGGCCTTCTCGCCCTTGCCGCCCCATCCACTCCGATTCTCCTTCGGACCGGCTACAGCCAGATGAGCATTATCGGTGAAGGGATGATCGAGCTGGCCGCCGCCCTTGAAGAGGCCGTGCCTTCGGTGAGGAAGAATTTCGGGAAGATGATAGAGCCCGGGAACATAACCTACATCGTCGCCTCCGCCCGCCTTGACGAGACCGTGAGGGACGTTCACCGCTATCTTTTTGAATAGCGCGGGCGGATTTGAGAGTTTGATTGGAGGGAAAAGGGTTATATATAAATAAGTTAGATACTTGCGAAAGTTGAATTATATATGAATAAGTTAGATACTTGCAAAAGTTGAATACATTATGATAAAAGTCGTAATCAGCGGATATGGCAAAATGGGCCATTTTGTGGAAAAGGAACTCTCCGAGAAGGGCGTGGAACTCGTCCTTGCAACGGAGGACGTTCAGAGTGTCCCGAGGGAAACAGCCCGCGAGTGCGTCTGCATAGACTTCACGACCCCGGCGGCGTTTCGGGAAAACTACCGCTTTCTTGCGGACAATTTCCGCGCAGCGGTTGTGGGCACGACGGGATGGAACGACATCGAGGGCGAGGTGGTGGATTATTTTACAAAAGCCGGAACCACAATGGTTTACGCTTCCAATTTCTCCATCGGCGTGAATGTTCTCTACGCCGCCGTTGACCTTTTGTCGCGAAAGCTTGGAGCAGCCGGCGGATATATGCCCTATATCGTCGAGAAACACCATATCCACAAACTCGACGCTCCTTCGGGAACGGCAAAATCCCTCGCGGAAATCGTTGACAGGGGGATGGGCGGGAGCGTGGACATCCAGTCCGTGCGCTGCGGAGAAATCCCGGGCATCCACACCGTGGGCTTCGAGGGCCTGAACGACCGCATCACCATCACCCACGAGGCTTTTTCCCGCGCCGGGTTCGCCCAGGGCGCAGTCTATGCCGCTCTCCGCACGGAGGGCCTTGCCGGGGTGCACAAATTCGCCGAACTCCTCGCGTAGGAACAGCGATTTCTCTTAATTTTGTATTTTTGGACCTTGAGTTTGAGCCAAGACTATAATCTTGGAAATGCCATAATATTATGAACTCAAGTTTCGCAAGTGCGAAACTTGACAAGGGCTTCTGCCCGCCGGCCCTGAGGGCCGTAAAAAATCCCCCTGACAGGGGGTGCAGGGGGTTCAGATAAAAATGAGGGGAGGTTTGTGCGTTGGAAAATGTGCGTGGGATTTAAGAGGGTGATTAGAGGGGAAGGGGTTATATATAAATAAGTTAGATACTTGCGAAAGTTGAATTTGGAATCAAATAAACGCTTATGGACAAGAAAAATATACTTTTCACCGGTTGCGGAACCGCAATGGTGACTCCGTTCAGGGGCGGTGAAGTGGATTTTGACGCCCTGACTCTCCTTGTGAAGAGACAGCTCAACGCAGGGATTCATTTCCTCGTGCCGCTCGCGACGACGGGGGAGGCCCCTTGCCTTGAAAACGACGAGAAGCTTCAGATTCTTGTGCGATACCGCGAAATCATCGAGGAACATACTCTCGCGGGCGGGAAACCGACTCCGCTTCTTGTGGGTGTGGGCACCAATTCCCTCAAGCAGACTGTGAGGAACATAGAGTTTTTCGCTCCGCACGGCGCCGATGCCTTCCTCGTGGTGGTCCCTTACTACAATAAACCCACGCAAGAAGGTCAGTATCAGTATTTTAAGGCTGTTGCGGAGTCCACTGACAAGCCCATCGTCATCTACAATGTCCCGGGCCGCACGGGGGCGAATATGGAGGCGGAGACCTGCCTGAGGCTTGCCTGCGATGTTCCGAACATTGTGGGAATCAAGGAGGCTTCGGGAAAATATTTCCAGGTCACTGAGATTCTTTCCGGCGCTCCGGACGACTTCTCTATTCTCAGCGGCGACGACGACCTCACGCTTTCCTTTATGACGGCGGGGGCACGGGGAGTGGTGAGCGTAGCTTCCAACATAGTCCCGCAGATGATGGTGGATTTTGTGGAGGCGCTGGGCAGTCCGAGCGTTTGCGGGGAAACTGTGGACGGTGGAAAAGTGGATCTTGCCGCAGCACAGCGGCTTCACTACCGTCTTCGCAAGCTTTTCCTCGCCTGCTTTGCGGAGAGCAATCCGATTCCGGCAAAGGCCGCGCTCTCTCAGCTTGGCTTCATCGCCAACGAGCTCCGTCTTCCGCTCACTCCGGCCTCCGAGAAGACCGAGGCGCGGATGAGGGAGGTACTGAAGGGACTGCAGCTGTAATCTGCCGCAATTTTTTAGGCCCTGAATCTTGCCAGAAAGGGGGCGATGAGGACTTTTAATTGATATAAAAACAGAAAAATATGACAAAGGAAGAATTTTCCCGTTTTTGCGACTCTCTTGAGAGCGGGCAGCTCAGGGTTGCAGAGAAGGTCGGTGGAGAGTGGAGAGTGAATGTGGAGGTGAAAAACCGCATTCTGGAGGGTTTCCGCATTGGGACGCTTGTGCAGATGGGGGATTTTGTGGACAAGGACACTGTGCCTGCAAGGGGGTTCACCCCTGAGGACGGAGTGCGGATGGTGCCGGGGGGAAGCAGCGTCAGAAGGGGAGCGTACCTCGCAAAGGGGGTGGTTATGATGCCGCCTGCATACGTGAATATCGGAGCGTATGTCGACGAGGGGACTATGATTGACTCCCACGCGCTTGTGGGCTCCTGCGCTCAGGTGGGCCGGCGGGTGCATCTTTCGGCCTCTTCCCAGCTCGGGGGCGTGCTTGAGCCTGTCGGGGCGCTTCCTGTCATCATTGAGGACGATGTTTTTATCGGCGGAAACTGCGGAATCTACGAGGGAACGATCGTAAGGAGCCGCGCTGTCGTGGGCACGGGCGTAATTATAAACGCTTCGACTGCGGTCTATGACGCCGTGAACGGCGAGTGGATTAAAGCCAATGAGGCCGGGCAGATTGTCATTCCTGAGGGCGCCGTGGTGGTGGCGGGTTCCCGTCCAGTTAGGCGCGGCCCGGGTGCCGCTGAGGGAGTGCATCTTTACTGCCCTGTCATCGTGAAGTACCGCGACGCGAAAACCTCAGCGTCGGTTAAATTGGAAGAGTTGTTACGAGGGTAATATGAAATTCTATAAATATAACGGTGCGGGGAACGACTTTCTTGTCTCGGACGGCCGCGAGGGGGAAGTGCACCTTGACGCTGAGGCGATAACCCGTCTTTGCGATAGGCACTATGGCGTCGGGGCGGACGGAGTTATGATTCTGGGTCCCTCCTCCGGCGGATATGATTTCACGATGGACTACTACAATTCCGACGGAAGCGGCGGAATGATGTGCGGAAACGGCGGAAGGTGCATCGTGGCCTTCGCTTCATTTCTGGGCCTGAGGCCTTCCTCTCCCGATGGAATGTGGAACTTCCTTGCTCCCGACGGCCCGCACAGGGCTGAAATTCTCCGGGACGAGGGCCTTCGCAAAACAGTGCGTCTCGGGATGAAAGACATTTCCGTGGCTCGGCGATACGCCTGTATTCCAAGTCTTGGGGGTGCTTCCGCCGACGCTCTTTCCGGCGCAGCTTCAGAGGATGGCACCGCAGGATGGTTTCTCGACACGGGCACACGGCATTTTGTGCGGTTTGTCCCCGAGGAGTGCCTCACGGCGGAATATGTAGCCTCTGAGGGCCGCAGACTTCGCTGGGCTGAGGAATTTGCGCCTCAGGGAGCGAACGTGAACTTTGTCGTGAAGGGTAATCCGCTTAGAGTCAGGACATTCGAGAAGGGAGTCGAGGCCGAGACCTGCGCCTGCGGAACCGGCATCACGGCCTCCGTCGCCGCAGCCTGCCTCGAAGGAGTCGCCCCTGCCTGGGCCGAGCGCGGAGGGAGGGTCCTCGGGTATAATGTCCGCGCCCTCAACGACGATCTCTCCGTCGAACTCGCCCCGACCCCGGAGGCTCATATCGGCCTCAAGGCCCCTGAGGCGGAAGGCTCCAGTCAGGCAGACGCACCGGCCCCGGCGCTCTTTACCTCCGTCTGGCTCACCGGCCCCGCAAAACTCGTCGCCGAAGTCAATATATTATAGACACAGGATGCCTCCGGGAATGTATTCTCAAAAAATCAGCTCAACCCGGAGCGCGTTATTTGCATAACTCGTATATTTGCACAAATAATTACAGAAACTATGATGACAACAAATCAGGAATTCAAAAATGCAGCCCTCGCGTCCCTTCGCGGAAACTGGGCTCCGGCTGTGCTCGCATCCCTCATCTATGCGGCCATAACCTGCCTCGTCAGCGGCGCATCCTCTATATATGAGGTCTATTATCCGGAAATGTTCGCTATGGGCGGCATAGTCCCTCCGGCATTCTACGGACTCACCGGCGGCGCTGCTCTCATCGCCATTTTCATCCTCATCCCGCTCTCTGTGGGATTCACCAACGCATTCAACGCCCTTTATGTCTGGTCCAACTCCAATATCCTGGGCAACACCTTCGGTTACGGATTCAAAATCTACTGGAGGGCAATCGGCGGGTCGCTCCTCGTGAGCATCTTCACCGCGCTGTGGAGCCTTCTGCTGGTGATTCCGGGCATAATCAAGGCATATTCCTACGCTCTCACCCCGTACATCCTCGTGGATGATCCGGAGCTTTCCGTCAGGGATGCCATCCGCAAGAGCCAGAGGCTTATGGAAGGACAGAAATTCAACCTTTTCTACCTCCAGCTCAGTTTCATCGGCTGGTTCCTCCTCGCCTGCGTCACCTGCGGCATCGGTTTCCTCTGGCTCATTCCATACTACCAGAGCACTGTCGCAGTGTTCTATAACAACTTGAGAAACGAATAAAACAAAAAAGAGAGTGACCAAAAAGTCATCCTCTTTTTTTGCGCGCGAGGAAGAGGTCGAATAAAAAGATGGGATACAAGGCTCTCGACGACGCCCAATACCGGAGCAACCTGTCGG
>CAVAMP010000063.1:0-8729 GCA_963589825.1 Flexilinea sp. | reverse complement strand
GGCGAGAAGACCGCATTCTGGGTGGAATTCGACATTCCGCGCGATGCCCCTGCGGGCATATATGAGGGCGTTGCCGCAGTAAGCGGTACTTCTTCTGCGGAACTTCCTTTCACCGTTCAGGTCTATGACGTGACTCTTCCCGAGAAGCAGACTCTCTCCGTGATGCACTGGGTGAACCCGAATATCTCCGCGATGAATGTGGAAGTGGAGATGTATTCGGTCCTTGACTGCTTCGAGAAAGTGATTGTGCCATTTGTGAGCAAATATGGGACAAACTGCTTCAATTCGCAGTATTACCATCGCTACACCTCCAATCCAAGGCTCGTAAAGAACTCCACCACCGGGGACTATGAGATTGAGGCCGATTTCAGCGAGCTGGGCAAGGAAATCGAAATGTACTACCGCGCCTGCCCTGACCTTCACTATGTCCAGTGCGAGAACATAACCTCCAACAGGGCGTCTATGCAGGTGATCGGATATGTTCTGAACGATGACGGCACCCTGAAGGTGACTGACAACGGGGACGGAACCTATACTCCGGAATATGCCTACATCTCCCATTTTGACACGGACACCGAGACCTGCACGGGCTACAGCAAGGAGGCCGAGGCCTTCTGGACCCGCTATTTCGCCGCTCTGCAGAAATATCTCGAATCCAACACTCTTCCGGACGGAAGAAAATACATCGATGTCTATCTCCAGACCCTCTACGACGAGCCTCAGGACAAGCACGCCGCAGCATACGACTGTCTTGCGGCGTATGTGAAGAAAGGCGCGCCGAAAATCAAGGTTATGGACCCTCTCAACACCC
Source organism: Flexilinea sp. (assembly GCA_963589825.1). Taxonomy (GTDB): domain Bacteria; phylum Bacteroidota; class Bacteroidia; order Bacteroidales; family UBA932; genus Cryptobacteroides. Next base: position 7,918 of record CAVAMP010000063.1, on the reverse strand, counting down.
TCAATGTGAAGGGAGAGAGCCTCGATGTCCCGTGCCCCGGGATTATGTATCTTAAAGGGGAGGATGGCTATCCGTGGACTTCGTCCCAGACCCGATGGATTTATCACGCTATGGCGCCGCAGGGCGAGGGGATGAACCGCTTCATCCGCATTCCGCTCATCCAGACCCGCCTTGTCCACTGGCTGAATTTCCGCTACAACGCCACCGGCTTCCTCCATTGGGGCCTGAACTACTGGCACGGGGCAAGGAACGAGGACGAGCCGTGGCTGGATGCCAGTGGAAGCTACCCTGACGGCGATATGTGGATAATCTGGCCGGGCGACAACAAGGTCTATCCGTCAATCCGCCTCTGCGCAATGAGAGACGGCATCCGCGACTACGAACTTTTCCGCCTCGCAGAGCAGAAGTCCCCGTCCGAAGCCCAGGCCCTCTGCCGTTCGGTAGCTTCCGACGCCTACACCTACACTCAGGACATCAGCTATTTCCGCACTCAGCGCAAAGCCCTCCTGGAACTCCTCGAAGGCAAGTAGCATCCCGCCGCCTCAAAATGATTTTTGGGGAGAATTTTCCGTATAAAATTCCCCCTTTGGGGGGTGGGGGCTTCGTAACTTAGCATCGTTTATTGGACGCCGGGGAGTTTTGAAACTGAAAAAGGTTAATTTAAATTATTATAAACCACTTAATTAGCATTTCTTTTATGAAAAAAATCACTTATCTTCTGGCAGGTGGCCTCGCCCTTTTGGCAGCCGTTTCCTGCAACAAGAACGCCGAGATTACCTATTCGGAGAATCCGGTGAAGTCCGTTTCCGTCACCAGCGGTGAGGAGACCGTGGAGGGAGTCGTTTCAACGACTGCGAAGACCATCAACTTCACTTTCAACGATGCCGAGGACTTCTCATCCTGCGACATCACTCTCGAACTCAACGACGGCTGGACTCTCAACTATCCGACCTCGCTCAAGGGCGTGAACCTTCAGGAGACTCCGGTCTTCCGTTTTGCCGACCACACCAACGCTGTGGTTCGCTACACCGTTTCATTCTCTTCAAACGCATTCCCGATTGTTGACGCTTCCAAGATTCAGATCAAGGGCCTTAACGCCGGCGAGGGATTCACTGTGGACAACACAACGAAGACCATCACCATCGCCTACGACGAGTCAAAGATGGACTTCAACGCAATCGAACTCGTATTCAACGAGGGCGCGCTTCAGAGCGGTGTTGAGCTTCCTGCAAGCCTCGTTTACGACTTCGCGAAGGGCAACGCCCAGGAACTCGTCCTCAAACTCGGCGGCGACAGGGTTTACACCGTCAAACTTGATGTAAGCAAATATATGACTGCAACACCGGAGCAGATGGGCTTCCTTGATGTTTCTTCTCAGTTTGCTACAGCAGACCAGTCTTACATCAAGGTTTACTCAGCAAATTCAATCAAGAGCCTCCCGCTCGCTGTTAAAAATGATTCAAAATATGACCCGTCTTGGGCTTATGGCAACTATAGCGGTTTCTATTATGGCGGAAGCAATCCTCGTGATTGGGAAGTAAATGTGAATGCTAGCCATTGTGATCCTGATTTTACAGATGACATCTTCTCATTCCCTGGTGACTGGAGTGCCGACCGCGCAACAATGGATGCGTATGGCCAGATTGTCATCGTGACAATTGACGGAGCTCACGCAATTGCTGACCTCAAGTCTTCTGCAGATGGAGTTGACCCGACATCATTCAGCAGTGCAATCGTAACGAGCGGTTGGATTAAGTGCTCTACGACCGACTATATGGTTATGGACGACGGCTCATTCATCAACCTTCCGAAGGAAGAAGGCCACGAGATGGCTTACCGTTCTTCAATTCTTGTTAATGACGGAACAGTTTCTTTTGCAACTGCTGCTGAAAAATCCAATAAACTTTACTATGTCCCGTTCCAGAGCGAGAAACCGAATGTCGCAACTCTCGTAGCAGCTTCTACAGAAGAAATCGCAGCTAAGGATGCTGCTTGGGTTGCCGCTTGGGGAGTACGTTCAGGCAAGGCTATGGGAATTCATGATTTCATCAACAATGATGCTTCCCAGTATGTCTCCGACAATTCTGTTCTCGGTATGGGATGGTCTTCAAACTTCGGTAATGTTCACAATCTTGTCGGAACAACATACGACGGTAAACTCGCATTTATGATCAATGCTGCCGGATATAGCAATTGGGATGGTATTACGGGCTATGTCAATGTTGACAATAACAATATCATCTACACGAACGGTGGCTTCAACTTCCACGGCTATAGCCTCAAACAGATGCTCTGGCTTGCTCAGAAACTTGGCTGGAGAGATGCTGCTGCCCTCGGAAACTCTTACAACGAGGTTAGCGGAACATTCTGCCCATCACTGCTTGTTAATGGCCAGTCTGTTATTGAAGGCGCTACTCCTACCTCTACAACTTACGTTCTTGCTGTTGACGCCAAGTAACAACTTTTAGCTCTCAATGCCCCGCTCCCGGGGCATTCAGACATAATTTTTTCGGGGAGCCGCCCCTGACCGGACGGCTTCTCGCCATTTTTACGCAAAGTAAATTGTTAGAAGAGAAGTTATATACTTGCGAAAGTTGAATTTTATTATGAATACTACAACACGAATTGTCAGGATTCTGCTTGTTTCTCTCTGCCTGCTGGGCCCGGGGATTGTTTCCGGGGCGTTGCCTTCGCAGAGAAACCTTCCTGTGGCCCAGGCTCAGCCTACGGTCTATAAGGGAAGAGTGCTGGACTCAAACACCGGGGAACCGCTTATCGGCGCTTCCGTGTTCATCAAGGGCACCAAGACCGGAGTCGGCACCGACATCAACGGCGAGTTCTCCATCACCGTGCCTGCGGGCATCAAACCTGTCTTCGAGGTTTCATACGTGAGCTACCAGAGCGTGGAGGTGACCGGAGTCAAGGGACAGGAGCTTGTCGTAACGCTTTCTGACGATATGAATATGCTTGAGGGCGTGCAGGTTGTCGCCTACGGACAGCAGAGAAAAACTTCCGTGACCGGTGCGATTACCTCCATCGGATCCGAGGACCTTCTGAAGTCGCCTTCCGGAAGCGTCGCCAACTCCCTTTCGGGTGCGCTGACCGGCGTGTCCACCATCCAGTCTTCAGGTCAGCCTGGCGCCGAGGACCCTGACATCTATGTCCGTGGAGCGGGCTCCCTCACCAACGAGGCTTCCAAGCCGCTCATCCTTGTGGACGGCGTGGAGAGATCCTTCTTCCAGATGGACCCTAACGAGATTGACAACATAACTGTCCTCAAGGATGCCGCTTCCACCGCCGTGTTCGGCGTAAGGGGCGCCAACGGCGTCATTCTCGTCACCACCAAGCGAGGCGAGGAAGGCCGTGCGAAAATCAACTGGAGCTCTTCTTTCGGACTCACTCAGGCCCTCCGACACCTTACCACCGCAAGCAGCTACGAGCACGCGAAGGTCTTTTCCGAGGCTCAGCTCACCGACAACTGGAACGACCCGTCCACCCCGCTCACCTTCTCCGACACAGTGACCGAGATGTTCCGTCTCAACTCCGACCCGATAATGTTCCCGAACACCAACTGGGACGAATACCTTTTCAACAAGCTCGCCTGGCAGACTCAGCACAACATCACTGTCTCCGGCGGCGCGGACAGGGTGCGGTACTTCGTTTCCGTGGGCTACCTCTACCAGGACGGTATGCTCAAGAGCTTCGAGAACTACAGCTCCAACTACACCTACAACCGCTACAACTACAGGGCGAACGTGGATGTGGACTTGAGTCCTACGACTCTCCTTAAAATCAACCTCGGCGGAAGGGTCGGAAAACGGCACGAGCCCAACGGATACGGCAGCAACATCTGGCAGTACATAACCTGGTGCACGCCTTACTCCAGCCCGGGCTTCGTTGACGGGCACTACACCAAACCTGTCGTCGGGGACTATATCCCGATCGGCGGCGGCACCTCCGGCCTCGACCTCTACTACGGCTACGGCTACAACGAAAGCACCACCAACACCCTCAACCTCGACCTTCACCTCAACCAGAAGCTCGATTTCATCACCAAGGGCCTGGAGGTGAACCTCAAGGGCGCCTACAACTCCACTTACAGCCTCTATGTGAACCGTACTCCTACGGCTTCCGTAAAGCGCTGGCAGAGCGTCAATTACAAGGGCCACTACACCCAGCCGGGAATGTCCATCGACAACCCGATGTTCGACAACGAGCACGTTTTCATCACCTCCGGAGTGGACGACCTCAACGAGCCGCTTTCCTACTCCGACTACACTTCCCACGGCCGCAACTGGTACCTAGAGGGAAGCGTCAACTACGCCCGCCAGTTCGGCGACCACGAGGTGACAGGACTTCTTCTCTACAACCAGTCCAAGACCTACTATCCTTCCAATTTCCCTGAAATCCCGACGGGATATGTGGGCTATGTGGGCAGGATAACCTACAACTGGAAGAGACGCTACCTTGTGGACCTTAACGCCGGAGTGAACGGATCGGAGAACTTCGCTCCGGGCCACCGCTACGGATTCTTCCCCGCAGGCTCCATCGGATGGGTCATTTCTGAAGAACCGTGGATGGAAGGCGCCAGGAAATGGGTGGACTTCCTCAAAATCAGGGCTTCATACGGACTCGTCGGAAACGACAAATACAGCGGAGCCCGCTTCCTCTACCTCAACGGCTCCTGGAACCCGTCCCACTCCAACGCCAACTTCGGACAGTACGGCTCCTGGCAGTTCGGCTCGATGTACAGCAGCGTCGTTCTGAAGGACGCTGTGGAGAACGCAGTCGGCAACCCGACGGTGTCCTGGGAGAAATGCCAGAAGCAGAACTACGGAATTGACCTCGTGATGTTCCACCAGCAGCTCTCCTTCACCGTGGACGCTTTCTACGAGCACCGCTACGACATCCTTTCCACCCGCAACACCCTTCCTGACATCGCGAACATAAGCCTTCCGATGCTCAATCTCGGCGAGGTGGACAACTACGGATATGAGCTTTCGCTCGGATGGAGGAGCAAGGCAACCCACAATTTCAGCTACAACATCACCGGAAATCTCTCGTTCTCCCGCAACAAAATCATCTATATGGACGAGATTGTTCCGAACGAGACCTATATGGCACAGACCGGCCGCCGCACAGGAATGACCTACGGCTTCCTTTTCGACCGCTACCTCACCGAGGAGGACTTCGACCCTGTGACCAAGGAACTTCTCACAGTGAGCAAGGGCGGGACTGTGCCTGAGCTTACAATCGGTAATCCGCGCCCGGGAGACGCCCTTTTCAAGGACCTCAACCACGACGGGAAAATCAACGACGACGACAATACCTGGTTCGGCTACGGCCAGAGGCCTGAGTATGTGGCCGGTCTCATAGCCGGGTTCAACTGGGGCAACTTCGGGTTCTCAATGCAGTGGACAGGCGCCTGGAATGCATCCAGGGTGCTCGGAATCGAGTACAAGGAGCCGTTCGGAATGACCAACGACAGGGCCCTTCTGAAATACCTCGCCGACGGAAGGTGGACTCAGGACAACCAGAATTCCCGCTTCCCGCGTATCACCTTCAAGAACAAGTCCTGGTACACTCAGAGCTCGGACATCTGGCTTATGGACGCCTCCTACCTCCGTCTGAAGAATGTGGAACTCTCCTACAATTTCACTGGCAAGTTCCTCCGCAAGATGGGAATCAGCTCGTTCAGGGCCTTTATCAGCGGATATAACCTTCTGACCCTCTTCTCCGAACTCGCCGACATAGACATCGATCCGGAGGAGATGACAGGAAGCGCCAACCTCAACGGAGAGTATGTCTACAGCTACCCTAACGTGAGGATTTACAACATCGGATTCAACATATCATTCTAAGGGAATATTCAAGATGATGAAAAAGATGAATTCAAATATATTTCTTCGTTCTCTCGCGCTCCTTTCGCTGCCTCTTCTTCTCGCAGCGCAGAGCTGCAACGACCTTCGTTTCGGAGACGCCTTTCTTGAGAAGGCGCCGGGAGTGGACGTTACGATTGACACGATTTTCTCCTCGAAGCTCTATGCCGACAGGGCGCTCGTATCGGCTTACAGCACAATGCGTTGCGGCTGGCCTGTGCACAACAGCGCGTGGCCTTTGAGTAGCGCCGGAAGGTTCAACAACGGCGGCAGCTACGACCGCGCCTGCAGCCAGCTGGACAACGACAACTTCGACTCCATCACCGACCTTATGGAGTCCCACAACGACTGGTCGAGCGGCGGACAGGAATATGCCAACGGCAACTACAGCGCCGACGCCGAGGACGGGGTGTCTTGGACCAAGATGGGCTTCGTCCCGGACAAGGAATACAACTGGGTAGGCATCCGCAGGGCCTTCCTCTACATCGAAAATGTGGACAGGGTGCCGGATATGACCCAGGCCGAAAAGGACAACGGCAAGGGCGAGGCCTACCTCATAATCGCCTCCCACTATCTGGACCTTTTCCGCAACTACGGCGGAATTCCGCTCCTGAAAAGTTCGGTGGCGGCCGACAATGTGATGGGTTACGACTTCTCGAGAAAAACAGCCGAGGAGACTTTGGACTATATAGTGGAGCTTTGCGACAAGGCAGCGGCGCTTCTTCCCTGGACTGAGACCGCTGCAAGAAACGGGCACCTCACCAGGGCCGCCGCAATGGGCCTAAAGTGCCGCGCACTGCTTTTTGCGGCATCGCCTGTTTTCAACTCCGACGAGCCTTACAGCGCCCAGACTCCTTCCGCACGCCGCGGCAACGCGAACTATGTCTCCTCCGACGACATCCCTCGGATGTACTGGTTCGGAAAATATGACGCCACCCGCTGGCAGAAAGTTGCCGACGCCTGCAAGGCCTTCATTGACGAGAATGCGGCAAACGGCAACGCATACGCCCTTGTTACCGCCACAGGCACCGGTTCCGACGACTACCGCAACGCCTGGAACACGAGCTACGCTGACCGCGGAAACGGCGAAATCCTCATCGAGACCGGCCGCCACTACGACACTTTCGCAAGCACCTATCTCCGCTGCTACTTCGGAGTTTCCGATGACCACGGCAATGTCGGAAGGGGCTATGGCGGAGGCTGCGTGACTCTTAATTTCGTGGATATGTTCCCGAAAACCGACGGAACTCCCGTAAGCTACGCCGACTGGGCGGGAAAGGACGGACGCGACAGCAAAATCGCTGACGACCCGTTCCGCGACCGCGACCCGCGCCTTTACGAGTCAGTGATGATTATCGGTGACCACTTCAGGGGCAGGGCCGCAGAAATGTGGGTCGGCGGACTTGAAAGGGGAGCGGAGCTTCTCAACAGGGCCGTGACCGGATTCTGTTCCCGCAAATACATCTGGGACTACAACGACGAGACCTTTATGAACCGCTCGACCAACTACTCCTACCTCCGTCTTCCGGAGATTTACCTCACCTACGCCGAGGCGCTGAACGAGCTGGGAAGAAAGGACGAGGCCTACGAGTGGCTGAACAAGGTCCGCTCCAGAGTGGGACTTCCGGATATGGACGATGCTCTGCTGGCGAAAACACAGGCTGGAAAGACTCTTCCGACCTACTCCGAGCCGCTCACCGGGAACGCACAGCTTCGCGAGGAAATCCTTGACGAAAGGGCCCGTGAGCTGTTTTTCGAGGAGAACCGCTGGTACGACATCGTTCGCTGGAAGAGGGCCGACATATTCCAGAAGACTCTCTATGGCATAAAGATTACCATCAAGACCGGAGTGCCTACCACCGACACCAACAACGACGGAGTTGTGGACGAGAACGACGACATCGACGCATACGCATCCACTTTCCACTATTCGGCACCGACTGCCGAGGACGCGCGCTACTGGAAGACCCACTGGGACACTAAGTGGTATTTCAGCGCCTTCCCGACCTCCGAAATCAACAAGGGGTATGGTCTTGTCC
>CAVAMP010000062.1:0-9798 GCA_963589825.1 Flexilinea sp. | reverse complement strand
ATCACCCTCTTAAATCCCACGCACATTTTCCAACGCACAAACCTCCCCTCATTTTATCTTTAATCTATATCAAAAAGCAAATTTAGGATTTGAGAGGGATTTTTGAGGATAGATTTGTTTTCGATGAGGGAGTGTACTGGAGTACTCGACCGAAGAGAAAACAAATATAGGCCAAAAAGCCCCTCAAATCAATTATCCAAGATAACCCTTCAGGAGTTTGCTCCTTGAATTGTTTTTCAACTTGCGGATCGCCTTCTCCTTGATCTGGCGAACCCTCTCACGGGTGAGCCCGAACCGCTCTCCGATTTCCTCAAGGGTCATCTCCTGGCAGCCGATGCCGAAGAAAGACTTGATGATTTCCCTCTCGCGCGGAGCAAGAGTCTGGAGTGCACGCTCGATTTCGCGGTTCAGCGACTCGTTCACAAGTCCGCGGTCGGCGTTAGGAGAATCCGGGTTGATGAGCACATCCAGAAGGCTGTTGTCCTCGCCCTCCACGAACGGTGCATCCACCGATACGTGACGGCCGGAAACCCTCATTGTGTCTGCAATCTTGTCGCGAGGCACATCTATCATCTCGGCGAGTTCCTCGTTTGAAGGCTGCCGCTCGTTCTCCTGCTCGAATTTCTGGAGAGCCTTGTTGATTTTGTTCAGGGAGCCCACCTGGTTGAGCGGAAGCCGGACAATCCTCGACTGCTCTGCAAGAGCCTGAAGAATGGACTGGCGAATCCACCAGACTGCGTAGGATATGAACTTGAATCCACGGGTCTCATCGAATTTCTCGGCGGCCTTGATCAGTCCGAGGTTGCCCTCGTTGATAAGGTCCGGGAGGCTGAGTCCCTGATTCTGATACTGCTTTGCGACAGAAACCACGAACCTCAGGTTTGCACGGGTAAGTTTTTCAAGAGCCGCCTGATCTCCCTTGCGGATGCGCTGGGCAAGCTCCACCTCTTCCTCGACTGTGATGAGGTCTTCCTTGCCAATCTCCTGGAGATATTTGTCCAGCGAGGCCGACTCACGGTTAGTAATCGACTTTGTAATCTTTAGTTGTCTCATATAATTTAGAAAATTTCAATCTAAGGAAACAAGCGCCTTCTTCTTTGAAGATGTAAAAATCAGCTGCTTCAGTTTAGATTTTTTACTTAAACACAACGTCGAAAGACTTCTGCTCGCCTTCGCGAATCACTTTGACGACGGTCTTGTCTCCCGGATGGAAACTGTTCACTGCCTCCTGAACGGAAGCGGCGCCAGTAAGACGGACATTGCCGATTTCCACAAGCACATCCCCGACCTTCAATCCGGCACTTTCCGCCGCACTGTCTTTCATAATTTCGGTAATATATACGCCATTTACCGAAGAAAGTTTCAAATTATTTGCAATTTCTTCTGTTATAGGGGCCATAGAAATGCCCAGCATTGCGCGGTGAACCGTTCCGTAGTTCATCAGGTCGTCAGCAATCCTCTTCACGATGTTCGAAGGCACTGCGAAAGAATAGCCTGAATATGAGCCGGTCTGGGAGATGATTGCGGTGTTCACGCCCACAAGCTGTCCCTCCTTATTCACAAGCGCTCCGCCACTGTTTCCCGGATTCACGGCTGCATCCGTCTGAATGAAGGACTCGATTTTGAACTCTCCGGTGGTATTCGGCATAGAGCGGCCCTTTGCGCTCACGATTCCGGCGGTGATGGTTGAGCGGAGGTCGTACGGGCTACCGATTGCAAGCACCCACTCGCCCAGGCGAAGTTTGTCAGAATCCGCGATAGGCACAACCGGAAGGCCCTTTTCCTCAATCTTAATCAGGGCGACATCGGTCGCAGGGTCGGTGCCCACGAGGGTGGCAGGGTAAGTGTGGTTGTTGTTGAGAGTGACGTCGATTGTCTTCGCGCCCGCAATGACGTGGTTGTTGGTGACAATGTAGCCGTCCTCGCGGATGATGACTCCGGAGCCGCTGCCCTGAACCTCGCGTGAATGAGGAATGCCCTCATAGCCGAAGAAGAAGCGGAAAAGCGGGCCGGCGTTGCTGACAACCTGCTGAGTGGCAGTCACTTTCACATACACAACGGCGTCCACGCAGCTCTCGGCCGCGAAGGTGAAGTCCGGCCAGTTGTCGTTGCTCAGGTCAACCGTACGGAATTTGACATCGGAAGATGAGGAAACCTGTTCCTCACCCGATGTAGATGAACCGGTGCATTTTACGACGCAGAAAGCCGCAAGAGCACCGCACAAAGCCGAAATTACGGCATAGATGATACCTTTTTTCATATCTGTAGTTTTATATTTTCTATATACCCCTTCGCTCCGAAAATATGGAGGGAAACTTCATCAGAAGCATCTGAATCTTCGAAAAACGAAGTAAAAACCTATCATTTTGCAAAAATAGGAACAAAATCGCCATAAGCGCAAGATATTTTTTCAAAATATATGCCTTTGCCCAAAGAAATTTACTATATTTGTGAGTTGTATGCGCAAAAGGCTCCCTTTCGAGGCCCCGAAGGACGCAATACACTAAAACATTGATAATTATAAACATTTTACATTATGGATTTCATCATATCAAGTTCAGATTTGCAGAAAGCAGTCAACGCCGTTTCCAAGGCAATCCCTGCCAAATCGGCACTCCCAATCCTCGAAGATTTCCTTTTCGAACTCGAACAGGACAGTCTCCGCATCACGGCATCCGACTCGGAACTCACTCTGAGAACGGAAGTTGCGGTGGACAATGTCAAAGAAACAGGAAGGATGACAGTCCCTGCCAAACACATAATGGACCTTCTCAAGGAGCTGCCTGACCAGCCTCTGCACATCAGGACCGAGGGCGACAGTTCATTCCTCTGCGCCTGGGCAAGCGGAGAGTCCACTCTCCCCTACCGCTCAGCTGACGACTACCCTGAAATCAAGGGTACCGAGGAGACAGCCGCAAAGCTCACATTCCCGGCCGCAGACCTCGTGGAAGGCATCACAAGCACGATTTACGCCACCGCAGACGATGAAATCCGCCCTGCAATGAACGGAATTTTCTTCGACATCGACACCGACTCCACAACTCTCGTCGCTTCCGACGCCCACAAGCTCATCTGCTACACAAGCGCCGCCGTCTCAGCCTCCGAGAAGTCCTCATTCATTCTCCACAAGAAGCCTGCAGGCATCCTCAAGGGCATAATCGGCAAGGAAGTGGAGAGCGTTGAGATTTCCTACGACCAGAAGAACGCCGAGTTCAAGTTCGGCCAGACCGAAGTCATCTGCCGCCTCGTTGTGGGCAAATATCCGAAATACCGCGAAGTCATCCCTCAGAACAACTCCAACATCCTGAAGATTGACCGCGTCCAGTTCCTCAACACAATCCGCCGCGTCTCAGTCTGCGCGAACAGGGCTTCCAACCACGTGAAACTCGACCTCTCAGAAGGCTCTCTTGAGGTTTCCGCACAGGACCTCGGGTTCTCAATCGCAGCGCACGAGAAACTTGAGTGCAACTACGAGGGCGAGCCGCTCACAATCGGCTTCAAATCGCCGTTCCTCATCGAGATTCTCACAAACTTCAGCTGCGGCGAGCTCGTGATGAAGTTTATGGACGACAAGAGGGCTGCGCTTCTGCTTCCTGGCGAGAACGAGGCCGAGCGCGGAAAACTCTGCGGCATCATAATGCCTATAATGATCTCATAATTGCCTATTATGAAAATAAGGTACATACTGAGTATTCTATGAAACTGCAACTGGAAAAGCCGGTGGTTTTCTTTGACATCGAAAGCACCGGACTCAACATAATTTCGGACTCCATCATCGAACTCTGCTTCGTGAAGGTGCTTCCCGACGGGGAACGCAGGGTGAAAACCTGGCGAATCTGTCCCTGGGACTATGAAAAAGGCTGCCAGAGGCCGATAAATCCCGACGCCGAGAAAGTGCACGGGATCCACGATGCGGACCTTGTGAACGAGCCCAAGTTCTATGAGATTGTGGACGAAGTCGTGGAGTGGCTCTCCGATGCAGAACTCGGAGGCTACAACTCCCAGAAGTTCGACCTGCCGCTGCTTGCGGAGGAAATCGAAAGAGCGAAAGTCTTCAAGCACAAGAAGATAGACATCGACCTGCATACAAAGAAGATGATTGACGCCCAGCTGATTTTCTTCTCCTACGAGCCGCGCAACCTCAAAGCCGCCCACCGCTTCTACTGCGGATGCGACTTCGACAACGCCCACGCCGCCGCGTCAGACATTCAGGCGACGATTGAAGTGCTTGAGGCCCAGCTGGACAAATATGCGGAAGTGAACCCTGACACAGGTTATCCTGCTCTCAAAAACAGCATTCCGTCTCTCTCCAGCTTCGTCAAGACCCGCTATGTGGACTTTGCCGGAAGGCTCATCCTGAACGACAAAGGCGAAGTGGAAGTAAATTTCGGCAAATACAAGGGCAAAACCGCAAGGGAAGTCTATCAGAATGACCCGAGCTATTTCGACTGGGTGGGAAGAAGCGACTTCCTGCTGGACACCAAGAGGGAGTTCGCGCGCTTGAAGGAGCAGTTCGAAGCAGCGCGCAAGAAGCCGCTCAGTGCGAATGAGACAGCTTCGGCCGCCGAGGCTCTTCAGAATAAATTTGGCTCAGGAAAATTATTTTAAGCCACACAAGCTTGAATACTTACAAACATAAGTAATCCACAGAATATGAACATCATCGTCAGACATCTCGACGGAACAGTCACCTGCAGGCCTGACACAAGTTGGGAAAGAGAAAACAAGGACATCTACGCGCCGGCCCCGGTGAAGGAGTTTAGGTACGCCCCGGTGCTTTTTGTCCGCATCAGCAAAGCCGGCAAATGCGTTGGAGTGAAATTCACCGACCGCTACTGGGACGGCTTCAACTACGGTGTCCTTCTCTACGGAGGCATAGCCGACGAGGCTGCCGCAGTGCCCGAGAACGAGCAGGGAGGCAAACCCTCACCGCTCCACTGGTCCGAGTGCACCGACCACACCTCCATCCTCCCCTTCCCGCTCTACAACCCTCTTGTGCTCGAGAATGACGACAAGGAGTTCACGCTGAGAAAAAACGGGAAGCTCCTCTACACGACTTCCGAAGGCAGCGCCCTGATGGTCGGCAACGCCATCAGCGAAGCCTCGGAACTGGTGTCGCTGCGGATAGGAGACATCCTCGCAATTGAGCTTCAGAACCCGGAGGACCTCGATGCCCGCCAGAGCGTCTCAGAGGACAAAAACGCCCCGGACGAAGCCAAAACGCAGCCAAGCTGCCTCCTAGAAGGGACATTCCTCGAGACCGAGACGCTTTCACATCAAATAATCTTCTAATTACACAATTTGTGTTACAAAAAATGTAATTACAAATTTTGTAAAGCGAGATTACAGAGCACAAAAAAGGGATGGCCGTTTGGTCATCCCCTTTCGTTTTCACGATGCTTGAAACTTATTTTGAAGCCTCAACGGAAACCTTGCGGAATTCCTTGAAATCCTTCATAAGGTCAAGAGCGTTCTTACGTGCGCGTGCGCCGGCAGCTTTGTTTCCTTTCTCTACCTGTGCTTCTGCGTTCTTCTGAAATTCAGCGATCTCAGCATTGATTTTTGCTACGAGTTCTTTCATAACTATTTGATTTTAATGTTAATTAATCGTTTTCTTTTTCAAAAACTTGTGCAAGATATGGAGAAAATCTTGAACTTGCAAATGTTGGCGGCATTTTTTTGCAATTTAGACCGAAAAATGCGACCTTTGCGAGCGTAAAACGACTAAATTCATTCAAGAATATGAAAATTTCCCCAAAATACAAGCTCCGCTCAATGGCAGGGCAGAATGTTGTCATAATGCAGGGCAGATATGGCGGCGATATGACTAAGATTATATCCCTTAACGACAGCGCAGCTTTCCTCTGGAACAAATTCCAGGGAAAGGAGTTCACATCGGGCGAAGTCGCCGATGCCCTCGTGGAAGAATACGAAATTGAGAAGGAAGTCGCAGCGAAGGATGCCGAGGCCTGGTGCGCAAAACTTTCCGAAAACGCCCTTGTGGAGGAATAGCCGTGGCACAGGAGAACACAAAAGGCGGGATTGACCTTTCACTCGCCGGCTTCCGCTTCACATTCGAGGGGCAGAACCTTTGCGACTTCATCCTCGCGATGCCTTTTTTCCGTCCGTTCAGACTTGACCTCGTCCAGGGGAACATTCTCGGCTGCCCGGACAAGACAGAGTTCACCGTCAGGGAGGACATCACGGCGGATGAGGCTCAGGCGCTCAGAAATGAGTTCGAGGGGAAAGAGGCATTCTTCGACGTTTCATTCGAGGACATCGTCTGCAAATTCGTCCGTGAGGGAAACCGGATCCTTTTCAGAATGAACGAGGAGCACTCCGGCCTGGAGCTTTGGGAGGAATGGGAAATCGGGGCTGACACGCTGAGAACCTCCGTCGTGAGAGCCACGGCCACTATGTACCGCTATGCGCTCTGGACCGCAGTCAACTTCTTGCTGCTCAGACATAAATGCCTCGCCATCCACTGCTCGGTCAATGTCTTTGACGACAAAGAAGCAGTGGCTTTCCTCGGCGAGTCCGGCACGGGGAAAAGCACCCACACGAGGCTTCTCAGGGAAAGATACCCCGACCAGGCTCACCTTCTTAACGATGACAGCCCGCTTGTGAGAGTGATGGAGAGTGGAGAAGTTCTTATTTACGGCTCTCCGTGGAGCGGAAAGACCCCTTGCTACAAGGCCGAGGTCTATCCCCTCAGGGCCTTTGTGCGGCTGAGTCAGGCTCCATACAACAAAATCCGTCCGCTCGGACCGCTTCAGGGAATCGGAGCTCTGCTACCGTCGGCACCGCCTGCGCTGAACTACCAGGAGGAAACCTCCGACGAGCTCTGCGAATATATTTCTGATGTGTTGGAAAAAGTCTCTATGTGGGCGCTGGAATGCCTCCCGAACACAGAAGCGGCTGAACTTTCGCACGACACCGTGCTCTCCCGCCTCTCTTGAGCCAGCTATGGGAATCGAACCCACGACCTTCGCGTTACGAATGCGATGCTCTACCGACTAAGCTAAACTGGCTTTCTCCTCAATCCCCTGCGGGAAAGGGACTGCAAAGATAGTAAATTTTATTGAATATCGCCTCCTGCAGGTAAATTTTGAAGCAAGAGCGCTTTATAAAGGAATAATTCCTATCGGGATATGACAAATTCAGACATCATTATAATAGGAGGAGGCGCTGCCGGGCTTATGGCGGCCGTAGGAGCCGGGAGCTCTGCCAATGGGGGGGTCCCGTCAGAGGGGGCAAAAATCAACGAAAAGCCAACAGGAGCACGACGTCCGAGAGTTGTCGTCCTTGAAAAAATGCCCCGCGTGGGAAGAAAAATAATGATCAGCGGCAAGGGACGATGCAATTTCACCAATGCCTCCGCATGGAGCGAATTTTCCCCGCACATCCATCCCAAGGCCGACTTCATCAAGCCAGCATACTATGCCCTCCCGCCGGAAAAATTGATTGAAATGTTTGAAGCTGAGGGAGTTCCGTGCGTAGTGGAACGGGGCGAAAGAGCGTTCCCAGAGTCCCACAGGTCAGTGGACATTGTTGACGCACTGCTGGAGATGGCCCGAAGGAGCGGCGCCGAGGTCATCACCGGCTGCACCGTGGAGGACATTGACCGCAACGCCGACGGGGAATTCATACTGACGACTTCCGAAGGGGACTTCATAGCCCCGAAAATAATCATAACAACCGGAGGACTCTCCTACCCCACGACAGGTTCCACAGGCGACGGACTGCGCTGGGCAAAGGAACTTGGGCACAGGATTTCGCCACTCTTCCCTTCCCTTACGGCCCTCGTGCCGAAAGGATATAAAATCGAGGGGGAGAAGGCCGCAGGAGCACATTCAGCGACACTGGAGGAGGCCGGAGTTCTCGGAAAAGAGGAATACAATGGCCTCAAAGGGCATATTGACCGCTCGACTCCGCTCACGGACTGGGGAAAGTCGCTTGAAGGGGTGCATCTTGAAAACGTCAAAATCAGCCTCGAAGTTGACGGGAGCACAATCTGCGACGAGTTCGGAGACCTTGACTTCACCGACGGGGGCATCGAAGGCCCGATCGGGTTCAAGATTAGCCGCAAGGCCGTTTGGGCCATTGTGAACGGGGCGAAAGTCGGGGTGAGAATTGACCTTAAACCCGCCGTGGAAGCCGGGCAGATAGAAAAACGGATAGACGAGCTCTGGAAAGAGATTGAGCGGGACCCGAGAAGCTACTCCGTAATCCGCGGTCGCAGAGTCCTCAAATCCTACAAGGACCGTTTCGCCGTGCTTCTCTCAAAACTCCTTCCGCGGGAGCTAATCAGGGGCTTTGTCGCCTCAAACTCCGGGCTTGACAGCCGCAGTCTTGGAAAGGCGCTCAAGGGCTGGAAACTCCCTCTTGCGGGTTTTGTGGGCTATGAGCGGTGCGTTGTCACCTCCGGCGGAGTCGCCCTTGATGAGGTGGGCAAAAAGGATCTTCAGTCGAAGGTGGTCCCAGGGCTCTATTTTGCCGGTGAAGTGCTCAATCTGGATGCCGACACAGGCGGATATAATCTCCACACGGCGTTCTGCACAGGCTATCTTGCAGGTCAGTCCGCCGGAAGATGCTGACCCGTCTTTTTATTCAACATCTCCCCTCCTGCACAAACACCATAATTTACAATGAATATGAAAAGAATTGCTATACTCATCCTTGCGGGGCTTCTCAGCCCGCTTCTTCTGCTGGGCGCGGACATCGATGCCGCCAAAGAGAGATGTCAAAAAGTCACTCTGAAAGACCAGGGACTGGAACGAGAGGCCTGGCTGTATATCCCCAAAACTCAGGGGGACACTCCCCTGCCGCTTGTCGTCGTGCTTCACGGCTATGGCGGACGGGCACTTAACGGCGGGCTGCGCTTTTTCGACCTTGCCGACTCCGCTGGATTTGCAGTCTGCTGGCCTCAGGGAGCGAAGGACGGGAAGGGCAAGAACTGCTGGAACGTGGGCTACCCCGCTCAGAAAGGCTACAGGATTGACGACGGGGCATTTCTCAAAAAGCTTATAAAGAAGCTGCGGAAAGAGTACGGAGTGAGCGGGAAGAATGTCTTTCTGACGGGTATGTCAAACGGAGGAGAGATGTGCTACCAGATGGCTGTGCAGCACCCCGAGCTATTCTCAGCCTTCGGCTCCATAGCGGGGCTCACCCTCACCTGCCTTGACACTCAGTACACACGCCCGGTTCCGTTCCTGGAAGTTCACGGGACCGAGGACAGAACCTCGGAGTGGAACGGAGACCCCCAGAATAAAGGCGGCTGGGGCGCATACCTTGCCGTTCCGCTTGCCGTGGGAAGAATAGTCGCGGCGAACCGCTGCGTCACGGAAACCATAACAAGAGTTCCGTCCTTTCATGGCGAAGTGCTTCTGCACCGCTACGAGGGCGGACTCCCAGCCTGGGAAGGCGGCCCCGCGGCAGATGTCCTTCTCTACGAAGTGAAAGGCGGAAACCACAGCTGGTCCGAAAAATTCATCCCAACCTGCGACCTCGTCTGGGAGTTTTTCTCCCGCTACCTCCGTCCGGAAACGAAATAGACCCGGTTTCTCTGGTAATTGCACAGGGAAAATGCTAAGCAGCAGGAATGAATAAAGGCAGGTCATCGCTAAAATTGATGCCTGCCTTTTTCAGACGTTTGCGGTCATAGACCTTTTTTGACTTGGGGGAAAACGAATTTACAGATAATTTTGTAAATTTGTGAGTTGTCGCAAAAAACGGACAATTTCGGATTATGATTAAAGACATCGCACTGGTCGCTCACGATTCCCGCAAGGCGGAACT
>CAVAMP010000061.1:0-9832 GCA_963589825.1 Flexilinea sp. | reverse complement strand
CGGCGAAGCCCAATACCGGAGCAACCTTGGGGTTGTGAGGATTTGGGCAAGGCGCCGGGCGCGGCAGACCGCTTCTATTTTACCTTTTCCCTGATGCCTCGCAGCCAAGCCCGGCAGGATGCAATCAGCTCCTCGGAGCGCTTGAGGTACTTGTCAATGTCGTCAACGGGCGTTTCCGGATTTTCCACCGTAGCGGCAATTTTCTCCAGCTCGGCCACAGCCGCAGCGTAGTCAAATGTATCTTTTTTCTCGTCTTCCATAATCCTGGTTTTTATATCTCAGCAGTCTCTTTCTATTTCCCCAAACATTAGCATATCAATTCATTACCGCCAGCAGTGGCAGGTCATTTCCGCGTCACTTCCTGCACCTGGGCGATGGCGGTTCCGTCGGAGAACATAACCCTCAAGCTGTCTCCCTTCCGGAGCGCCCCGGCCTTTTTCACAATCACCCCGTCGCCGCCCGCAACGAGAACATAGCCCCTCTTCAGGATATTTCTCGGGTCGGCGGAAACAATCCTCGTCCAGAGGTTCTGCAGGCGAAGCTCCATCGCATTGAGGCGGTTGGTGAATGCGAGCCTCATCCTTGCGGCAAAATCCCCCAGCCGCGCATCCTCGGCTTCGAATATGCCCAGAATCTCGTCGGCAAGGGCAGTCGGGGTCTTGAGGAAGGAGTAGGCGACCATATCGCAGACGTGGTAGTCGCGGTCGTGGCCCACTGCAGTGAGAACCGGAAGCGGGCAGAGGGCAATCGCGCGCGCCATAGTGTAGTCGTCAAAGGGGGCGAGGTCCAGAGTGCTGCCGCCGCCGCGAAGAACGAAAACGGCGTCGAACTCGTCCTTCCTCTGCGAAATCTCCGAAAGAGAGTCGGCAATGCTCCCGGGGCAACTCTCACCCTGCATCGCGGCGGGGAAAAGCGTCAGAGAGAACGAGAAGCCGAACTCGTTTTCCGAAAGATGGCGCACAAAATCGCCGTAGCCTGCGGCATCGGAGGCGGAAACGACCGCGAACCTCCAGGGCAGAGCGGGGAAAGAGAGGCTCTTCTGGCGGTCCATAAGTCCCTCATCCTGAAGGCGTTTGATGGTCTTTAGCCTCAGGTCCTCCTTCTTTCCGAGCGAAAACTCGGGGTTGATGTCGGTGATGGAAAGGGAGAAACCGTAGAGCTCGCTGTAGCTCACCTGCACCTGCACGAGGACTTCCATTCCGGCCTTGATCGGCTCCCCGGTCACGCTCTCGAAAGCGGGCTGGAGAACTCTCCAGCGGGAGGCCCAGCAGACGGCGCGGCATTTGGCCACAACCCGCTCATCCTCAGTCTGTGAGAGCTCAAGGTAGCAATGTCCCCCGAGCTTGGCGTTTATTGACGAGACCTCGGCCTTCACCCACAGCCTTTGGGGGAACATCTCCTCCAGACCCTCGCGAACAAGGGTCTGCAACTGCATAAGCGTATAAAATTCCTTTTCCATAGACCCACAAATTTAGGGAAATATATTTAAAATCAGAGGTGTAATTTCAAGAAAAATAAAATTTGAAAATGAGTGGGGCCAAAAGGTAAAAAACGGGAGAAAATATGTATCTTTGCGGCTTAATTGAACGGGAGATTAGGATAATACTTGTCATTTAAGCGATGAAAATTACGGACGCATTATTTTCGGGAAGCAGCACGCGCGTATCGGAAAGGCCGAAACAGCGTTTCCCCGAATTCGCCTTCATCGGGCGGAGCAACGTCGGCAAGTCCTCGCTGATCAATATGTTGACAGGGCGCAAGGGTCTCGCTATGACCTCAGCCAAACCGGGAAAGACGCGCCTCGTGAACCATTTTCTCATCAACCGCAGCTGGTACCTCGTGGACCTTCCGGGCTATGGATATGCCAAGGCGTCGGAAAACGAGCGGGGGAAAATCCGCCAGGTCATCAACAACTACATAAACCTTTCGCCGGATATGGCCTGCCTCTTCGTCCTTATCGACTCCAGGCACGACATCGGCAAGATAGACCTTGATTTTCTGGTGGAACTCGGCGAGAGGCAGATTCCGTTCGCGGTGGTCTTCACAAAGGGGGACAAACTCGGCCCGAATGCGCTCGCCTCCCAGATTGAGAAGGACAAGGCGCAGCTGCTGGAGTTCTGGGAAAGTCTTCCGCCGTGCTTTGTAAGCTCATCCGAAACCGGAGAGGGCCGCGAAGAAATCCTGAACTATATCGGCTCAATCCTCGACGGGATGAAGAAAGCGGAGGAAGAAGCCAAAGCCCAGGCCCCCAACAACCCCTACGGGGATATGTAGAGATAGGGCATAAAGGCACATTGAAAGAAAAATAAAGATGACTCAAGTTTCATAGAAACTTGACAAGGGCTTCTGCCCGCCGGCCCAGGGGGGCCGTAAAAATCCCCCTGACAGGGGGTGCAGGGGGTTCAGATAAAAAATGCGGGGAGGTTTGTGCGAGGAAAAAGCGCGTGGGATTTGAGAGTGTGATTATGGAGATATGGTTTATATAGGTATAAGATAACTACTAGAGAACTTTTTAATATATTATATAGACGATGGATAGAGAACATCAGATCAAATTATTCGCCTGCAGAGCATCAAAAGACTTCGCTCTGAAAGTGGCAAAATGTCTAAATCTTGAACTTGGACAGGCAGAAACCGTAACATTCAGTGACGGAGAGTTCCAGCCGGCCTATCTGGAGAGTGTCCGAGGCGCGACTGTTTTCATCATCCAATCTACTTTCCCTCCGACAGACAACCTGATGGAGCTGTTGCTTATGTGCGACGCCGCACGCAGGGCTTCCGCCTACAAGGTCGTTGCAGTTATGCCTTATTTCGGCTGGGCAAGGCAGGACAGGAAAGACCGTCCGAGGGTTTCAATCGGCGCAAAACTCGTGGCAAACCTGCTTCACGCAGCCGGGTGTGACAGGGTTATGACCTGCGACCTCCACGCCGACCAGATTCAGGGATTCTTCGATTTCCCTGTGGATCACCTCTACGCAAGCTCAATTTTCATCCCTTATATCAAGTCCCTCAACATCGAGAACCTCGCAATCGCCGCTCCTGATATGGGAGGCGCAAAGAGGGCTCTGGCGTATGCAAAGCACCTTCAGTGCCCTGTCATCATCTGCCACAAGTCCCGCGAGAGAGCGAATGTAGTGGGCTCCATCACGGCAATCGGCGAAGTGGAAGGCAAGAACATCATCATCGTGGACGATATGATTGACACGGCCGGCACGCTCACAAAGGCAGCCAACGTGCTCAAGGAGATGGGAGCGCGGAGCGTAAGGGCCTGCGCAACCCACCCGGTTTTCTCAGGCAGCGCCTACAAGAAGATTGCCGACAGCGCGCTTGAGGAGGTGATTGTTTCCGACACTATTCCGCTTTCACAGAAACCCGAGGACGACAAGAGCAAGATTACCGTCTGCTCAATGACCGAGGTGTTCGCATCCGTGATTGACAAGGTTTACAATTCCCAGCCTATCAGTACCTCCTTCATTTACTAGGCCCCGAAGCCGCATAAGCGGCGCATCTGCGGTGTTGCACTTCGGAGGAGAAAATCCTCACAACCCTCAGGTTGCTCCGGTTTCCTCCCCTCGTGCGCCTTGCATCTGCACCACTTATGCGACTTAGACATTATTGACAGTTATGAAAGTATTTCTCGCAGTTCTCATCATTTTGGCCTTCTGCTTTGTGGGCCTGGCTTTCAACATCATATTCCGAAAGAACGGACAGTTTCCCGAGACGGAGATTTCCCGCAACAAGAATATGAAGAAGCTGGGCATCCACTGCGTCAAGGAGGACGAGATGAAGATGCTGCGGGAGAAAGCGGGGCAGAGTGGGGAGAAAAAGGAGTGGAGCTGCGAGGAACTTGGCTGCAGCGCCTGCTCCGGCTGCGACCTGAAGCCGAAAAAATAGGTAAGAAAGCGGATTGCAGCATTTTTAGGTAAGATTCCGGCCGTGAGGCCGTATATATAGTCGTGAGATCATAATAATTTAAAAGGAATAGAATATGACACACAAGTTTCGTAGCGAAACTTGACAAGGGCTTCTGCCCGCCGGCCCAGGGGGCCGTAAAAATCCCCCTGACAGGGGGTGCAGGGGGTTCAGATAAAAAATGCGCGTGGGATTTGAGGGGTTGATTAGAGGGATAAGGTTATTTACACAATAAACTAAATACTTGCGAAAACTTAAAATATGGCATTGGTAGCTATAGTAGGCCGTCCGAACGTGGGCAAATCGACGCTCTTCAACCGTCTGGTGGGGATGCGTCAGGCCATCGTGGACGAGACCGCCGGAGTCACGAGAGATCGTCACTACGGAAAATGTGAATGGTGCGGAACCGAATTTTCAGTCGTCGACACGGGCGGATACACCTCCAACTCCGACGACATCTTCGAGGAAGAAATCCGCAAACAGGTTGTACTCGCAGTCGAAGAGTCCGACCTCGTCCTCTTTATGGTCGAGGCGGCTTCCGGCATCACCGACTACGACGAGGAAATCGCCGCGATGCTGCGCAAAAGCGGCAAAAAGGTGGTTCTCGCCGTCAACAAGGTGGACTCAGGAGAAAAGGTCTATGACACCTACCAGTTCTACGGCCTCGGACTCGGGGAAGTCTGGAGCATCTCGGCCGCCAACGGAGGCGGAACGGGAGACCTGCTGGACGAAATCGTAAGGCAGCTCCCCGATGACGCCACCGCGAACAACGACTCCCACCCGGAACTCCCCCACTTTGCCATCGTGGGCCGCCCGAATGTGGGCAAATCCTCCCTCACCAACGCCCTTCTCGGCACCGAGAGGAACATCGTGACCCCTATCGCCGGCACCACCCGCGACTCCATCTCCACCCTCTACAACAAGTTCGGGCACGAGTTTATGCTCGTGGACACCGCCGGAATGCGCAAAAAGAACAAGGTGCACGAAGACCTTGAGTTCTACTCCGTTATGCGCTCGATCCGCGCCATCGAACACTCCGACGTCTGCATCCTTATGGTGGACGCGGCTCTCGGAATCGAGGCCCAGGATATGAGCATCTTCAACCTCATCCAGCGCAACCGCAAGGGCTGCGTGCTGGTGGTGAACAAGTGGGACACCGTGGAGAAGGACAGCAACACGATGAAACAGTACATCGAAGGCATCAAGGCCCGCATCGCCCCGAACAACGACATTCCGATTCTGTTCACCTCGGTCATCAACAAGCAGAGGATTATGGACGTGCTGACCGCAGCGGAGAAGGTTTACGAGAACTACTCGAAGAAGATTCCGACCTCCCGCCTCAACGAGGTGCTTCTCCCGGAGATTCAGAACTATCCGCCGCCTGCGTGGAAGGGCAAGTACATCAAAATCAAGTATGTCACCCAGCTTCCGACCCGCAGCCCGTCGTTCGCGTTCTTCTGCAACCTCCCGCAGTACATCAAGGAGCCTTACAAGCGCTTCCTGGAGAACCGCCTGAGAGAGAATTTCGATTTCGAGGGGTGCCCGCTGCAGATTTTCATCCGCCAGAAATAGAATAAAAAAGGTCGGCTGAGCCGACCTTTTTTATTCGAGCTCTTTCGCGAGTCCACCCTCCCCAGTCTCTTTGTAGAGAGACGGGAGGTCCTTTCCGGTCTGCTTCATCACCTTCACCACCTGGTCGAAAGAGACGCGGTGCAGGCCGTCGGTGTAGGAAGCGTAGATGTTCGCGTCCAGGGCGCGGGCGGCAGCGTAGGCGTTGCGCTCGATGCACGGAATCTGCACCATCCCGCAGACAGGGTCGCAGGTCATCCCGAGGTGGTGCTCAAGGCCCATTTCGGCCGCATACTCAATCTGCGCCGGGGTGCCGCCCATCAGCTGGTTCGCAGCGGCGGCAGTCATCGCGCAGGCAACCCCCACCTCTCCCTGGCAGCCCACCTCGGCGCCCGAGATGGAGGCGTTGGTCTTCACCACATTGCCCACGAGAGCGGCTGTGGCAAGGGAACGGATGATGCGGCTGTCGCTGAAATCATAGACCTTCTTCAGGTGGTAGAGCACGCTCGGAAGCACCCCGCAGGACCCGCAGGTCGGCGCGGTGACAATGGTCCCTCCGGAGGCATTCTCCTCGCTCACGGCAAGGGCATACGCGAAAATGAGCCCCCGCGTGCGCAGAACATCCTTATAGCCCTCGGCCCGGATGAAATAGGACGCGGCTTTGCGCCTCAGGTGCAGGGGGCCCGGAAGCACTCCCTCCCGGTCCAATCCCCTTTCGATCGAGGCCTGCATACTGTGCCAGACCTCGGCGAGATAGTCCTCGATTCCGTCGTCCTCAATCTCCTCCACATACTCCCAGTAGGCCTTTCCGTTGCGGTTGCACCACTCCAGAAGTTCCGTCATAGTGTTCAAAGGATAGATGTCCGGCGACTCGGCCTCAGGCAGCCTGTCGCAGGTAACAGTCCCTCCCCCGACGCTGAAAAAAGTCCACTCGTCGCGAAGAGAGCCGTCATCCTCCACCACGGCGATGCTCATCCCGTTTGGATGCTCCGGCAGGAAAACCTTGGGCAGCCACTCAATCTCCACCGGCCCCGAAGGCGAAAGCACCTCATTGATGGCGACATCGGTCAAGTGCCCCTTTCCCGTTGCCGCCAGAGAGCCGTAAAGCCTCACGTGGAAGCGGTGCGCGTCGCTATGGTGCGAAAGATAAGCCTTAGCCGCAAAATGAGGCCCCATAGTATGGCTGCTGGAAGGCCCCTTCCCAATCCTGTATATTTCCCGAATCGATTTCATACTGTCAAGCAATTTTATAATATCCCCCCCCCAGAGGGTATCCCGCGCCATTTTAGCGCCCCTCAGACCGGGAGGTTCAAAAACAGAGCAAATTTAACCTTAATTTTTGTAATATTTTCGGAATGCCTGAGTATATAGTATACCCGACCGGGAGAACGAGGCTTATCCCCTCCTCCGGAGGGAGTGAGGAAGCCCCCGTGGGCGCGATATTATATAGAGGAAAAAATGAGGAAAATTTTGGCAGAAATGAAACATCCCGGGGCAAACGGCCGTATATATGGCACTAATTTCTTCCCATTTCAGATGGCAATAAGAATAATAAATTATTATTATTGAAATTTTTCGACTGACATCCCGGGAAATGGCACGCTCTTTGCGTATAATCTACGCATAATCACTTACATATACAACGCAGACACCGACACCACACGCGCGGTTCGGAGCGATGCTGGCAGAGGCCCTTGGAAGGCCACTGGAAAAACTATTTGCGCGGCTACAAATTTCTAATAATCAACAATTTATGGCAATTATCGCTTCTACCACCGCAACCTCAAACTCAACCGACAATGTCATTTCCTTCAGCCTTGGAAGGGAAATCCTCGAAAACAGCAAGGCAGCCGTCGCCAAGCACGCGAAGAGCTACGAAAAAGCCGGAAGCGAGTATTTCGGAAAAGGACGCTCCTTCTTCACCTTCGACGAGCTCAGCGACATCGCGCAGGAAGTCTGCCGCAAAGCCTGCAAAGGCATTGGCAGCTACGACCCTTCCAAGGGAAAAATCTCCACGTGGGTGGGCATGATCGCCTACAACTGCCTCAACGACGCGTTCAAGAAGAAACTCGGACGTCTCAAAGTGGAGAGACCTCTTGACGCCACCAACTCCGAAAGCGGAGAGGAGTACAGCCGCGACGAGACCTGCGATGTGCGCAAGGGAGGGTTCAGCACCGAGGAGCAGGAGCTTCTGGGCGAGTTCGAGGCCGACAGGCACACCATCCGCAGCGAGTTCGAGAGAAGGGTGAACGAGCAGTACGAGCTTCTTCTCAGCTCGGAGGAGCGCCGCATCGCGAAGTGGATTGAGCAGGGCTACAAGACAGGCGAGATTGCCAAAATGACAGGCCACAGCCCGGAGTACACGGCGAAGAAGATCTGGGGTATCCGCAGGACGCTCAAGGTGCCGTTCGCACGCCTGGCGAGGGAGTATGACATCCATATCGAAAAATTAGCTTGCTAATAAAGAGGCCGGCAAAAAAGCGGTCTACCGCGTTCCCCTCCGCACAAACTATAAAACACCTACAGATATGTATAGAAAAACTTACGACCCGGCGGTCACTGCGATAAAGAAGCGCAACGCCGCAATTTTCAAGGAAACAACCGCCGCAATCAAAAACGGCTACTACACAGCGCCTTCAGGAGCCCGCGTCGAGATCCCTGACCTCCAGAAAACATTTGACGGAGAAGAGTGCGTCCACACGGAGCTCCCCCGCGCCAACGCCCCGGTTCTTCCCGAAGGCACAAGGGTAATCGTGGAGAAGAACGACTGCCTCGAAGCGGCAAGACGCCTCACCGAGAAGGGCTACAACCCCGCCCTTCTCAACTTCGCGAGCGGCGGACATCCGGGCGGAAACGTGGTGGGCGGAGCAAGAGCCCAGGAAGAGACCATCTGCCGTCGCAGCACCCTCAGCCGCTCCATCTTCTCCTTCTCGGAGGACTACTCTCAGAGATTCGGCTACCCGCACAAACCTGGCGCCAACTACCCTCTCTCCGACCTCCGCCACAGCATAATCTACTCACCCGCCGTCACAGTCTTCCGCGAAGGAAGGGAGTGCAGCTTTATGGAGAAGCCCTACCAGTGCGGTGTAATCACCTGCGCCGCCCTCAACCTCAGGGGCCACTTCGAAATTAAGCTGACCCCTGACGGCAAGATGAGCGAAGCGGCCAAGTCCATAACCGCCGACAAGATAAGAGCCATCTTCAGGATGGGTCTCCGTCACGGCCACGACTCCCTGGTCCTCGGCGCCTTCGGCTGCGGAGCCTTCCGCAACCCGCCCGAAGAGATGGCCGCCCTCTTCAAGGAAGTCCTCGCCGAAGAAGAGTTCAAGGACCGCTACCGCCTGGTCACCTTCGCCATAGTGGAAGACCACAACGCCCGCGGCGGCAACCTCGACGCCTTCCTGCGCGTTTTCACCGCCTAGGCGCCGCGGCGTGGCCGGAAGGAATCTGGCCGAATGGATGATGATGCTTTTATTATTTTCCGCTGTTTCACCAGAAATCTTTTTAGCCACATCCAATTACAATAGCGGCGTCATATATATCGGAAGATAGACATAACCGTTTTCCTCCTTATAATCCCGAGTATGGATAATATATGGAACGTTTATTTGCCCGGGGAATTTGGTCTGGAATTTTTTTAGGGATGATATTGTATAATTCTTTCCGGACTTCACCTCGACCGGGCATATATTGTGGGCATTTGTAAGAGTCGGCTTCTCTATGAGAAAATCAACTTCCATCTTGTCGGCGGACTCATCAGAATCCTTGCTGTAAAAATACAACGAGTGGCCGCTGGCGACAAACATTTGCGCCACGATGTTCTCAACGAGCATTCCTTCGTTGATTTCAAGTTTGTCAAGTATCAGCTTCTGATATAATTCCTCCCCCTGGATGGCCTTCTCGTCGAACGAATGGGAAATCAGCAAGCCTGTATCCGCCATATAGCACTTGAACGACATATCGTCTCTTCTGAGCTTCATACCCACCTGCGGTTCGGTCACGTTGTAGCACATATTAACGAACCTCGCGTCATTCAGCCACAAGAAAGAAGACTCGTAGCTTCTGAATCTGGCCTTCTCGTTTATGCTTGAAAGTTTGAACTTCTTCTCGTGTTTCTGGAGTTCCCCCGGAATCTGATCCCAGATAGCCTTGACTTTCTCCGTATATCGTTTCACGTGCTTGTCTATGCTTTTGCGGTACAGTGAAAGGATATCACGCTTTACGGCATCAACTTTCTGGAAATTTCCGGTCTCAATGAATTTTGCTACCGCCTGGGGCATTCCGCCCACTATAAGGTATTGCCTGAACAGAGTCATCGCCTTTCTGTGCATTGGCCCGAGAGCCCTGTGAT
>CAVAMP010000060.1:0-10104 GCA_963589825.1 Flexilinea sp. | reverse complement strand
GTGGAGATGGGCGGACTCGAACCGCCGTCCAAACACCGCACCAGGCAGCTTTCTACACGCTTATTCTTCCTTTGGTTTTCGACCTCAGTATGCCGGAAGACGGGCTGACTGGGGCTTAGCGGCTTTTTCTTGGCGGCGCTTAGCTGCATCTGCACCGTGCAGACCATTTTGGATGATACCCCGTGTGCCGGAGACGGACGGTCGGAACCTTCCGGCGGGATACTCGTCGCCGAGGCAGCCTTGGCCCCGGAGATTAAGCCGTTCTACTTGGTAGGACTAGGCAGCGAGTGCGTAAGAGTTGTTGCCAACTAATTGTTTGGAAGCTGAGATTAACGGGCAAACCTCCCACGCCCGGCGTGCTTACCGTCCAATGTCTGATGCTGTCAAAACCAAAACATCCCCATTGAGAGGCTGAAGAAAAAGCGGTCTACGGCGTTCCTCTCCTCGGTCAAATCCTCACCTTTAATACACCCCTCCCGTCCCCTCTGTAGGGGAAGTCGTGCTCCATCTTCCCTATCAACACAAGCCTCACCCTTCAAAGACTTCGCACGGCGCTGTAGCGCCTGGAGCATAGTCACGAGTCAATCACTACAAGGATACCGCTTTAACTCTTCCTCTTGACTTTAGCGTTGCAAAGATAGGATTTATTTTTTAATTATCTCTTTCTTGATGCAGATTGATTCTTTATGAATGCCGGGATTTCGCTTGAGGAGGAGTTTGCTGAGGAGTTTGCCTTCGAAATTGACGGAGCCACTCTCGGGCAGAGCATCTTGCGAGAAAAGCGGTGCATCTGGAACGCTGCGTTTGTGCGGGCGGCGGAAAGGGAGGAAGTCGATTCATCCTCTTGGGTGTCGTCAACATACGTAAGATGGGCGTTGATGATGGAGGAGACTTTAGACTTAGTCTCGCTGTCTTCCCACTGGAGGTCAATCGTGTAGTCCTCGTCCTTGCTGGAGATTTTTGCGCTGCCGCTTGTCGGAGCGTAGAACTCGGAGTCAGTCTCGCCGAAGTACCAGGTGCCGTAGCAATAACCCTCGTCATCGGTGTATCCTGCGACCATCGAGAACGGCTTGACTGTGTCATCCGTAATATCGGAGATGCAGTTGTAGGTGCCGTCAGTGACGCTCGTGATGTCGGACTTTGAGGTCAGGATGTCCAGCTGGAGGTAGGAATCCGAACTGAAGTCAGTGATGGCTTTGTCGCTGATGTAGAGAACCCAGTCGGCATAGTCGTCGGTGGAGACGTTCCAGGCCTGGCCGTAGTAGTAGGCATAGCCCTGGTTGAGGCCGGAGAGGTCGACGGTCGTGTAGGTGCTTGGATCCGAGGAATCACCGGAGTCGTCGCCGGAGTCACCCGAGTCGCTGGAACTGTTGTCGTAGAAATCAACCGGGCCGGTGTAGCTGATAGGGAAGCTGCCTATCACGGTCGTGAACGAGGCGTTGACCGTGTAGCCCGCGCCGGAGTTTACGATTGACATCCATCCGCCCGTAATCGGATAGTAGAGGCCTTCCTTGGTCTCGCTCTCGCGATAGTAGAGGTAGGAAGGATATACAACGTCGTTTTCGTTCGTGCCCGGATAGAAGCAGTAGTCAACTACCGACATTCCGTTTGAATACGGAGAGTAGTTCCCGGACATAAGCCTCATAGGGTCGCCTCCGTTTGTGGGGGTGTTCATATCAAGAAGCACACCTACACCCACTCCCGCAAATCCCGCGTCGTTCATCTCCACGCCGGAGGTGAGGAGGGCGAAGTTGTAGACGTCGTAGTTAAGAAGAGTGCCGGACTCGGTCGCTCCCCTGCCGCGGAAATAGCCGGCAGCAAGGTCGGCTTCCCAGGAGGAAGTTTCGGGTTCAGGAGTGTCCCCTCCCCTTTTGTGAGACGCCCTGTTTTCCTTCTCGCAGGAGACGAGCGAAAGCGCCACAAGGGCAAAAGCGACGATTATCGATGTCTTTTTCATTTGAATCGATTTTTGATTAAAACACTGAAACACTTTGAATATAACTACATTAAGACGGGAAGGCCCGCCTTCCGGAGCTATTTTGCCTGAGCCTGGGCCTTAGGCGCAGCGGCAGGAGCAGGGGCTCCCTTGCGGAGCATCTTGCAGGTACCGTCGAATGCGGCGCCGAGCTCCACTGAGAGCTTCGCTATTTCCAGATCGCCCTTCACCGTGCAGGCTCCCATCAGAGAGAGGGTGTCGCGGACCTGGAGGCTTCCGTCGAAGTTGCCGAAGATGTCGGCGTTCTCGCAGAAGACTTCCCCTTTCACAAGGGCGCCTTCGCCCACCACTACCCTGCCGGTCGTGGTGATTTTGCCTTCGAATGTGCCGTCAATGCGGATGTCGGATTTGGACTCGATGTCTCCCTTGAAGAGAGTGCCCTCTGAAATCCGACTTACTGAATTGATGTTGCCAACTGGAATTTCCTTATTTGCCATAACTATATTATTATCTTGCTATAAAACACTAATGTTATACGCCCTTATTCTGCCTTGCCGTGACAGTTCTTGTATTTCTTGCCTGAGCCGCACGGACAAGGGTCGTTTCGTCCGACGGTCTTCTCCACTTTCACCGGCATCTTAGGGCCCTGCTGGGCGCCGTTGGTCACGAGGTCCGAGCGGCTCGTGGTCATCCGGCTCATATCCGGGCGGCGAGGCGCGGCGGCCTGGCGCGGAGCCTCTTCACGAAGCGCGATGCCGGCCCTGAGGAGGAACGACAGGGCGTCCTGATTGAGCTCCTCGAGCATCTGGCTGAAGAGGTTGAAGCTCTCGAACTTGTAGACGAGGAGCGGATCCTTCTGCTCGTAGGATGCGTTCTGAACTGACTGCTTGAGGTCGTCCATATCGCGGAGATGGTCTTTCCAGTGGCGGTCAATCTCGAAGAGCACGATGGTCTTGGAAAGGGTCTTGCCGATTTCCTTGCCGTCGTTCTCGTAGGCCTTCTGGAGGTTCACCGTGAGGTTCAGCATACGGCGGCCGTCGGTGATAGGGATGGCGATATTGACGTAGCGGTTGCCCTGGGCCTCATAGACCTGACGGATGATAGGAAGAGCCTTCTGAACCATAGCCTCGAGACGGCGGTTGTAGGTTTCCTGCATAGTCTGGAACAGGCGGTCGGAGAGGGTGTCGGCGTTGGCCTTGTTGTAGAACGCCTCGTCGAAGTCAAGGTCGAGCGAGAGAGAGCCCATCACATACTCTGCGAAGGCGTCGTAGGTCATATTCTCGGCTTTCTCGGCGAGGATTGCGGCTGAGTCCTGCATCATATTCATAATGTCGATCTCAATCCTCTCGCCGGAAAGGGCGTTGCGCCTCTTGGTGTAGATGACCTCACGCTGGGAGTTCATCACATCGTCATATTCGAGGGTTCTCTTTCGGATGCCGAAGTTGTTCTCCTCAACCTTCTTCTGTGCCTTCTCGATTGAGCTTGAAAGCATTGAGGACTCGAGGGCCTCGTTGTCGGCCATTCCGAGGTTGTCAACGACCTTGGCGATTCTCTCCGAGCCGAAAAGCCTCATCAGCTTGTCCTCGAGGGAGATGAAGAAGATGGATGAACCCGGGTCGCCCTGACGTCCCGCACGGCCTCGAAGCTGACGGTCGACGCGGCGGCTGTCGTGGCGCTCGGTGCCGATGATGGCAAGTCCGCCTGCGGCCTTCACCTCAGGGGAAAGCTTGATATCCGTTCCACGGCCCGCCATATTGGTGGCGATTGTAACCGTGCTGCTCTGGCCGGCCTGTGCGACGACTTCCGCCTCACGGGCGTGCTGCTTGGCGTTGAGCACCTGGGCCTTGATGCCGCGGCGGCGGAACATCCTCTCGAGGAGCTCGGAAGTGTCCACGTCGGTCGTACCCACGAGGACCGGACGGCCCTGCTCCTTGAGTTCTACGACCTTTTCGATTACGGCGTCGTATTTAGCTTTCTTTGTCTTGTAAATCAAGTCGTTGTGGTCCACGCGGATAACCGGTTTGTTAGTCGGGATCACGACCACATCCAGTTTGTAGATGCTCCAGAACTCGCCCGCCTCAGTCTCCGCCGTACCGGTCATACCGGCAAGCTTGTGGTACATACGGAAGTAGTTCTGAAGGGTGATGGTTGCGAAAGTCTGGGTCGCAGCCTCCACCTTCACGTTTTCCTTCGCCTCGACAGCCTGGTGGAGTCCGTCGCTCCAGCGGCGTCCCTCCATAATACGGCCTGTCTGCTCGTCCACAATCTTCACTTTTCCGTCCTCTGAGATGATGTAGTCTACATTGAGTTCGAACATAGTGTAGGCCTTCAGAAGCTGGATGACGGTGTGGACCCTTTCGCTCTTGAGGGCGAAGTCGGCCATAAGCTCGTCTTTCTTGCGGCGTTTCTCGGCAGGGTCGGCGGTGGTCTTTTCAATCTCGGCGATTGCGCTTCCAACGTCCGGAAGGACGAAGAAATTCTCGTCGCTCACGCTTCCGGTAAGGAGGTCGCGGCCCTTGTCGGTCATATCCACGCTGTTCTGCTTCTCGTTGATGACAAAGTAGAGCGGGTCGGTAATGAAGGGCATCTCCTTCTCGTTGTCCTGCATATAGTAGTTCTCCACCTTCTGCATCAGCTGCTTCATACCCGGCTCGCTGAGGAACTTGATGAGCGGACGATACTTAGGATAGCCCTTGTAGGCACGGTAGAGAAGCACTCCGCCCTCTTTTTCGTTGCCTTCGCCGATGAGGCGCTTCGCGTCGTTGAGAATCGTCGTCACGAGAGCCTTCTGCTTGTTGTAGAGAGTCTCCACGTAAGGCTTGTACTGGGCGAACTGCTGGTCGTCGCCTTTCTCCACAGGTCCGGAGATGATGAGCGGGGTCCTGGCGTCATCGATGAGCACTGAGTCCACCTCATCGACAATTGCGTAGTGGTGCTTTCTCTGCACGAGATCCTGCTGGCTGAAGGCCATATTGTCGCGGAGGTAGTCGAAGCCGAATTCGTTGTTGGTTCCGAAGGTGATGTCGCAGGAGTATGCCTTGCGGCGGGCGTCGGAGTTAGGCTCGTGCTTGTCGATGCAGTCCACGCTGAGTCCGTGGAACATATACAGAGGGCCCATCCACTCGGAGTCACGCTTGGAGAGGTAGTCGTTGACTGTCACAACGTGCACGCCCTTGCCTGCGATGGCATTGAGGAACACAGGAAGGGTCGCCACGAGGGTCTTTCCTTCTCCGGTTGCCATCTCGGCGATTTTTCCCTGATGGAGGACGATTCCGCCGATGAGCTGGACATCGTAGTGGACCATATCCCAGGTGACCTTGTTGCCGCCTGCAGTCCAGGAGTTGAACCAGACTGCCTTGTCAGGTTCGCCGTTCTTGCCGGGGCGAATCTCTACGAAGTCGCGGGATGCGGCGAGGGAGCGGTCGAAATCGTTTGCGGTGACCTCCACTTCGGCGTTCTGTGCGAAGCGGCGGGCGGTGGATTTCATAATGGCGAAAGCCTGGGGAAGTATCTCATTCAGAGCGGCTTCGATGTCTTCGTCCACCTTTTTGGTGAGCTTGTCGGACTCTGTTGCGAGTTTTTCCTTCTCGTCCACAGGGATGTCGCGGTCGAGTTCCTCCTTGATTTCGGCGATTCTCTTTTCGTCGCCTGCGATGCGGGAAGCAACGAGAGCGCGAAGCTCGGCGGTCTTTGCCCTGAGTTCATCGTTTGAAAGGGAGTCAATGTCAGCGTATGCCGCAAGGACCTTGTCCAGAAGCGGTTTTATTGCCTTCATATCTCTGTCGGCCTTTGTTCCGAACAGTTTTTTGAAAATGTCAGCGAGTGCCATATATCTTTAATTTTTTATTTCAATTTGTCCATACCCGGCAAAAATTGCCTAAAATCCTGCAAATTTAAGAAATAATGAGAATATATAAAAATGAAAAAGAGGGTGACAAAAAAAGTCGCCCCCAATTTATTGTGCGTGGGAAAGAGCTCGAATAAAAAGATGGGATACAAGGCTCCGGGCGACGCTCAATACCGGAGCATCCTTTGGGCCCAGAGGATTTGGGAGAGGAGGACAACGCAGTAGACCGCTTTTTAGTCGGCCTCTGGGTTATAACCCGGGTCAGGCGGGAGTATGCGCCCCGCTGCAACCGCACCCGCTCCGGCGGCGACTGCGAGGGAGTCGCACCGCTCGTTCTCGGGATGCCCGGCGTGGCCCTTTATCCAGTGGAAGGTGACATTGTGGGCGGAAAGAAGGGAGTCCAGCCTCATCCAGAGGTCGGGATTTTTCTTCTTGGCGAAGCCCTTGGCCTTCCAGGAAGCGAGCCAGCCGTTGTTGATGGCGTTCACGACGTAGGATGAGTCGCTCACCACGTGGACCGTAGCGGGATGCCACTTGATGGCTTCCAGACCTTTGATTACGGCAAGAAGCTCCATCCGGTTGTTGGTCGTGAGGGCGAATCCGCCGCTCATCTCCTTCCGGTAGGTTCCGCAGCGGAGCACCACCCCATAGCCCCCCGGGCCGGGATTTCCGCTCGAAGCCCCGTCAGTATAAAGATATATGGGAGGCCTGGGCGTAGCCGAACTGTTTGAACTTTCTGCCATATCCGCCTTTTATTCACCCCGTTATTCAATAATACGGCCGCCCCGCGGCTTAATCTCGGTGTCCGGCGCCTTAGTCTTCATTCTGCCGGCAACCAGCCTGTCGTAGGCCTTCTGCCGTTTGAACACGTCCATAGCCGTGTAGATTGAAGACATCATAGAGCGCGGATCCGCCTCGTCGCGACCTGCCATCTCGTAGGCGGTGCCGTGGTCAGGCGAGGTTCTCACGATCGGAAGGCCCGCAGTGAAGTTCACTCCCTCGGAGAACGCGAGAGCCTTGAACGGAATGAGCCCCTGGTCGTGATACATAGCGAGAACGGCGTCGAACTTGGAGTAGTTTCCAAGCCCGAAGAAACCGTCAGGAGAATACGGTCCGAAGGCGAGAATGCCCTCTGAGACAGCCTGCTGCACAGCCGGAAGGATTATGTTCTTCTCCTCTTCGCCCAGCAGTCCGCCGTCGCCGCAGTGAGGATTGAGCCCCAGCACGGCAATTTTAGGCGACTCCACTCCGAAATCCCTCTCGAGCGAATGCTTCATAAGGCGAAGCTTGCTGACGATTTTCTCCGTGGAGATGGATGTAGGGACATCTTTCAGCGGAATGTGGCCTGTGACGACGCCCACCTTGAGATTGTCGCTCACCATAATCATACAGACCTCGTCAACTCCGAACTCCTTCTCGAGGTACTCGGTGTGGCCCGTGAAACCGAAGCCTTCGTTGGCCATAGCCCTTTTGTTGAACGGGGCGGTCACAAGGACGTCGATGGTCCCCGCCTTGATGTCTTCGACTGCCCTTTCAAGAGCGATCATTGCCGATTTCGCGGACTCGGGAGTGGACTGGCCCGGCTCCACATAGACATTGTCCGGGAGGCAGTTGACGATGTTCACCCTCTTTTCGTGGGCCTCATCGGCGGAGGTTATCACATTGGTATTGATGGGTTTGTCGAGGTTGTGGATGAGTTTTTTGTAGAATCCGAAAATCTTCGAAGACCCGTAGATGACAGGCGTGCAGAAATCCAGAATCCTTTCGTCCGCGAGCGCCTTGATTATGACTTCATATCCGATGCCGTTTCCATCACCCTGAGTGATGCCGACTATTATTTTTTTATCCTCTGCCATATATATACATTTTTATTTCATTGTTTTCCATTCCGCTGTTCCATCCATTTTTCCGAAATAGAATGGGGCGAATAACCCGCAAATATACTAAAAATTCGTAAATTTGCAGAGATATGATACCGCACGACACCGAAATACAGTTTCTCCCGGGAGTCGGTCCCAAAAGGGCTGACGCGCTGAGGCGTGAATGGGGCGTGGAAACCGCCTCGGACCTTCTGCGGGTCTATCCGTTCCGCTACATCGACCGCACGACCTTCACGAGGATAGCCGATGTGAGGGCCGACCTTGCGTATGTCCAGATTATTGCAACTGTCTCGAGGATAGAAGTTTACACCGACAAGGGCGCAGTGGAGGGGGAAAAGCTCGCCTCCGGCAGGTTCAACGGAGTGAAGAGGATGTGCGTGGGGGTGAGGGATCAGAGCGGAGAGATGGAGATGACCTTTTTCAAGGGGATAAAATGGACCTACGAGAAGCTCTCCGCGGGCGGGGTCTTCGTCTTTTTCGGGAAGCCGACCGAGTTCAACGGGCGCTTCAGCATCGTGCACCCCGAGATTGACCGCCCGGAGAGCGGAACGCCGGCAGTGGGAGGCGCCCGGGGAGGTCAAGCGGTTCAAGGAGCCACGGCGGTTCAGGGAGCCACGGCAGGCGTTTCCGGCGGCACCGGAGCAGGCGCGCCAGCCCTGGGCGGCAAGTTTGTGGGCGTGTACTCCTCCAGCGAAAGGCTCAAAAACTGCGGCATCACCGGGAAGGTTATGGGACGGATTATGCAGGGGGCGCTGAACGCCTCGCTCGGCCTGCAGGAAGACCCGCTTCCGGACTACATTCTCCAGAAATACGGCCTTGTGCCCCTTCGATATGCCCTTCGCAACGTCCATTTTCCCGAGAGCGCCGAGGCTCTGGAGAGGTCCCGCTTCCGTCTTAAATTCGAGGAGCTGTTCCTGCTTCAGCTCTCGCTTCTGAGGCAGCGCTTCCGCCGAAGCCGCGCCGACAACGGCATCCCGATGCCTAAAGTGGGCGAGGCGTTCAACAAGTGCTACGCCGCACTCCCCTTCCCGCTCACGGGAGACCAGAAAAAGGTGATTACCGAAATCAGGGATGATATGAAGTCGGGCCACCAGATGAACCGGCTTCTGCAGGGGGATGTGGGCAGCGGAAAAACGCTCGTGGCGGTGCTCAGCGCGCTGATTGCTGTGGGCAACGGCTACCAGGCCTGCATTATGGCCCCGACCGAGGTGCTCGCCCAGCAGCACTTCAGGAATCTCAGGAAATATCTCGCCCCGACGGGGGTTAGGGCCGCACTCCTTACGGGCAGCACCCGCACGGCCGAACGCCGCGAGGTCCACGCAGGACTCGAGGACGGCAGCATAGGAATAATCGTGGGCACCCACGCCCTCATCGAGGACACGGTGGTTTTCAAGCGGCTCGGGCTTGCAATCGTCGACGAGCAGCACCGCTTCGGAGTGGACCAGAGGTCCCGACTTTGGGCAAAAGGCAGCGACGGGAGGCCTCCTCACATTCTCGTTATGACGGCGACCCCTATCCCGAGAACCCTTGCCATGACCTTCTACGGTGACCTGGATGTGTCTGTAATCAAGGAACTTCCGCCGGGAAGAAAACCGGTGAAGACCATCCACGGAACGGAGGGCAAGCGCAGCGCGATGTACCGTTTCCTCAAACAGGAGATTGCCGCAGGAAGGCAGGTTTTCATCGTTTATCCCATAATTTTCGAGAACGAAAAACTTGACTATCAGAACCTTGAGAACGGAATTGAGACCATCCGGCAGTATTTCCCGTTCCCGCCCTACAGGATTGCGGTGGTGCACGGAAAACTGGACAACGAGGAAAAGGATTTCAATATGGACGCCTTCGCCGCCGGAAGGGCCGACATCCTTGTGGCTACGACGGTGATTGAGGTGGGTGTGGATGTGCCGAACGCGAGCGTGATGGTGATTGAAAGTGCGGAGAGATTCGGCCTGAGCCAGCTCCATCAGCTGAGGGGCCGCGTGGGCCGCGGAAGCGAAAAGTCCTACTGCGTTCTGATGACGGGGCAGAAGATGAGCCGGGAGTCGCGGAACAGGATAGATCTAATGTGCAGGACCGAAAACGGGTTCGAGATTGCGGAGGAGGATATGAAGATGAGGGGGCCCGGAGATTTGGAGGGCACTCAGCAGAGCGGACTGCCGATCGAGCTGAACATCGCCTCTCTTGCAAAGGACGGCCCTATTCTTTCCGCCGCACGGGGGGCCGCGATGGCGGTTCTGGAGGAAGACCCTACGCTCTCCCAGGGGAAGAACGCCTCCCTCCTCGCCGAGCTGCGCAAAGACAAGTACAACATAAAAGATTACAGCCAGATCAGCTGAAACTCCCATAAAAAGCGAATTGCAGGCTTTTTCAGTTAGTAAAAAGCGAATTGCAGGCTTTTTCAGTCAGATAGGCTTTTTTGAGTAGATAAGGAATAACTATAA
>CAVAMP010000059.1:0-10183 GCA_963589825.1 Flexilinea sp. | reverse complement strand
GTACGCCTTTTTTCTTTACCTGCAAATTTTTTCGCAACTTTTTTCAACTTTTTTTTGCAACTTTTTTTCGCCCCCAAACCGTCCCAAACCCTAACTCACTGTCGCAGCCGAGGTTATGGAAAATCGCATAAGAAACATTTTTTAAGGAAATATGCTTCTTTGCGCCTTTAGTATTAGTTCAAGACGCTAAAAGTTACAGAAAGCGAATTTCCGTTCGCATCCACGACCGTCATAGTGTGCCTTCCCTTCTCTGGCCTAAGAGCAAAAGTATGGAAATAAGACGTCGAACCTATATATTCGGAATCCAGATGCCAGAAAACCTCCGTCTCCGGATTTATGTGCGCCAGGCGGAAAACCATCTCCCCTTCCCTGCCGTCGGTGGAATCCGGAATGAAAACCTCAGCCCGGGGTTCCGGATAGATGAAAGCCATCGGGGTGGAAGAATCCAGGAGTTTGCCGGTTTTCAGCGGAGGAAGCGATTCGTATTCAGGATGCACTTTCCTGTAATACCACTCCTGCGCGGGGGGCAGGATGAAAAAATTGCGGGTATAACTTCCTGCCTCGGGAGCCGGGAGACGGTGTTTTCCGTCGGCTGAAAGAAGAACCGGGCGGTGATAGGGGCAGCTGTGGCTGCGGAGCGCTGCGGGAGGAACCATCAGAGAGTCCCGCTCGGAGCAGAACTGCCCCGCGAGGCAGCCTGATTTCGTGCAGACCTCTGCCCAGACATATTCGCCGTAGTCCGGCTCGTCGAACCACGCTGACTGGGGCAGAAGATTGAAAATGTCGAAAAGAACCGGTCCTGCTGTGCGGGCTCCGACCAATGAGGGAGACGCCTCCCCGTTGGCGTTGCCTGCCCAGACCCCTACTGCGTAGCGGGCCGTGGTGCCCACCGCCCAGGCATCCCTGAAACCGAAACTCGTACCTGTTTTCCACGCCACCTTGCGCAGCGACTGAACCATCCTCCAGTCCATCTCGTCCGGACGGTTGAGCTCCTTGAGGGAGTCGAACACATAGTAGAGAGAGCACTTGTCCGTGAGCGGCCAATCCTTTGGAAGCCAAGAGGTTATGCCTTGATAAAAGGCTGACATCCCCCCATACATCCTCACCATATCCAGAAGACGTCCTTCGGCTCCGCCGAGAATGAGCGAGAGGCCGTAGTCGTCTGCGCTGCGGGTGAGGGAGGTCATCCCGGCGCGCCGGAGAAGGTCGTAGAAATTCTGCACTCCGTACTGGCGCAACAGATTGACATACGGAACGTTAAGCGAGCGGGAAAGAGCCTCGGAGGCAGGGACCGCGCCGCT
The DNA here is from genome assembly GCA_963589825.1 of Flexilinea sp. Lineage (GTDB taxonomy): Bacteria > Bacteroidota > Bacteroidia > Bacteroidales > UBA932 > Cryptobacteroides. The sequence goes on along the minus strand of CAVAMP010000059.1, from coordinate 8,882 downwards.
GTAGTGGAGGTCGAAATTGTGCGGGGTGAAGCCCGAAAGGCTTATCGGGATGTCGGGCACAAGAGTATGGGGCAGGATGTCGCCCCGCTGGAGAAGCGCCGCATAAAGGAAGGGCTTGAGGATGCTTCCTGTGCTGCGGGGCGAGGTGGCGATGTCCACCAGCGCGCCCTCCCTCCGGGCTCTGGCGGCACTGGGACCGCTCTCAAGAGAATCCGCCTCCTGCATCTGAGAAGTTTGTCCCAAAGCATTGCCGCAATAAGCGAGAATTTCTCCTGTCTGCACGTCAATAACGACCGTCGAAAGGTCCCTCACGCCGGAGCGGGAGAGTTCCACGTTCCAGCGGTCCACGACCTGCTCAAGACGCTTTTGGAGCGAAATGTCCACCCCGGTGCGGACTCTCTGCCCGGGATGCTCAACCCTGCAGCGCTCCACAAGATGGTAGGCCGTCTGCGGAAGCGGATAGGGAGCTGCGGGGAGCGGCTCGTCGAGAGAAAGCTGATGAGTTTCCGCGTCAATTAGACCTATATTGTATAGACGGTCCAGAAGGCGGTCGCGTTTTGCCTTCAGGGCCGAACGGTTTCGGCCCGGATGGATGAGCGACGGGGAATTGGGCAGAACCGCGAGGGTTGCAGCTTCGGCCCAGGTGAGCTCGTCCGAGGATCTGCCGAAATAGCGCCAGGAAGCAGCCTCGAGGCCGACCACATTGCCGCCGAACGGGGCGTGGGCAGCATAGAGGGCGAGGATTTCGTCCTTGGAGCAGCGAAGTTCAAGCCTAAGGGCGAGAACGGCTTCGAGCACTTTCTCGCCTAAGCTTCGTGGAGCCTCAGGACGGCTGAGCCGGATTGTCTGCATCGTGATGGTGCTTCCTCCGCTGACTACCCTGCCGCTCCTGAAGTTCTGAACGAGGGCCCTTGCAATGGAAGGGATGCTAATGCCGTTATGCACATAGAAATGCCTGTCCTCGAACTGAACGAGCGCGGCGGCATAACGGGGAGAAACGGCCGTGGAGCCGTCCCCGAGCGCAGTTTTGTCTGCTGAGCCTGCCACCGGAGAAACATCCCCGGAAGGCGGAAACCTCCACTGCCCGTCCTCAGCGGTGCGGGCCCCGAGAAGCTCACCTTCCCTGCTTTCCACAACCGTAGAATATGAAGTGCCCTCAAAAAGATCTCGGGGAAGGCAGAAAGCAAAGCCCAGAGCTATGGCAAGGAACGCCGCTACTGCAATTCCGGAAAGGAAAAGCCTTCTGCGGTCAGAGCGCAGCAAAGCAAGAAACCTGACTTTGAAAGTCAAAATCAGGTTCCTGCCTTCCGAACAAATCCTTTCCGTAAACATACAAGTACAATCTAACTGTACAACTTGGAAGAAGTTAAATAAAAAGATGAGATACAAGGCTCCGGGCGACGCCCAATACCGCAGCAACCTGTCGGCCCAGAGGATTTGGGCTAGGAGAGGAACGCAGTAGATCGCTTTTTATTTAACTTCTACTGTCCCGGAAGCTGTACGGGCAAACACAGAATTATCATACATAGCCTCGCACACCGTGCTCGGAAACGTAAACTCTCCGAGATAGGAAGCCGTCAGAGCCACAGTGAAAGTCTTTTCTCTACCGCGAGGAAGGTCGAAATAGTAGAAAATCTCACTGTCGCGGATGTCGCAGTGCGAGTAAAGTGACGCTCCGGCCTCGGTGCCGGTGAAAAGACGGCTGTTGAAAATCTCCCAGCCGGAAGGCACGCCGAAATGAAGAGCCAGATTCCTGAAATCCCTTGTGCCCTCGAGATTTTTCACCGTTATCTTGGCCGTGAAATCATCTCCCTGGGAGAGCGATGAAGGATTCAGCGGATTGCCGTCGCCGTCCGTATAGACAACCTTGAGGCTGAGCGACTCTCCCGCCGCCTCAGTTTTCTCCCCGCAACGGACTGTAGTCCTGGAAGTAAGACCAACATAGAGCACTCCTGAAGTGGTGTTGGTAATCTTCACATTCTTCGCCTCCTTCGGGAGAGTACGGGACCAGGTGGCCTGGACGGTTTTTATGTTCTCGGAATTGCTTCCCTCGGCCCCGAATCCGCACTCATAGCCGAAGGTCATAGGATCCTGGCTGACAAGAGGATAAAGTCTGGAGAGGGCTACAGCGGCAAAGGCCGTTGTCTGTGTGGTGTAACCTTCCTTGGCAAAGCCGTCGGCGACTTCCTTTGCCAGAGAAAGGGCCGATGACGTGTTGCCGCAGAGAACCTGAGCCTCAAGCGCAAGGGCCTGATTTCGAAGCCTCGATGCAAAGTATTCGTCTCCGCCGTCCGAGATGTCGAAGGCATTGCGGGACTTGACTGAAGAGAGAATATTCTGAGCCACAGACTTTTTCCCGGAGAGCGAATAGGCTGAAGAAAGAAGGTACTGCGCACTCACGGTAAGTTTGTCCGAAGACTTGAAGCGGTTCATCGCCCCGTCCTGAGAGTTGCCCGAAAGCGCAAGAACATAGAGATAGTATGCCGCAAGGTCATCCTTGGCGTTGCCCATCGAACGTCTTGTGCCGACAAAATTCGTAACCTTTTTCCTCCACGCGCCGAAAACTCCGCCGTTTATGCTGAAACCGCTGTTGGCGGCAAGGGTTATGAAATGTCCGGCCATCGCGTCTGCCCAGAGATTGACAGAAGTTTCATCCTTCCAGCAGGCGAAATTTCCGTTTGGAAGCTGCCTCTGGCAAAGGTCGGAAAGGATGGAGGTTATCATTTTGCGGGCCTGCTCCTTTCTATTGTAATCGAGCTGAGGCAGGATGGAAAGCAGAGTTATGCCCCTTGCGGAGAGCTGCTCCGTGCACAGGTGAGGGTAATAGTTGACATACGCCCAAACCCTGTTGACATCTATTGACGGGAGAGAACTTACCTCAATCATGTTGAAATCGTCCCCGGCGACGATTTCCGCACAGCTGAATGTGCGGCTTTCGCCTTTTTTGAGCATTGCCCGCGAAAGCGACGAGACTGCCGGATTTGCATTGCGGACCTCAAGACTGACGGTTTCGCTGGCGGAATATGAGCCCGATTTCGCCGTCACGGTCACCACAGCCTTCCCGGTGGACGAGCCTGAACGCAGGGAGAAAGAAATGAGCTTGTCAGCGGCGCCGGTGAACTGGAGGGCCTTTGTGGAACCTCCTTCAACAGAGAGAGCACCTTCAACGCTGACGCTCACCTCAACATCCCTTATATCTTCCTCCATTGCGAAAACATTCACCGGCATCGTGACCTTCTCACCCACAGAGAGCGTTCTCGGGAGAGTCGGAAGCACCATAAGCGGCGAGCGGACAGGTACGGCCTTGTCGGCGCAGCCGTAGGCTCCGCCCTGGGCGGCAACGACCATAACCCTGACGCTTCCCACATACATCGGGAGCGTAATCGAGTGGGTTGCCTCGCCTCCCTTTTTGAGAGTGAAAGGCCCGAGGAATTCCACGACAGGATTGAAACGGTTGTCGCGCGGGGTGCCGTCCACGCCCGTATCCTCATCTCCGCCGATGCTGAGCATTGAAGAGGAGGCCGTAGCGAAAGCGTTTATTACATTATTATATATATCCCAGGTTTTGACTCCGAGAGCCGTCTTGCGGTTGAAAGCTTTCCACGGGTCAGGAGTTTTGAATGAGGTAAGGTCAAGCAAGCCCTCGTCAACAATGGCAAGCGTGTAAGTCATCGGTTTCGAGTCCTTTTCCTTCACCTTCACGGTAAATTCCTCCTGAGGCCGGATGACTGAAGGAAGGGAGAGAACCGGTGCTAGATGGGATGAAGGGTTGCTTACAGTAACCGGCTGCACTCCGTACATTCTGATAGGCTGCCCGTCGGCGGTGCGGCTGTGCGGGTTGAGAAGCGTGATGCAGGCGTAGCAGTTCGGCGCCATATCTTTCGTCACGGAGAAACGGAACTGGGTCTGAGTCTCGGCGGAAGTTTCCACCCAGGAGGATGAAAGAACGCGGGAGTCGTTTTCGAAAGTCACCAGAGCCCTTCCGCCCTTTGAGGCAGGAATGTAAATCACCCCCTCTTCGCCGACTGAGTAGGATTTCTTGTCGAGAGAGAAGGCGAGCATAGTCGCGTTGGAGCCGTCTCCCCTGTCGGCCATTCCCCTCCAGTACGGCCAGTCGCAGTAGAAGATGCTGCCGCTGGAGTGACCGCCGTCCTTGTCATGGACATAGATGAGGAAACGTCCGTAGTCAGGATATGAAATGCTGAAGTCTATTTTGCAGTCGCTCGCTCCTGAAGTGACCTGTCCTGAGGAATACAGTTTCTCGGAGTGGGCGTTGAGATAGTCGGAAAGAGACGCAGTCGCCCCGTTACGTTCCCACCACCATCTCCATTCCAGACGATAGATGCGGTAGTCCAGTCTGTGCCCCGAAACTCTCTTGCCTTCGGAGTCCACAAGGCAGACACAGAAAGTGTGAGTTTTGTCGGTTTCGAGATAGTTTTCAGAGGACGAAGGGACTTTCACTCCCACGTATGCATCGAAAGGAGAGCACTTTACGCTCTGTGACACTATGCTTTCGTTTCCGCTCGGCTCAACCACCCTGGTTGCCACCGTTGCCTTGAGCAGGCCCGGAGCATCCTTCGCTGCAGGAACTTCGACTTTCACCGTAGCCTTTCCGCGGGAGTCCAGACGGGTAGAGAAAAATTCACTTTCGGAGCCCTTGTATTCGGAAAGAGGATTTGAGAATATATAGCCTTCATAACCCTTGAAAGGGGAAGAAGAACCCGGTTTCAGAGAAAGTTGGGCTTTGGCCTGAAGCCCTGACGCCGCCGGACCCGTGAGCCAGGCGGAGCTCAGTTCAAGCGTCGCTCTCTTACCCGCCTTGAGCCCGGATGAAGGAATATCAAGATTGATTTTCAATCTGTTGGGCTTTATGGTCTCTATATGCAGAGATTTATGGAACGCTGCTCCGCCGACCTTTGCGTAGGCATTGTAGGTGCCGGTTTCGTCGTCTTCTGAGGTCTGCACCTCAAAGACATAGAAGCCATTTACCGACTTGGCGCAGACCGAGCGCGTATATAGCTGACCCTTAGGGGTATAGAGTTCAAGGACAGCGGGATGGTTCTGGGGAAGCGACCCTTCGGAAGAGGCGGCGATGAGCACCAGATGAATCTTGTCTCCCGGCCTCCAGACTCCCCTTTCACCATAAAGGAAGCCCTTGATGCCCTTTTCAATCTTTTCGCCCCCCACTTCGAATTTGCTCAGAGAGTTGACATCGGAGTCAGTAACTTTAAGATAGGAGGCGTTGCCGGCGGAAACGGCCTTAATCACGAACGGTTTCCCGCCAAGGGACATCTTCGCGTGGCCTTCGGCATCGGTTTTAGCCTTTCCGAGGCTCTGCAGCTGGAAGGAGTAGGCTGTGAGCTCCGCATCGGCGACAGGCTTTGTCGAAATGATGTCGTTGACCCAGACGTCATACGTATTGCCACGGGACGCCTTAGCGACAAGTCCCAGATTTGTCGAAAGCAGATTTATGCTCGGGAAACGGCCACTCACCATATAATAGGACGGAGTGAACGGATTGTCGCGGTCCTGCCAGTCGTACTCGTTCCAGTTGTAGTAATTGTCGTAATAGTAGGTCTCGGGCTCGTCCCATACGGCCTCGTCATCCGGGGTCATTTCGCCTGAGGAGAGTTTTGTAAGAGGCTCTCCGTCAGAGCCTTGTGCGGAAGACTCATCCAGTCCGTAAAGGGAGTATTCCTTCTTGAAGGAAAGGCTCACCCTGTAGAGCGACCCTCCGTCCCGCTTCATAAGACCGGAAAGGTCGGCATAAAAGGTGTTCCACTGATGAAGGTTTTTGTGGGAATCAGTGTTCAGCGGGAGAGTCTTCTTATAGACAAGACGGCCTGAGCGGCGTATCTGAGAATCTCCGTCAAGGTCGTTGTCCTGAAGGAAAGAGAGGATATTGTTTTTGTAGATTTTCACGACCTTCACATCCACGGCCCTCAGGTTCACCGCCTGGAACGGGAGCACGAGACAGCCGGCATCCGGAAGAATGCTTCCGCTGCACAAAAGTTCCACCTGCGGTTTGGGCTCGTTGTTCTCGAATGTCGCAGTCCAGTCCGCGCCGAGTTTGAGGCCCTGGGAGTCTTTCAGAAGGCCGGAAACGGTGAGTTCGATTTTGTCGTCAGAATTCTTCCTTTCATATATGACTTTAACTATGTTGCCGTTGAATGTGGTGTAGTACTTCCCGCATCCATTGAGGGTGAAAAGGCCGCTGATGTCCGCAAGAGGGTCGAGCGGCTGGGAGAGAACCACCTCTATATAAGGCTCGGTTCCGTCGACTTTTTTTGCGGAAAATACTGAAAATCCGGAGTTTGCAGGGATCGCGGCGCTTACGGAAACGGTCTTTTCAAACTTGTCTTTCTGACCGTCGAAAACCACCGTGAGCTTGCCTTCGGCGGACTTTCTCTCAAGAGGCCCGCAGCTGAAGTCATACTCGGTGTCAGAAACTCTGGAAAGGGTAATTTCCGCTCCGGCGACATCTCCTTCAAGATAGAGATATTCCTTCAGACTGGTTTCGGGAACAGCCTCGCTGAGTTTGACTTTACCGTTGACGGTGACTGTCGTTCTGTCCGCCCTTACATTTTCGATGCTCAGCGTCGCCTTCCTGGGAGCGACTTTGAAACTGAACTCGAAAGTCTTCAGCTTCGGGTCCTCGATTGTGAAGATTTTGTCCAGAGCGAGTTTCACCTTGTACTGCCTGTCCTGCTTCAGGGCATCTTCCTCAGGAATGAACTCAATCATCTGCGCACCGACCCAGCGGGCCTCTCCCTTGAGGGACGGGGAGAATTTCAGCACATCGCCGGCCGGAACCGAGGTGTCAGGAGCGGATGCGAACTCCACTTTTATCGTAGAACTGCTTGAGACAAGTCCCCCGGTGTAGGCGTCAATCCAGTTCACGAAGTCGCCGTCGGGTTCCGCAGGAGCGGAGGAGTCGGAACCGCCGCAGGAAACCGCTGCAAGGCTAACGCACAGAAGTACAAATAGTTTCAAAGACTTTTTCATATTCATTGTGTTTTATTTTCGTACCTGATATATTTACTTTGCGTTTTCAATTTTCTTACACTGAAAAAACATACAAATATAATGTAACGGCCGAAAAACTCAAAAAATTGTTACCTTTGTGGGATAGAATTTTTGCCCCTGCCGGACGGGAGCCCCCGGAGGGCGTTTTCAATGTTTGAGCAGGCTGAAATCAACACGCGTTATGGACAGGAAAATAGTCATAATTCCGACTTACAACGAGAAAGAAAACATCGAGGGAATCACCCGCGCCATCCTTGCGCTTGAGGGCGACTACCACATCCTTGTAATCGACGACGGTTCTCCGGACGGCACCCCCGGTATTGTGCAAACTCTTCAGGGAGAGTTCCCGGGGAGGCTGTTTCTTGTGGAAAGAAGCGGCAAACTCGGGCTCGGAACCGCGTATATAACCGGATTCAAATGGGCTCTGGAAAAGGGATATGACTACATTTTCGAAATGGACGCCGACTTTTCGCACAATCCTGCGGACCTTCCGCGGCTCTACGCGGCCTGTGCGGAGGGCGGGGCGGACCTTGCGATAGGCTCGCGCTACTGCAACGGAATCAGCGTAATCAACTGGCCGATCGGGCGCGTGATTATGTCCTACTATGCTTCGGTCTATGTGAGGACGGTGCTCGGGATGAAGGTTTTCGACACCACGGCGGGCTTCAAGTGCTACCGCCGCAGGGTTCTTGAGACCATCGACCTTGACAAAATCAGTATGTACGGCTACGGTTTCCAGATTGAGATGAAATACAGCTGCTACAAGCTGGGATTCAAGATTGTGGAGGTGCCGATCATCTTCGTGGACCGCAAGGAGGGCACTTCAAAAATGAGCGGAAGCATCTTCGGAGAAGCGTTCTGGGGTGTGCTGAGGCTCAAATTCAGAAAAATAAAACCGAGGAAGAAGTAGTCCCGGAAGGGGCGGGATTATCCCGCTTTCGGGGACGGAAATAGAATGGAATAGGAATGGGAAAGGACAAGAAAATTTTGGGAGGGAACGCCCTCACATACATAGTTTCACTGAGCGCGGTCATTTTGTGGGGAGCATCGTACATCTGGTCCGACAGTCTGATTAACAACAATATCCCCATATTCTATTTCGTTTTTGTAAGGATTTTCATTGCCGGAGTTGCGCTTTTCGCCCTCAATCTTCTGACGCGGAAACTGTGCAGGATTGAGAAAAAGGACGTTCCCTGGTTTCTGCTGCTTGCCTTCTGCGAGCCTTTCATCTATTTTCTCTGCGAAACCTACGGAATCAAGGAAACGGGGTCTCCTACCATCAGCGCGATGGCGATTGCCACCATCCCGATTTTTTCCATATTCGCGGGACTGCTGTTTTTCAGGGAGAAAATAACTCCGCTCAACATTTTCGGCATCCTGCTGTCGCTGGGGGGCATTGTGCTCGTGGCGATGGCGCGCGGGGAACTCGGGGAGAACTTCATCCTGGGGCTGGTTTTCCTTCTTGTCGCAGTGATTTCGGAAGTCGGGCACGCGAGCATCACCAAGAAGCTAAGCGGGGGCTACCCGAGCCAGGTAATCGTTATGTATCAGTTCCTTATAGGCTCGGTGTATCTTCTTCCGCTGTTTCTTTTCAAGGGACTCAGCGACTTCAGCGCGGAAAAATATCTGAGCTGGGAGGTGTGGAAGCCGATTCTGTGCCTTGCGCTTCTGTGCTCCAGCCTTGCGTTCAGCCTCTGGGTGGGGACAATCAAGAAGCTCGGGGTGGCGAAGTCGAGCATTTTCTCGGCTCTGATTCCGGTGGTCTCGGCTCTCATCGCAGGACTCATCGGGCAGGAGATGCTCAATCCTCGCCAGTGGGCCGGGGTTGCCATCTGCACAGTGGGCGTGGTGCTTTC
>CAVAMP010000058.1:0-10198 GCA_963589825.1 Flexilinea sp. | reverse complement strand
AACTCCGTGAATTTTGGAGTTACGGCTCTGCTTTTCCCGCCGAGTCGGGAAATCTGCTCCTCTTCGGTTGTGTCGGACTGCGCAAACTTCACGGACCTTAAATTGCGGGCAATTCGCGAAAAAAGGTTAAATTTGGCAGAAAATATGATTTGCTGGCTTGGGGTTTCGCTTGTTGGCGGATGGGGCTTTGCAAATCGCTTACGGATTTGATGCAACATAAAGGACCGGGGTTGCATCTATTTTTGCGTTATGACCGGTCCGTCATCCAGTTGAGGTGGACGGAGACAGAGCAGTAGAACTCATAGACAGATGCGTTGCAGGCGACCGGGCGGCACAGAGGGAGATGTACAATCTTCTTGCGCCCCGGTTTTTTCCTGTGTGCATCCGCTATGTCGGCGACAGGACCGTGGCTGAGGATCTTCTTCAGGACGGTTTCGTTGCTTTGTTCTCCAAGCTGGACACCTACAGCGGCAGCGGCTCCTTCGACGGGTGGGCGCGCAGGATTTTTATCAACACCTGCCTGATGTACCTCCGCAAAAACGACGCTCTGAGGGGGAGCAGCGACATAACTGAGGCCCGAAAACTCCACGCCGAAGAGGAGACCCCCGTGCAGGCGATTGGCTACAAGGAACTTATGAGGCTTGTGACCGAGATGCCGGTGGGTTTCAGGACGGTTTTCAATCTCTATGTGATGGAGGGTTTCTCCCACAGGGAGATTGCCGAGGCGCTCCAGATTACCGAAAGCACCTCCCGGACGCAGCTCAGCCGGGGACGAATCTGGCTGCAGACAAGGATTAAGGAATTATATAAATAGGACGCACCGGTTTCGAGTGCGTGGGATTTGAAAGTTGGAGATATAAGCAGGTATAGGTTAGAGACTTGCGAAAGTTGAGAATATATGAAAGACGAAAGGACACAGTTTGACGAAAGCATCCGCGAGATTCTTTCCTCCACTGAGGAGGAAGTCCCGTCCCGGGTCTGGGAGGGGATAGAGGCGCGTTTGGATGCTGCTGCGGCGTCAAAGAAGCCTGCCGCGGCCTGGTGGTGGAAAGTTGCCGCCGGGACGCTGGGTGTGGCTGCCGCTACGGCTGCCGCGTTCGTCGTGTTCGACCTTTCAAGAGTTTCTGCGCCCGAGGAGGCGGCTCTTCTTGCCGAGGCTCCCGCTCAGATTGAGTCTCCGGTTGAGGCCTCCGCTCAGGCGGTTGAGGCTCCGGTTGGGGCTCCAGCACAATCCAAGGAATCTTCTGAGAGCATTTCTCTCGCTGGGGAGTCCACTGTTCAGTTTGCCGAGACCCCTGCTGCTGAGACCTTAGATGCAGAGACCACTGTTGCAGAAGCTCCAACCGACAGCACCCCATCCGACGAGGCTCCGATAGAGGTCGTCAAGTCGGAAAACAAGCCTCTTCTTGCTGACGCCGCTCAGGCCTTCCGAGGTGTGGACGCAAAGCCATCTGAGGCGACATCTGACCTTGTCGTCGACAACTCCGACATCGAGGCGGTTTACGGAAAGGAGGAGACCTCCGCAGCCCGCCGTGCCCATCCTGTGGAGCTCACTCTCGGGGCGAACAGCGGCGCCGGCCCTCAGAAAAACTCCTCAGTCCCGCGTCTTTACGCAAAGGGAACTAAGAGCCCTTCCGCCACGACTGTCGTTGAGAACGCCAATCCGGACTCCTACAACATCCCGCTTTCCTTCGGGGTGGGCGTAAAGTTCCGCATCCTCCCCTGGCTTTCCGTCGGAACGGGCGTAAATTACACCCTGCTGGGCAAAAAAGTCTCCGCAACCTATTCCGAGGTGGATGATTACGGCAATCTTATCACGAGCTACACCACCGATATGAAAAACACCCAGCACTACATCGGAGTGCCTCTTGACGTGTATTTCAGAGTGTTCGGAAACAAGCACTGGGAAGCCTACGCTCTTGTGGGCGGCACGGTGGAAAAGTGTCTTGTGAACCACTACGGCGGCAAATACGAAGGGACTTCAATCTCCTACAACAAGAAAGTGAGCGGTGTGCAGACCTCGGTGAAAGCCGGATTCGGAGTGGAATATTCCCCGGTGGATTTCCTCGGCATCTACATCGACCCGAGCGTCCGCTACTATTTCAATAACTCTCAGCCGCGCAGCATCCGCACCGCGCAGCCACTCGCCTTCGGCCTTGAAGCCGGTGTCCGTTTTAAGATATAGAGAAACTCCTTTGAGCTAAAATTTCAGAAAGTTTTCCCCAAGGGACAACGCGGTAATTCGCTCTTTTGGAGGATTTTAACCTACCAGCCAGACCAGGACGTGGCGGTCGAACGTCATATACTCCAGTTCAAACTCCTCCTCGTGGCCGTCCTTGTGGATGAAAGTCGCCTCCAACTCGCCTTCGCCCTTGGGATTGAACTTCTCCACCTCAATCTGCTCGGAGAAATCCACCCTGCTCTGTGACATCCTCTTGTAGATTGCCTCTTTGGCGCACCAGTAGATGGCGAGCTGCTCGTTCTTTTTCCTGCGGTCCTCGTCGTCGAGGTCGTCCTGCTCGTCTTCCGAGAGGGCTTTTTCCTCCACGGCGGAGAAATCGCGGTCGAGCGACTCGATGTCAATCCCGAGGTCGTCCTCGTCGTGGATGATGACGGCGACGTATTTGTTCGTGTGGGTGATGCTTATGTTGGTGGCGCAGTTCTCAAGATAAGGCTTGCCGTTGTCGTGGTGGTCGAGGTACATCTTCTCGTCGAAAAGCTCGTTTATGAGCGCCCTCACGGCGAGTTTCTGCTTTCTCTGAGACTCGCTGCCGTAGAGGCTGATTTCTTCCATTTCGTCAGTAGGGACCGAGCTGAGCGCTTTGAGTTCGTCTTCGGTCTCGGTTATCTGCCAGACTGCGAGTTCCGCTCCGTTTTTCAGTTCTTTCCTTAAATAAAGTGCCATATAGTTATATACCTTTTTATTCGTTCAAATTCCTTCCGGGTCAATCGGGGTTTTCAGAGACCTATGCACAACAAAAGAGCGCATCCCCTTTGCGAAGGGATGTACCTAACATTGTGATATAAAGGGTTGCCGCCAGCGGGGGGTCAGAAGGACTGTCCGCCGTGATGCTCTGAGTGCCTAATATTGGACTGGGAGGTTCCACTTATCTGTCGTCATTTATAATTTCGGCTGCAAATATAGTTATTTTTTAGTAATCGCTCAAATCCATAAACAGTTAGTTGCTATTTTTTAATAAATTGCTATCTTTGCGCCCGATTTTTGAGAGATTGTTTTTAAGAGGCGAATTACTGCGTTACGCTCCTTGCTGAAAGGCGGAAATTTGATAATTCTTAATTCATAATATTATGAAATATTTAACAAACGAGAAACTTACAATTGTCGGTGCCGGCGGAATGATCGGTTCCAATATGGCACAGACTGCGCTTATGCTCGGCCTTACTCCGAACATCTGCCTTTACGACATCTTCGAGCCGGGTGTTCACGGCGTGGCAGAAGAAATGTACCACTGCGGTTTCGAGGGTGCCAACATCACCTGGACCGTTGACCCTCAGGTCGCTTTCAAGGATGCAAAATACATCATCTCTTCAGGTGGAGCTCCACGTAAGGAGGGTATGACCCGCGAGGACCTTCTCAAGGGAAACTGCAAAATCGCAGCCGAGTTCGGTGACTACATCAAGAAGTACTGCCCGGATGTAAAGCACGTGGTTGTCATCTTCAACCCTGCTGACGTGACGGCTCTCACCGCCCTCATCCACTCAGGTCTGAAGCCTGAGCAGCTCACTTCCCTCGCAGCCCTCGACTCAACCCGTCTCCAGAGCAACCTCGCAAAGGAGTTCGGCGTGCCTCAGAGCTCAGTTACAGGTGCTCACACCTACGGCGGACACGGCGAGCAGATGGCAGTTTTCGCTTCACAGGTGAAGATCGCAGGAAAGCCGCTTTCCGAGATGGGTCTTTCCTCCGAGAGGATGGCAGAAATCAAACAGGAGACAATTCAGGGCGGTTCCGCAATCATCAAACTTCGCGGCCGTTCATCATTCCAGAGCCCTGCCTACAACGCAGTCAAGATGATTGAGGCTGCAATGGGCGGCACTCCGTTCACTCTTCCAGCAGGTACATACGTTAACTGCGGCAAGTACAAGAACGTTATGATGGCTATGCCTACCACAATCGACGCAACCGGCTGCCACTACACTCTCCCGCAGGGAACTCCTGAGGAAATGGCCGCTCTCGACGCTTCATACGCACACCTCTGCAAGATGAGGGACGAAATCGTGGAGCTCGGCATCGTGCCTGCAGTAGCTGACTGGAAATCAGACAATGTGAACCTCTAATAAAGATTCAATACAATAATTAAGGCGACCTCGCAAGGGCCGCCTTTTTTATTGTGTGTGAGGCTTGGGCGAGCTACTACGCCGCAGACCGCTCCTATTTAGCCTCTTTGTATTCAAGATTTTGCCCGTCCCAGACAATATACGGCGAGCCGCGGAACCAGTCCTTGACCATAAGAAAGCGCGCCCCGCAGTGAAGCGGAATGTCCACCCGGGAGTGGAAATGCCCGAAGATGAAGTAGTCCACCTTGTGCTCTGCTCCGAACTTCTCCGCGAACTTGCAGAGCGGCTCGTCAGCGCCCTTGAAAACATACTCCGTCTTGTGCTTGAGGCGGTTGTTCTTTGACCAGGTGTTCCCGAGCCTGAACGCGAACCATGGGTGCAGAGTGCTGAAAAGTTTCTGGAGAGGGCGGCAGTGGAAAATGCCGTAGAGGATGCGGTAGCCCCTCGGAACCGGCCCCAGACCGTCTCCGTGACCGAGGCAGAAGGTCTTTCCCTCAATCTCCACGAGGTATGGCTGCTCCAGCCTTTTCATTCCGAGCGACTCGAAATAGGAGTAGCTCCACACATCGTGGTTGCCCCGGAAGAAATAGACGTTGACCCCTCTGTCCATAAGGTCCAGAAGCGCCGCAAACACCCTCACATAGCCCTTCGGCACCACATCTCTCCACTCGTACCAGAAGTCCCAGATGTCCCCGAGAAGATAGAGGTTCGCTGTCTCTGGAGGGAGAGAGCGCAGAAAGCCCACGAACCTCGCCTCCCTGTCTGCGGGGTTCAGAACGTCACACCCCAGGTGCACGTCCGAGACGAAATATGTGAGTTTTCCTGCCATCTGAGTTTTGGGGTTATATGCTTGACTGATAAAACTTTATGTCTATATGAGAGCGCGAGTTGAAGGACCTGCGCGAAAATGAATAAAGGACCTATGCGAAAATGAATATGAGGACGGCGACAATCGCGCAGTAGAGCGCGAACCATCCGAGTTTTGTCTTTTTCACGAGCGCTATCATTGCCTTGCAGGCGAAAAGTCCTGAAATGAATGCGGAGAGGAATCCGAGAATAAGGGGGAGTGCCCCGACTGAAGTCTGGGCCAGTTCGCCGCCCACGATCTCCAGGAAAGCCTCGCCGAGAATCGGGATGAGCACCATAAGGAAGGAGAACTGGGCCACGACTTCGCGTTTCACCCCGCAGAGAAGCCCCGTCGCGATGGTGGTGCCGGAGCGGGAAAGTCCCGGGATTACGGCCACAGCCTGTCCGAGCCCCACAACCAGCGCCTGCCAGTAGGAAATGCCGTTTGCAGGCCCCTGGGCTGCATTTTCTGCAGCGCTTGTGCCTTTGGCCGAAACGCCTTCTGCGGCGCCTGTCCCTTCTGCGGCTTTCCCGTCAGCAGGGGAGAGGGGAGAACGGTAGCTGCAGCAGCTCTTTCTGCAGCCTTTCAACTTGGACACATTGTCCGAAAGGAAAAGCAGCAGGGCGGTCACCAGAAGCGCACCCGCCACCACGTAAATCGAACTGAAAAGCCCTTCCACGGCGTCCTTGAAGAAAACTCCCACGATGAATACGGGAATCATCGAAACGCAGATTTTCAGCACATAGTCCGTCCCCTCGTTGAAGCGGGAAGGGTGCGCGATGCTGCGGAAAAGTCCGTCTTTAACAAAAAGTGACTTCAGCAGGTCCCAAATCTGTTTTCTGAACACCACAATCGTGCTCAGAACCGTCGCGGCGTGCACCGTGACCTCAAAAACCAGGTCGCCCCCGGCCTCGATTCCGAGAAGTTCCTTCCCAATCTGCAGATGTCCGCTGCTGCTCACCGGAAGAAACTCCGTGAGTCCCTGCAACAGACCGAGCAATATGCCTTCGTACCAGTTCATAAGTATTAGTCTTTCTCCAAAGCGGAGGTTATTCTTTCTTGCCCTGTTTGCGGACTCCCATAATTGCGATGATTTCAATCACTACGCCCGCGAGGATAACGAGCGGAGCCGCCACAAGCCGCTGAAAATCAAAGATTTCGTAGCTGAAGACCTTCGGGTCCGAGCTCGCCCCTCCGCAAAGGAGAATGTACCCTGCGACCATAACTATAAGTCCCGCAAGCAGCAGCCTGAGTCCCCGCGGGGTTATCGCCATCTTTTCTGCAGCGTCCCCCTGCACGGTATTGTTCTTTTTTTTATCCATATTTTCTCTAATTATCTATGTTATAGGTATATACCTTCAATTTTCAATTCCCCCGCCGGCCGTCAACAATTCAATGCCTTTCCAAATCCCCCCCCACGCCTCAATAATTCAATTCCTTTACAAATCCCACGGCCGTCAATAGTAAAGCTCCGACTTTTTCAGCGAAATGAGCTTATTGACGGTCACATAACTGCTCAGGACGCAGATTGCAAGTCCGCTCACCACCACAATCGCAATCACCTCCACGAGCATCGGGAGAGTGAACACCGCGAAAAGCTGTGCGAACTGATGACGGAGGAAAAACAGCCCCCCGAGAATCATAACTATCGCAAGGAACGAGGCGAAAAGCCCCTGGAACGCTCCCTGAAGCAGGAACGGACGGGCGATGAACCCCCTCGTCGCGCCCACCATCTTCATCGTGTGGATTGTGAACCGCTTTGAATAGACGCTCAGCCGGATGGTGTTGTTAATCAGCACGAAAGAGATGAAAAGTAGCAGGGCGATGAACACGGCGAGAAAAATCGAGATTTTGCTCAGGTTCGAATTCAGAGCGTCCACCAGCGACTGCTGATACACAACTTCCTCCACCTGCTCTGACCCTTCCAGCGCGGCCTTTACCACCGCCAGGGAGTCCGGAGAGACATAGTCGGCCTTCAGCGTAAGGTTAATTGAAACCGGAATCGGGGCCGTCTCGAAAATGCTCAGAAAATCCTCCCCGAGCAGCTGGGCCATCTCCCTCGCGCCCTGTTCCTTCGAAATGTAGGCGGAACTTCTCACGAACGGGAGGTCGTCGATGCTCTTTTTGTATTTCAGCGCGGCGGCTTCCCCCACATCCCGCTTCATCATCACGCTCACCTGCATATTTTCCTTGAGGTAGTCCGAAACGCTCCCCTTCGACACGAGCAGCAGTCCCGCAATCCCCACCAGAAGCAGCACCAGAGAGATGCTCACCACCGACGAAAGGAAGGTGTGGATGAACCTTTTTCTTATTATCTTATTGTCATTCAATGCCATAAATTCTATCTTCCGAAGCCCTGAAGGCGGAACAAACCTCCAAAGGTAAATAATTTGTGAAAAATTATTATTATCTTTGTGGGGATATTTATTAAAAAATACACGCTTACTATGGGAAATTCCGCCAAAAGAGTCCTTTTCGTCAACTCAGAGATATATCCGTACCTCCCGCAGACGAAAATCGCCGGGATAGGAAGATATCTCCCGCAGGGAATCCAGGAAAAGAAGAAGGAAATCCGCTCCTTTATGCCGCGTTACGGCTGCATCAACGAGAGGAAAAACCAGCTCCACGAAGTCATCCGTCTTTCGGGGATGAACATAATCGTCAACGACGTCGACCGTCCTCTGGTCATCAAGGTGGCGTCCGTTTCCTCCGCGAGGATGCAGGTCTATTTCATTGACAATGAGGACTATTTCCATCGCAAGCAGGTGAGCTTCGACGACAAGGGGCAGTTTTTCAGGGACAACGATGAGAGGGCCATTTTCTTCGCCCGCGGCGTGCTCGAGACGGTGAAAAAGCTTCGCTGGGCTCCGGACATTATCCACTGCCACGGATGGATTTCCCACATCCTCCCGCTCTACCTTAAAAAGGCATATATCGACGACCCTATTTTCTCCTCCAGCAAGGTGGTGCTTTCGCTCTACGACGAGGCCTACGGAGAGACTTTCTCCGAGGGTTTCCGCGAAATGCTCCGCTTCGGGAACATCACCGACGAGGACACGGCGCTTCTTAAGGAGCCGAACGGCATAAACCTTGCAAAACTTGCCGCCCGGTACTCCGACGGGGTCATTCTCGGCGACGAGGGCATTCCTTCAGAAGTTGTGGATTTCTGCAAGGGAGAGAATCTTCCTCTGCTGCCGTTCGACGCCCAGGCTCTGGAGAGCGGCTCGTACATCGACGCCTACAACAATTTTTACGACAGTCTGTAACATTAAACAACTTCCGATGAAGTTTTTCGACAGTAAAAAGTTTATAGCAGGTGCCGCAGTCATTGCGGCATTTTGCTGCCCGTCCTGCGTGAAGACCGACGGCACTCTCGGGCAGGAATTCATCCCGGACTCGGATATATGGCAGGTGGGCATCACCTCCTTTGACCTGGAAAGCATCGAGATGCAGAAAGCGTCCGAGCTCGGAGGCTACAATTCCCGCAGAATCTGCATCGGAGGAGTGAACGACCCCGAGATGGGCTGGAGCGAGAGGGAAGCCGCATTTGCGCTGATTCCCATCGCCGACACCACCGACGCCCTGGACCTCGGCGAGAACATAGAGTTCCGGCAGTTCCATTTCGCCCTCGCGAAGGACACGGTCTCCTTCCGCGACGCATCCCAGGAGAACATAATCCAGAACATCCGCGTCTATGAGCTCAAAAAGCCTCTGGACGAGAACTATATTTATGCGGGACAGAGCTCCGCTGACCTCTACGACGAAGCTGCCGGCGTAGTCACCGAAGGCATCCCGACCTACAACGGCGGGGACTCCCTCTCGTTCAACTTCAGCGCCGAGTTCGGCCAGAAATACCTCGAGGCCCTCAGCGGAATGCCGCTTGACTCCGTGAGCGCCTACATAAAGAGACTCCCGGGCATCCTCATCAAGGCCGACCGCCCTACCTACGGCAGTGGAAGAATCAATATGTTCGACGTCGCAGTGGACGTGAACGACTACAACTACATCACCGGCAACTATGTTGAGCTCAAGTACAGGGCAAAGTTCGACGACAGGGGAGTGATTGACACCTCGCTCGTCTTTATGGTCGGCGCGGCGGAATTCGTCGCCGAGGACTCCAGCACCCTCCCGACCCAGTACGGCTTCAACTTCAGCAGCAGCGAGGGCAAAATCGCCCCGTCAGCTTCATCCACCGAGAATATCTACATCGAAGGCGGTTCGGGCCTGAAACCGGTTCTGCGTGCACAGGAGCTCAAGGAGGAGGTCACGAAGGCCATAAGCGCGAAAATAGAGGGATATGACTCTATGTCTGATTCTCTGAAGAAGGTCGCTCTTTCAAAGGTTGTAATCAACAAGGCCACAATCAAGCTTCCGTTTGAGACTTCGGGAGATTTCTCCGCTCTGGACTATTATCCCGAGACTCTGAGCCCGACCTGCCGTCTGCAGGGAAAGAGCGTCACCACCTCCGGCGACACCCTCTCAGTGGTTTCATACGCGGGTCTTACGGATGCGAGCGTCTCCAGCGAGAACCAGGGCACAATCAACCGCTCCACCCTCTGCTACGAGCCTGACGTGAGCCACCACATTCAGGAGCTGCTTCGTCTGAGCAAGAAGGACAGCGAGTCCGACGAGGATTTCGCCAAGAGGGAGAGCCAGTACGACATCTGGATGCTGATTATGCACGACGAGGTTGACGAGACTTCATCTTCCTCCTCCTCAAGCAGCTACAACGACTATCTCAGCGCCCTCGCCTACAGCTCCTACTACAACAGCCTCTACAACGGCTACGGTTACGGAAGTTATGGCTACGGATATGGAAGCTACGGCTACAACAGCTACTACAACAATTACTACAACTATATGATGATGGCGGCATACGCCTCATCTTCAAGCAGTTCCACCACTTCCACCTCCACCGAACTGGACAAGGACCGCTACTACAGCTGCAAGCTCTACGGCCCAGCCTCCACCGAGAAGAAGCCTACGATGACAATCACCTTCTCCTACCCTAAGGAATAGAGGACGGCGCTCAGCAATAAAAAATAAGAGGATGGT